>CAYSLA010000124.1:0-10107 GCA_964431685.1 uncultured bacterium | reverse complement strand
TTGCGTACTGGTTGACTGGTAACTTGGAAATCCATTTCTACGTTTGGCGGTGGTCCGCGCGACGACAAGTGTGGGCTCCAGGCCCAATCAACAACTGGAGCGCCGACTGGATTCACAGCGTGACGCAGGGTAAAGAGGGCTTCGTCATCGATTCCGAGACCACGCAGCCGGAAGGGCCGGGGGTGATGTCCTATGGTGTGATCGCCACCCGCGAACGCCACGGTGCTTTCCGCCCTGCGCTATCCGATTGATGAAGGCCGAACAGGGAGCCCCGGTGTCATTCGGAGGCATCGCTAAGGCATCATGCTCTCGGACGATGCCAACACCTGCTCGTGGACGCTGGACGGCAAGGTGATGGACTCGTGCGACATCACCGGCTATTTCAGCTCCAGCACCGACGATTTCGCCGACGGCGTCTATATCTCGGTCGGCGGCGGCGCCGGATTCCGCAAGAACCTATGGCGGTGCGCAACTGCGATGAGATATTGGCAACCGAGGGCGTGGACACTTTTGTGATTGGGCCGGTGGATCTGTCCATCTCACTGGGCATCCCGATGCAGTTCGATCATCCGAAGTTCAAGGATGCCGAGCGTGAGGTGGTCCGCGCGGCCAGGGCTGCACAGAAGCCGCTGGGAACCTGCATCTACGGCGGTGACATGTACAATCCGGACACTTACAAGCGTTTTTTGGATGAAGGTTTCAAATTGCTCCTCGTTGGAGGTGACGAATGGATGCTTAGCTCCGCCTGCCGCAAGTTGGTCGATTGCGTCGGAAGCGTGAGGAAGTGAGCAAGCCATACGCATGCGGGTGGCATTGCCCTCCTATCTGAGCTGCACAATCAAAGACTTCGCACCGGCGCGGCATCACCTCAAGCCTTGCTGTTCGTACCTTTGCCGGCTCTATAGAACTCGATCTCCGGCAGACGCACTGCGGTCAGAGAACCGCGCCACCCACACCCGGTGTCAATACCGATTTTGTTGGTCTCGACCAGCGGTTCCGTGAATGGCGTATGGCCGAACACCACCACTCCCTCCGGCCAGTTCCAGCCGGACTGGTAGAATGCGCTCCTGATCCACAGCAGTTCCGTCCAACGATTCTGCTCCAGCGGCAGGTTGGGTTGCAGACCGGCGTGAACGAAGACAAACCCCGGCTCCTGATGATAGTACGCGAGGCTCTTGAGAAAACCAAGGTGATCGCCAGGGATATCCAGTTCGCCGGGCGCGGCGTGCTCAATCCCATAGCTCTGCAGAGAACGATCGCCTCCGTTCCACATCCATATCTTCGGATCATACACCAGACACCCCTGCATGTAGTCAAGCATCATATGCTCGTGGTTTCCGATAAGGAACACGCAGTCGTATTGTTCTCTGATCTCGAGCAGAAACGATATCACACCTTTCGAATCCGGCCCCCGGTCGATGTAGTCGCCGAGGAAGATAACCTTGTCGTCGGCCGTTAGGGGCAGCATGTCGATGAGGGATTTGAGCTTGTCAAGATATCCGTGAATGTCGCCTACCGCATAGAACGCCATCGAATTCCTCCTTTGTTCTTCCTGGGAAGATGCCGACACTAGATCGCCAGCACCTCTCCGTCATCGAGCAACCGTACGTTACTAAGCTGTTCGGCGAAGTGTTCAGCATGCTCAGTGTGGATGGGAACTACCGTCCCCGGCCGGATTCCCTTGATGAAGCGCTGCAAATCACTCCACGACGCGTGACCGCCGGTGTGCAGTTTGATCGGTTGAATCCCGTGTCTCTCGCACATTGGGCGCACATACCCATCGTCCTCCCAGTATCCCGACCACGTCGACCAAATCACCTGCACATTTCGTATCTCTTCCCCCAAATGCGATTCCAGGTCGGCGACTTTTCTGTTCGAACGCATCAGCAGCACGATGTCGCTCTTGAACTTCTTCATCCCGCACCATCCGGTCAGCTTGCGCCCCGCCTCAATCGCTTTGACAAAACCGGACTGCCCCTCATCCCTTAGGCGCTGACACTGGTAGCCCCAGGGCACGACGCGGACTTGATCCCAATGCCACTGCGGCAGGCTGTCGGATATGCAGGACAGCTGGTGGAGCGTGTACGCGGTATATGGGTCGATCACCATGGTCTTGCCCGTCCGTTTGACGGCACGGTAGATGGTCACCAGGCGGTCGAGGTTCTGCGCCGAACAGATGATGAGGGAGAGGTGCTCCTGTTGCTCAAGAAGATCGGCCAGTTTGGTTTCCAGGGACTTCTCCGTGACAGGCTCATACCCGGCGCGACCGGCGGTCGTGCCCTCCAGCAGCAGAAGGTCGATCGTCCCAGCAAGCTCGTTGATTAGTTGCTCGTACAGGTAGGCCTTCCGGCCGTGGGCCCGCAGATCGCCGGAGTACAGTATTCGCTTCCCATCTGCTTCCACGACCAACGCAACAGCATCGGGCACGGAATGGTCCACTGGATATGCCGTCACCTCGAGTTCCCCGAACTCGACAGGTTCCTTCTTCACCAGGGTGCGGCGGGTCGCGATGTTGCCGGACTGCGGCACGAACGGCCGCATAGCGTCATACAGCGCCCACGTACCCTCGGTGGCATACACTGGAATGTCAGGATGGACATATTCGGCAAGCCCAATATGATCCTGGTGGACGTGCGACATGATTATGCCGCGCGCATCCGGCGCGCTGCCATCGTACACCCCGTCGATGGGCGGCAGCACGCCCGAGGCCAACAGGTCACGAACTGACTGACCCGCCTCTATCTGGTCGTCATCTCCAGAGGGCAGCGGGAGGCCAAGGTCCAGGAGGATACGATCACTCCCGGACCGCACCTCCACGCACGACCCGCCAATCTGTTTTGTGCCTCTGTGAACGATTAGTTCCATCTTACATCCTCCAGACCACGGTTTCAGATGAGCACAATGAAAGCACAGACTACTTACCCTTCTTGGTGCATTTCCACATATTCTCCAACTTGATGCCCGTGATATCACCGATAGCATAATAGTAGTGATCCTTCAGGCTGCCGTCTTTGAGCAACTGGGTTTTGAGTTTGCCGTTCAGTTTGGCGGCGTCGAACCCGAATATCAGTAGAAACAGGAGAATACTCTCGTCGATTTCCGGGGCGGGGAGGCAGGTACAAAGCAGTTGGTTCAAGAGCTTAACGTAGGTCGCGTACACCGTAAATAATGGGCAATTCTTCTTCTGTATCTGCTTTTGTATCTGCTTCTTGTATCTGTCCAGCTGCCCTACGACCTTGGGGTTCTTTCCTGCCGGTGCCCAGAGCTCACTATTGGTGAAATGCTTTGCCTCGCAGAACCGCAGGACGCGTTTCTCAGTATCATAGAAAAGGATATCGATACGATCCGTCGTCCGTATGGAGGAGTCGGCTTCGAAGGGTTCTGCATCAGCATCGGCCTTCTCAGCCGAAAAGCTTATCTCGATGTCGAGTGGAATGATGCGTGGGTCTTCGCCACGAACAAAACTGCCAAATGCGCCGAATGTCGATGAGACACCTTGAGCTTCTCGACCAGCATAGCGGGCGCAGTTCTCTTTTATTCTGTCATATCTGCTAGCGAAGCAGTCGATATGCTTCAGGTTCGGTAGGTCGCTTTCTTTCACGTAGTTCTTCTCGCCCTCAAATACTGCGGCATACTTGATGTGCGTGACAAACCCTTCGGTTGTGTAGGCGAAGAGCTTGCCACCACCATAGTAAAAGTCGACTCTATTGTTCCTAATAGCGGGAAACACCTCTCCACTTCTGATGTCTCCCAAGAGGTGTTCTTGAAACAGTTGTTCATGTTGCAGCTTCTCGATAAGGTCGTCGTCCAAGTCTCGTATGAACTCTGGCATTGATGTTTCCTCCAATAATCACGTTAGTCGTTTGATCCGCATTCTCGATCGCTGGTCCGAAAAAATTCCCGAGGAGCACGATTGCCCCACGCACTGTCATTCCGAGCAGAGGAAGAAATCTCCGTTGCGGTGACAGTGTTCTTCTTGGTGCTCGCAGTCATCATCACAATGAGTTCTACCGCGGCCCGACCGATCGGTTGAGCACCAGGGTCGGGCCGCTGAACACCAGCATCTTGGCAGGTCTGTGGGCAGGGGGCAGTATCTGCACCCACGGCTCAGCAGTCAGTCTCTCTGTGGAGATTACGGCGACATCTCCAGTGACCTTCAGTCTGTTTAACACATAGAACTGCCGGTGATGTAAAAACGCGAACGTCAGATGCCCATTGGACAGAATTATGTTATATGTTCCGAGAGGATCCTCCCTGAGGAGCGCGGAATAGGCCCTGCTGCAGGCCTCAGTCAGGCTGTGCATAGGGCTGGACCCGCAGTAGTCTATCATGCGCCGCCTGATAAACTCGAAGACCCGTGCTGAGTCATTGGTTGCCTCGCCGAGCAAACGATCGTCCGCGCGAACGGGAATCCGGCCTCCTGATGTTCCGTTGTGTATGAGCAGCCAATCGTAGCCCAGGAAGTTGAGACAGAATGGGTGATTGTTCTCAGGCCTCACCGAGCCGATAGACGCCCAACGTACGTGCCCCAAGATGACCGGACTCGCAATCGAATTAGCAGCGGTCACGAACTCGCGGCTCGGCACGCCGCGCGGCGCTGCCCGTTCTTCCGAGCGCACAACCCTCGCCTTGCCGTCCGTATAGAATCCTATCCCCCATCCATGCGGGTTAAGCCAGCATTCCTGCGCAAACCTGGGAAGTGTTCGATCCACAAAGTACGGACTATGGCTCGTAAACAGAAACAAATCGCATTCGTGTTCAGGCATTATCTTGACCTCCTTCTTGTTCTGACATTAATGTCCACGCCCCCGACGCCGACAGCAGTTTCTCGGCAAGAGTCAGTGCGTCACAAGGCCACATGCACTCCGGCCGTGGATTGCGAACCCGCCGATCATCAGATGACGGACGGCAGGTGAGAAGCTTCTCGACCCACTGCTCCGGCACGGATTCGCGGCCGTAAACTGCTCCAAGAAGCGCTCCACAGATGGCTGCGTTGGTGTCGGTGTCACCGCCGCGCATGACTGTATCGACCACTCCATCCTCCAGACTCTCGGCGTGCAGAAGCTGCCACAAAGCGTTCTGGAATGCGATAAGAACCCATCCCTGCTGGCTCACATAGTCCGCGGGCGGCGACTCTTCCGCATCAGTTACGCATTTCCTCAGCTTTGGGTCTATGTCCTTCTCTTGCGCCCAGGCCACGATCTGCCTGTACAATGCATCAGGCTCCTGACCGGTGCTGATCGCAAGAGCGATAGCCTTCACGTACAGTTCATTGGCCTGCACGCAGACCGGGTTCGGGTGAGTCAGACCCGCATCTTGCCTCGCCCACTCACCGACCTGTTCGAGATCGAATCCGGCGCCGAATATCCCCAGCGGGCTGACCCGCATCATTGCACCGTTCGCCTGACTTTCGAGGTTCGGACACCCACCCAGAGCGGCACTGGTGGTGAAACCGCAATCGAACGGCTTCGAGTCCAGCCAGGATGTGTATGCAGCAAACGCCGCGTCCGGGTCATAAGCGCCACGCTCCACCAGCGTGCGAGCAAGCATCAGCGCCATTTCGGAGTCGTCGGTCGGCTGGCCAGCGATTGTGTCATAGGTGCCGCCGTCTGCAAGCTCCCGCACCCCACTCGGGTACCGGCGCGCAATCTGTTCAGCAGTCTGAAACTCCACCAGACTGCCCAGGGAGTCCCCGGCCAACTGGCCAAGAAGACAACCCTGGGCACGTGATAGAACCTCGTGATAAGCGGCGTTCGCATCCAGGTTCCTATTCATTCTCCCTCCAAGTTCGGATCATCTCACGCTGAGCGTGCGTCTGCGGAGATGGTCTATGGCGGGTGGGGTCCTTGCGCCGCAGCTTGTTGATGTGCTCGATGGCCTGATCCCCTCGGGCGATTCCGTGCCGCGCCAGCCAACAGCCAACCACAGTGCCCGTGCGGCCTCTTCCGCCCCAACAATGGACATATACCGGCCCCATAGCCAGTAGCGCATCGATCTTGTCCAAGATGGCCTTCATTCCTTCTCTGGTTGGGACATCTACGTCTCGAATGGGTTTGCGCACGACAACTACGGGTATACCTCTCTCGATCCCCATGTCAACCAGCTTACTCCGGTATGGAACAAACGGTTCGCCGGAGTGGTTCACCTCACCTCTTTCCATCAGGTTAACCACTGCCCGTATTCCGGAATCGAGCAGACCACTGAGTTTGTCGCGCCCTTCGTTACCATCGTGATTACCGTCGCCAGGGTAGCACCCGGCCAGCAGTCTGCCGGGCTGCACCCAGTAAGTCCGGGGAAACGCAACCTGCTTCTCACTGGCCTGAAGTGAGAGATGCAGGACCTCATCATCCAGGGAAAGTGCGGAGCCGACCACGCAGTCGCCCGTGATGCGATGTTCCCGTCCCGTGCCGACTGCCTCGTAGATGTCCATTTCGGCAGCGTTGATCGCGGCCAGAATACCCGGCGCAATCTGAGCATCTATGGTCCCGCCATCTGCTCCGGCTTCCTCCATCAATGCGTCAAGAGCGTAACTGCGAAGAAGCTTGTTGAACACTCTCTCGAACACGCGCGGCTGCGACAGGTACTCGATCCCCGCGAGTTCACCGTCTATGAACACCGCCATCCCTACCTGCCCTGGCACCAAAGCAAACTGCCCGGCCAGCGTTCTGAGGTCCAAATCCCGATGTCGATAAACGTCGCGCATCGCTTTGGTTTCTGACATGGGCGTCGCGCTCCGAAGAGTCATTTCTTCAACGGCCCTCCAGACGTCGCCCTGATCCGCACTGCGGCTTCCGTGGCGTTCGAGATTCAGGTTGACCTGATGGTGTTTCCGCTCACGCATAGAAGGCGTGAGTATCTCCTCCGAGGGAGAGAAATGGTCCGACGTGCGATGCCACCGGTGCGCCTCGACGCAACTGACGGACAAGATCGTCTCACCCGTGGGAAGAAGCACGGTGGTATTCAGCACACGGTTCTGCTTCGCGCCAACCAGCTCCTCTCCATCCATGATCAAAACCAGCAGTTCGCCGGTGTTGACAGCCCTCAACTCCGGCACTGATCCACCCTCGGACACTTCGCTGATGGCCAGAACCTTGTTGGCAACGGCCTCGCTTGGCGAAAGATAGTCTAACTCTGGCTTCTTCTTGCAGACTATTGGCTGCACAGCCATTCTGGAATGCTCCTGGACTTCGCCAAAAGCTATCGAGCCAATCAACGATGATATTACTTTGCTCATTACTTTACCCTCCTATCCCTTTACGCAATCATTCGTTCTACATGTCAGTAGACGGCAGGCACCGCGACGCCTGCCGCGCTGGAAACAAGGCCGGGTCTCGACGCACCCAGGTCGAGACCGTGTACACGTTCCTGTGCAGCCTGGTCGACGGCACAGGTCGCGGTGAACTACTTCTGAGGCATCCGTCGCTTCCGGCTGACTTCGGAACTGAGCGTTTGATAGGCTGCCTTGATTCCGTCAGGTGTGGCGCCGAAACTGTGGCTGTCCGCTGCCGGGATTCCCAAAGATCTGCCTACCACGATTGCATCCTGGTTTGCGGCAAGGAACGTAAACTCCCAGCCGTTAGCTTCACGATGCCTGGAAATCTTCTCGAAAACCTGGCTCCTCGTGTAGCTCGTGCTGGCATTCTCCTGCCCATCAGTGAGAATGGCGAATATGACTCTCTCCGGCCGTTTGTCTTCCGGAGTCTCCATGAGTCGTGTTGCCACGGAGTCGATAGTCTTGCCCATAGCGTCCAGCAGGGCGGTTGTGCCCATAGGCACATACGTCTCCTCTGTTAGATCCAGCACTTCTTCGAGCGGCACCCTCTTCAGCACCACATCATACACGCTGTTGAACATCACCAGCGTGAGACGTGCAGACCCAGGTTCCTTCTTCTGTTGATCCAGAAACGCGTTGAAGCATCCGATAGCATCCGAACGGATGCTCTGCATCGACCCAGACCTGTCGATTATGCAGATGATCTCTGCAGACTCTCTTCCCATCGCTAAATTCCTCCCTTTAGAGTTGTTACCTATATTATACCACAGCACACTGACAGAAGATGTCAGTCACGAGAACATACTGCACTATTTTCTTTGCGGGAGGCAAATCTGCCCCTGTTTCGCTGGAGGCGGAGCCATGACAGCGGCCAGACCGATGTAGTCCCACCTCCCAGAGGTGGTTGACTTTGGAACAGTCATGTTGCATACTAAAGCACGCAGGCGGTAGAGATCGGGTTGAGAACGGGATGCCCAGATCTCATATAGGTTATCCCGGTTGAGTAGACTTCACAGGTTCGATGAGCGTTGGCGTAGGCCAAGGTGCTCTTGGCAGGGGCGCTTCTCATGCCCAGGTAGACGAGTTTGCCACAGGTGACCGCCAGCCCGTCGCTGATCTCACGTAGACTCTTGGATTGGGCAAGGTGACAAAAGACCATGGAAACGAACTCATCCCAGCAGGTAAAGCCCTTGCTGTGGCGCTCGGTTTTGCGCGTTCGAACAATCTGTGCAAAACGTCGACGAGGAATAACTTGCAGGATTTGACCGAAAAGACTCGTATTATACTTCATGGCAGGGCCTCCTTTGTGGCGGTTGGTTCTTGCTGGTTTACCTTACCACAACAGGAGGCTCTGCTCAATTGACCTATTGGAACGAAAACCTATCTTGGACAGGTATGATTTGGGGGTATGTATATGGTGTTGAAGTGCACTCTATCGCGTAACGAGCGAGTCGCAGCCGCTCTTACCGGCAAGCCGCTTGACCGCGTGCCAATAGTGGAGTTTGTTGTCGACCCGAGTGTCGCCCTGCCTCTAGTTCCAGACGCAATGGATGTGGCGGACGCATGCGACAAATTGGGCTTGGACAATGTGGGCAGCGGAGCAACTTTTCTCAAGGTTTCCGAATGCGGTGACGAGTATGTCGATGAGTGGGGAGTTCGCTACAGGGGAGGTCCTCAGGTGGTCTCACACCCTCTTTGTGGCCCCATAAAATCCAGAGACGACCTTGCCGCGTGGAACCCGCCTGACCCGGACGCTCGTTTCAGGATAAAGGTGCTTCAGGATATGGTCGCAAGGTATAAGGGCCGCCACGCGATATTCTTCCATCACAGGGCTGCATTTATGTGGAGCGCGTATCTTGTCGGCCTGGACAGACTTCTTGAACTTTTCTACGAAGATCCCGGGTTTGTGCATGAACTGTTTGAGAAGGTCTTTCGCACCAACGAGAGAATCGTGCGCAACGCAGTGCGCGCCGGCGCGGAAGTGATTTGTCTTGGCGATGACTACGCAAGCAACCAGGGACCGCTGTTTTCTCCCAAGATGTTCCGGGAGTTCGTGTTGCCGTATCTGCAAAGGATGATCGACGCCATACACGAAGAAGGCGCCTTTGCCGTAAAGCACTCCGACGGTAACATCTGGCCGATTCTTGATGACATAGTCAACACCGGAGTCGACGGGCTGAACCCGATAGAACCGGTCGCCAACATGGACCTTGGAGAAGTGAAAGCCGCCTACGGCGACAGGATTTGTCTTGTGGGTAACATCGATTGCGGAGATCTTCTTTGCAACGGCTCTCCAGAGGATGTCGAGAAAGCGGTTGAAGCAGCGATACGTGCGGGCTCGCCCGGCGGCAGGTATATGCTCTCGTCATCCAACTCAATCCATGCAAGCGTTAAGCCCGAGAACTTCAAAGCAATGATAGATGCCGGATACAAGTACGGCATAATGGACGAGGAGTCACGCTCTTGAACAGCAGGCTGAAATATCTCACTCTCCACAACCTTGAGTGGCAGAGGACGAACCCGGATATAAAAGTATATCTGCCCGATACCGAGTTCGGCCCAGATACCGAAAACCAGCACTTTCTGGTGACAAAGACAAAGCGCGGCTCTACGCCGTGCGCGCTGATGTCGACCTGGTCTATGGCTTCGTGCCGGAGACCAGTCTCGCCGGCGACTATATCTCCGACAAATGTTACTTAAGGGAATTTGCCATGACCGACTACGACAAGCTAAGCAAAATAGACTTCCTTCCCGAACTGGCGACACTGGACCTGAACGGCAAGGCAAAGGTTATCCAATCGCTGCTGGAGAAGAGCTTCTTCCATCCGTCGGGG
>CAYSLA010000123.1:0-10139 GCA_964431685.1 uncultured bacterium | reverse complement strand
CGTTATCGTGCAGCCTTTTCACCGATACACAATGGCTTCAGCTTTTTCGAGCAGGGCACGCCGGGGTATCAGGCGCACTCGATTGAGCATCTCGGCCTCCTCACCATGATCCTGCAGGAAGCACTGCTTCAAAGCGTGTCACCTCGTCCCGGAGAGCCAGAGATCATCAGCGTGTTTCCGGCATGGCCCCTGGAGTGGGATGCCGAGTTCAAACTGCTGGCACGAGGCGGGTTCCTGGTATCAGCCGGTATTCGCGGTGGAGAGATCAAGGCCGTTACAATCGAGTCCCGGTGTGGTGAAACTTGCGGCTTGCGGAACTGTTGGGGCACCCAGCGCGTTCTCGTCGAGTCCGACTGCACAGCGACAAAAGCCGAAGGCGATATCATAGCGTTCGATACTATGCGCGGAAAAACATACAGGATCCTCCCGTGTCCGTAGCCCGATCTACCTCGCGACACAACTGCGATGTAATCGCGACTATGCCGCGATTTCAGTCAGGAACTGCTCATAGCGCGGCTTCGTCAAGGAGGTGTCCGGCACACTCAAGGGTGATCCCCGGTGGTTAGCGGACTCAACTCTGATGAGGAGGTCGACTACGATGAAGAGCAGGAAAACAACAATCGCAACAGGACTTGCAGCAGTAGCCGCTCTGATTGCGGCAATTGCGGCCGGAGTGGTTCACGCCCAGATGGACAGGGGTCCCGGACCAGGGCCCGGCATAGCCCCGCCGCCAATGATTCAGGGGCCTCCGCGCGCCGATATGAAGGCCGGCGCAGAGGGAGTCTATATCCTCCGCGGTCCCACGATTCTGAAGTACAACACAGGACTGCAGGAGCCTTCTACGCTGGTGCTTATCGAACCGGGCAAGCCCAGGTCGGATGGAGAAGCCGGCGGGCCTCCACCGCCAATCGGCCCGATCGAAATGCTCATTACCCCTGCGGGGTCCGGGGCTGAGAGAGTCCTCGTAGTGGCCGGAGACCAGTTCTTCAGCATAGATGGCGCGACGCTCAAGATCGTGGCCAGAGCTACTCTTCCGGCTGTCGAACTGCCTGAACGGGCTGGCGAAGGCCCCGTGCCCGGCGGTCCGGGTCCGGGTCCCGGTTTCGGGCCAAGGCCCATGGGCCCTCCGCCTGCGACGATTGACTTGCAGGGCGACACACTCTATGTGATGCGGGCAAACCAGATCGCGGCAATCAGAATCACGGATGGAAAGATTGTGGCCCAGACAAATCTTCCAGGCCCGCCGGAGGGTGAGCCGAGAGAGAAGTAGCAGAACTTTACACCCGAAATGGGAATGGTGAGAGTAGTGGGAATAATGGGAAGACGTAGTTCCCATAACTCCCACTATTCCCATACCTCCCATCCAAAACCCTATTCGCGGGGGAACCGTAATGAGTCACATTCTGATAGCGGATGATGATACAGACCTGACGGACGGCCTGACCTGGTATCTGGAGGCAGAGGGTTACAGGGTCACCGCAGCCAGCGATGGAAACGCGGCCCTCGCGTCTTTTCGGGAACACAACCCGGATGTCATCATACTGGACATAATGATGCCTGGTATGGACGGCATCGCGCTGTGCGAAGTGATAAGGCGCGAATCAGACGCTTACGTGATGATGCTGTCCGCGCGGGACGGTGAGATAGATAAAGTGCGCGCTCTTTCAATTGGAGCGGACGACTATATGACCAAGCCGTTTCACGCCACAGAGCTTGTTGCCCGCGTCAAGGCCATGCTGCGGCGCGGCCGGACAGCCGCCCCAGAGCCCGGCAGCTACTCATACAAAGACCTTGAAGTAGTTGTGGACCACAGGCAGGTCAGGGTGGGCAAGACGAGCGTTGAGCTGACCACAATGGAATTCGATTTGCTGCTCGCGCTGCTGCGCCGCCCTCGAACAGTCTTCTCACGCGAGGAACTTATCAAGATAATGTGGGGGGGCGATTTCTACGGAGAACTTCGACTGGTGGATAATCACGTCTATCACCTTCGCGAGAAGCTGTCAGCGGCGGGTTCTCCGAGCTTCCCGATTGTAACCGTGCGGGGGGTGGGCTATGCGTTTCGTCCCGAGGACTAGCGTAGGCGCGCAACTGGCGATTGCGGTGTTGCTGGTCACACTGGGAACGTGGGTAGTGGGATCGGGCATTATGTCCTACGTGAGCTATGTGCAGGTTCGGACCCTCCATCGGCAGATGTTGAGCCGTCCGGATATCTACCCGGTGCCTATACAAGAACCAAGGTTCGACTTGCGGAGTTTCTTCCTGGGACCGCCCCCACCCCAGCCGCTGCCTGCCGGGCCGCGGCCAATGCCACCCGCAGGACAATACCAGGCGGTACCACCGCCAATCCAGCCGCCTCGTCCGCCCATCAACCGAACTGGCAACCGAGATATGGCTGCACTTGCGCTGCGTGCATCTGTGGCCGTGTTCTTTTCCCTGCTGGCGGGAGCTCTCCTCGGCGCGCGTTTCTCCCGGAAACTGGAGAGTCTGGCTACGGGAGCGGCCGAGTTCAACTCAGGCAATCTTGGGCATCGCGTTCCCGAAGAAGGCGATGACGACTTCACGCAAGTTGCGGCGGCAATGAACCGTATGGCTGACACGATCGGCCTGCATATCCGTGGTCTCGAAGACGATGCACAGAGGCGTCGACAGTTCCTGGCCGACATGGCTCACGAACTCCGAAGCCCCGTTGCAACCATCAGGACAATGGCCGGTGCCTTGCAGGACGGAGTAGCAGACGATGGCGAAAGGCGAATGAAGGCCGTCAGCGCGCTGGTGCGAACATCTGAGCGCCTCACGCGACTGATCAGCGAGCTGATGGATCTTGCGAAACTGGACCTGCGGGAGCTGCCCATCAATCGCGCGGAAGTGGACCTTCGCAGACTTGCCTCTGCGGTTGTCGACAGCCTTTCCGAAACGGCCGTGGCAGCAGGCGTGACGCTGGAGACGCAGGATGGGGATCCGGTCATCGCGGCTGCAGACGCGGACCGGATCGCGCAGGTCCTCCTTAACCTACTCAGCAACTCCATCAGCCACGCCGGACGCGGCACCGTGGCCAGGGTGCTGATTGAGGACGGCGAGACAGTGCGCATGACAGTCACAGACAACGGCCGCGGAATTCCCCCGGAGCACCTGCCCCACGTGTTCGACGCATTCTACAGGGTTGACCAGGCAAGAACGCCTTCGCAGGAGCACTGTGGGTTGGGCCTGCGCATAAGCAGAGCTATTGTGGAAGCCCACGGCGGCAGCATGACGCTGCACAGCGCCCACCACGCGGGAACGACCGTTACATTCACGCTGCCGAAGGCAACCAGGGCATAGGTCTTATAGGTCAGATAGGCTCCATAGGACGCCCCATCTACCTGTTCACCACTGCAACGGGGAAGTCCGTAACTGTCTTTGGCAGACTGAAATTGGGAGTCTGTCGGCCCTCAGTGAGATCCTTGACCCGATCGGCCACGTATGCGTTCAGGGTCGAGCAGGTGACCTTTCCCTTGCCCAGCAAGTCCGCTTTGCCGGTTATACCCTCAATCAGAGCCTTTGTGAACGCGCCGTTCTCCCATTTCTCATTCTCAAACGAAACCTGCTTGCCCGATGAGGCTGTAAACACGACCACCCCGTTCTCCGCCGACATCAGTTCGTTGAGCGCCTTAGTCATATCCCCGACGCCGCGCGTACCGCCGCCAAGAACATTTCCGGAGTCACACGTGTCGATGAAGAACACCGCCTTGCCGGCGACTCGATTGAGTGTGAGTTGGAACTCCGTCCACAAAACCCCGGTGCGCCGCCAGTTGTTCTTGTCGAAATCGTCAGGCAGGAAGTGGTAGTCGCCGCGCTCGTTATTCGCTCCGTGTCCGGCGACAAACAACATGGCCATATCCTTGTTGGTGGTCTGCTTCTCCAACCACTCCAGCGCGTCCAGAATGTTGTCCTTAACTGCCTCCTTGTCCGTAAGCAGCTTTGTCTCAATTTTCTGATAGAGCAGACCTTTCTGGCCTGTGATTGCGTTGATGAAATCGCCGGCGTCTTTCGCGGCATACTTTAGCTTCGGAACGTCCGGGCTCTGATAGTCGCTGACCCCTATCGCCACTACATACAGGTTCGGCCTCAGCACCTCAGGCTCCGCGGTCGCAACCTGCGCTTTTCTGCGCACTGTGACGACTGACGGTTCGCTTATCGCAAACTTGTTCTCCGCCACCACAGATATCTTGCAGTCCTTGTTTGGCAGCGTCACATCGACGGTCCTGGTGACTTCATCGTTGGCTGATGCAAAGCTGATCTCGCCGGACTCGACCGCAGGACGCCCGTCCACCAGAACCCGCACCTTGGACACGCTCTCACCTGACGGACTGCGGACGGAATACTTCACGGACACACTGTCCCGGTCGGTCTCATAGCCCTCGTCCGGAGACAGAATAGCCGTCACCGGAGGTCTGGATTCCAGCACAGTCTTTGAGTCTACCTTGGCGGCCGTACTGGTGCTTTCGGCATTGGCGAGTTTGATGGCCTGGCTCTCGTCCAGAGTATCCAACACGCGTGCCACAATGTCCGGCCTGTAGAATGTGTCTCTAAACCGGGAGGCAGGGAAGAAGTCCGCGGCGTTCTCTTTGCCATTGTTGACGTGCCAGCCAATGATATCCTCTCCCCCGACGGAGCAATCATAGTAACCGGATGGAGTCCAGAGAACCCAGCTCTTCTTGTCCGCGTGCGGGAAGAATCCGAGAAGCTCCCTGCCATCGGCCATGCTGTACCAGCGGATGGTGCCATCAGCGAATGCGCCCGCGCAGACCCTGCCATTCTTCGCGACGTTCACGGTCCACGCCACGCTGGGGGCCGGAGCGTTCCAAAGCTCTTCGCCAGACGTGTTGAAACACCTCAGATACCATTCGGTCGCCAGAACAAACGACATCCCGTCAGGAGCGATGGACAAGCTCCGAGACAACTCCCAATCCTTCAAGGGCAACTTGTTACCATTGAGCTTCGGCTCATAGTTGTCGTAGCAGTCGGTAAACTGCAGGTCGGCGTGTTCTCGAACGGCCTTAAAGAGCGGAACACCTCCCCCTTCCCCCTCCGTTTCGGAGGGGGTTAGGGGGAGGTGCGGCTCTTCGGCGAAATCTCCGTGGGTAAGTGCTTTGTCCACGATATCGAATGTAGCCGGATCGACCCCGTATGTCTTGTAGCCGAAACCTATCTTCTTTCCATCCTCTGAAATGGAGAACATGTTGGTCTGACTGCGATAGTCCGATATGGACGGGCGTATGATTGATGAGTCACCGTCCTCGCTCACGTATCCCAGCGCGGGATCGCCCGAGCCAAAGAGTATCCGACCGCCGGAGATCGCCTGCACCTCCATAATGGTGCTCTTGGGACCGGTGAGGACCTTTGGAGCCAAACCTCCCTCGTAACCGAACACCAATACTGGGTAAACGCCTTCACTGTTGCCATATCTGCCACCAGCCAGGAGGGCTTCGCTCTCGCTGTTCCAGGCAACCGACCCGAGGTTGCCGCTGGTGACGATACTCGTATCTGCGGAGAGAAGTGTCTCCAGGTCTTCGGCGGAGAGAACATCGATGTTGGTGCTGTCCGTATAGCCCACTGCGATTGCGTCAGCTCCGGGCGAGAATGCGACCCGCAGCGGCCTCTTGCCGGACCCCGCCACCTTTGCCTAAAGCTCAAATGAGGAATCGTAGAGACGTATGAACCCGTCGTAGCATGAGGTTGCAAGCCGACCGTCGGCTGAGAAGTCCAAGCCATACACGTTGGAGGCGTAGTTTGTATCGGAGAATGCTTCTCTGAAACCTTCCTCCGTCTTGAACACCCTCAAGCCCTTTGTGCCGAGGCCCGCGGCAAGGTACTTGCCGTCCTTGCTAAACTTCAGGATGTGGATCACGTCGGGTATGTCGGCTATCCTCTTGACTATCTGCCCGGATTTTCGGTCGAAGACATAGATGCAGTCCGACTCGTCCCACTGATAGCCAGTCCACCCGCCGCACGCTATGTACTTGCCATCGGGAGAGATGGCAGCATAGTAGATCATCCCCTCGTTGCCCGCGCCCACCGGGACGCGATAGACGGAGAGAGGAACCGGGTTTTCGGCCAGACTTCCGTCCAGGAGATCAGATAGGCTCCACAATCTGACGGTCTTGTCGCCTGACCCCGTCACCACGAAGTTCTCGCCCCTGTCCGCTGAGACACTCCAGACGGTGGCGGTATGCGTGCCGTTTTCGATGCGGAGAATGGGGTCAGTGGGCGGGTCGGCCGCAAACGACGCCGACATCAACAACACAAGCGCAAGCAGCGTTACTGTTCTTGTCATAGCTGGTACCCCTCACACGTTGCTGACGGTCAATATCCGTGCTTCAGTTTAGTTGGGACGAAAGCGTCAACAGCATATTCATCCAAACGGATCATTCCTTATTATGCTATCTCACATGATGAGCGTTTGTCCAGAACGGCAGAAGGGCGGGCACACGCAAGGGAATCCCTTCTGTGTGCCTTCGCCTGAGCTTGACTGTCTGGCCGTGTTTCAGCATCTCCGGAGCAGCCTGATTGCGCCAAAACACGATGTTCCTGCCAGCAACGCCAGTACTGATGACGGCTCCGGCACCGACGAAGGCATAGCACCTTCACTAGTCGGAACAAGGCTCGCTATCGGTTTTACCCAGGACTCCCGGCTTGCCGTGAAGCTGCCGTCGATTATGTCGTTGCCGCAGTCCGGTCTCCAAGATACATCGAAGCTGTAGTTGTCCCAACTGAATCGAAGCGCCGTCCAGGGCACGCTGACCGTGTAGATGTTGATTCCAACTCCGGACAGGCTGACGCCTGTGCTTGCGAAGTCCACCTCCGCCGAGCCGATCGCAGTCCCCGAACCGCTCTTAAAGAACGCTGATGCCAGATCGCTGCCGGCTTCCAAAGCGGCGTTTCCCATTCGAGCCCATTCCGGGTTAACTTCGATGTCCCCAAGGGTTCCGGTGTCTCTTGCGTGCATGTCATCGTAGCTGCCGTCTGGGCGGATAACCTGATGCTCGGGATTGGTGCTTGCCGCGTCAAGCGCCCACGCGAGTCCGTCCTTGCGCATTCCCACACCGTAGGTCGCCGAACCGTTGTTAATCATCAGGTCACCAGGGCCGAACCGGCGCGTGCCAGTACCCATTTCGGGTGTTGTCGCTCCGCCGAGTTTGGAGCCAGTGATAATAGCAAACCGCGCAGCGTCTTTGTCCGCTCTAAAGAACAAGCCCATAGCATCTGACAGAGTGCTGGCCCTGGAGTAGTCCGCACCGGGAGAAGCTGCCGCGTACGGCCCGCTCCACACAGAATCGACCCGCGTGTACTTATACCCACCCACAGAGTAGCCAGCGTGGCTGGAGGACACACCATCAAACGTGATGTGCTCGCCGCCTTCGTAGTAGGCCTTACCCAAGTCGATGCCCCAGAACTCATAGGCACCGGCCATTTGCGCGAAACATCCCATACTCATAGCAACCGCCAACAACAGAGCGAAACGCTTCATATCAGATAGCCTCCAGTACTCGAACACTCTTCTTTGCGGGCGGACACACGGGTCCACCCCTACGTTTTGCTGCGCGAGATACACTTTCACCATATTCATGTTACTCTATCTCCACGCCCCCGTCACCTGAGAAAAGTGACGGTTTTTCGTATTTCTTGGCTTCGACCCTCTCCCGAAAGAGGGATGCGAGTATTCTCGCCTGCGCTTCGGGGCACACGCCCGCGAAGCATAGAATGCGAGTCCGCCTATGTGACCGCTCGGTCTCGCCTGCGCTTCGGGGCACACGCCCGCGAAGCATAGAGTGCGAGTCCGCCTGTGGGACCGCTCGGTCCCGCCCGGTCAACACTGCCTCCCGCTTGCGGCAGGGGGCCAAAGCCGTTGACTAACATGTCATTTCGACCGCAGGAAGAAATCTTCCGAAAGCAGATTCCTCGCGTCGCTCGGCATGACATTCCTATTGCTCTCTACGGAGCCGGCAACACCAGCGAACACTCCACGTTCGACTTGATCCAGAACGCGCGCCACGGATCAAGTTGCCCTACCGCACCCGGGAACATCTCCGGGTCGCAAACCAGATAGTAGGCCCCGGTAAGCGGATCCTCCGAGCTTGGCATCCATCCCCAGGCATACGGGTTCACGAGACCACCCGCTTCGCCCAGCGAAACTGATGCCAGCCCGGGCCGCTGAACCATTATGGCGGCGAGATCCCATTTGACCGACTTGATGAACGGCTGACCGACCAAGTTCCATCCGGGGCGAAGAGCGATGGTCACTGCTTCGTCCTGCGCCGGAATCGTCCCGACCGGCACTACCGGGTCGACGCCCGCAAAGCAGGTCCAGAAACCTCTGCCCGGTGTGGACTCAGCCAGATCAAACCACACAGCCCTGTCCGGATAGCTTGTGTACTTGTTCGCGGCAGTGTCGAACTGGTGCCAGTAGTTGCCGTAGAAGCCAACTACCTGCTTCGGGTCAGCGCCGTCGGGAATGATAGGCAGCGAGACCATGGCCAGTCCTGTCCACGCATCGCCAGGAACCGCCGGTATGTATTCCACCCGAACCGAGTCTGACAAGCAGTTGCCTGCGGTATCAGCCGCTGTAACCGTCAGGACGTTCAACCCTTCTTCCAGCACGATGTCTGCTGCCGACCATTCGCTGATCCCAGTGCACACCCCGGACCCGCCTCGGTCGTTTACCCAGTTGAGAGTGAGACCGGCGGGGCCGCTTGCAGTGCCGGTCAATGTCAGTAGTCCATAGTTCCGCGCGCAGGAATCGTCCGCCGTAGGTCCAGTGATGCTGATGGCAAGGGCGACCGGCTCTGTCCGGTGCACAGTTATGGCCGCGGTTCCCTTGTTGCCGGCCGCGTCGACGGCAACCACCGTGATTACGTTATCACCAATGTTGAGGGCAACCTCTCCTGACGACCAAGTCTCAGTGCCGCTGCATTCGCCTGTGCTGCCGGACGAAACGGACCAAGTGACGCTCTCCAGAGCCTCATCGTCCGCTGCAGTGCCGACAAGATGCACGCTGGGGCTGTCCGTGACATAGGTCGCGGAGCTGGTTGGCCCTGTTATCTGCACGTTCGGAGCACTCGCATCATTCCGGGTGATCGTCACCTGGTCCGACGCCGCGTTTCCCGAAGCATCATAGGCGGTGACCGTTATGGTGTTCTCACCGAGCTTGAGGTCGACTACTGCCGACCAGTTGTCCGTGCCCGTGCAGGTCGAGCTGCCCGTGGTGTCACTTGAGCAGGAAACCGTCACGACGGCCACGTTGTCGGATGCCATTCCCGCCAAAGTGATACTGGAATCGACAGTTGAATATGTTGCATCCTCGGTCGGAGTGGTGATCTGAACCGTCGGGGCAGCCCCGTCCGTGCGAGTGACGGCAATCGTGTCTGATGCCGAGTTGCCTGCGGCGTCGTACGCGGTCACCGTGATAGTGTTGACTCCAATCTCCAGCCCAACCACTGCCGACCAGCTCTCGGTGCCAGTGCAAGTCGATACGCCTCCGGTATCACTTGAGCACGTAACCGTTACGACGGCGACGTTGTCCGACGCGGTTCCGGCTATCGTGACACTGGAATCGACGGTTGAATACGCTGCGTCCGCAGTCGGTGAGGTGATCTGCACGTTGGGGGCGCTGGAATCTGTCCGGGTGACAGCAATCGTGTCTGATGCCGAGTTGCCTGCGGCGTCGTACGCGGTCACCGTGATAGTGTTGACTCCAATCTCCAGCCCAACCACTGCCGACCAGCTCTCGGTGCCAGTGCAAGTCGATACGCCTCCGGTATCACTTGAGCACGTAACCGTTACGACGGCGACGTTGTCCGACGCGGTTCCGGCTATCGTGACACTGGAATCGACGGTTGAATACGCTGCGTCCGCAGTCGGTGAGGTGATCTGCACGTTGGGGGCGCTGGAATCTGTCCGGGTGACAGCAATCGTGTCTGATGCCGAGTTGCCCGCGGCGTCGTAGGCGGTAATCGTTATGGTGTTGATGCCCAGGCCGAGCTCTACCACCGTCGACCAGTTGTCCGTGCCGACGCAGGTCGAGCTGGCTCCGACTCCGCTCGAACAGGAAACCGTTACCACAGCCACGTTGTCGGACGCGGTTCCCGCTATCGTGACACTGG
>CAYSLA010000122.1:4200-10178 GCA_964431685.1 uncultured bacterium | reverse complement strand
CAAGGTCAATGTTCCCAGCACTTGACGAGAGCATGAGCCTTCCATACTGCTTCTCCACCCAGGTGTAGATGCCGACCATATCGCCCCTTGGACCCCTCAGGTTGAACATCTTCAACTGAGAAGTAGGCTGATTGTCTCCACCGGCGGCAAAGTCAGGACAGAACGCCCACTCGATCCACTTTGGCGAATAGCGCGCGCCAAGGTCCAACTGGGCAGTCGTGTAGCCCGCCACGAAAGCCGACTGCGTACCCGCATAGGCCCTGGCATTTGATACGGTTGTCCCTGATTCATAGGTCCCCCCCGTGTAGTAACCATACGTCCACGCGGGCGCGCCCTGGCCATCCAGATAACCGAGAGTAAACGCGGATCCCTGGGATCCCTGCTCGAAAGTGCAGTTGTAGACATCAGCGGCCTGAACAGGCGTAAGACTCAGTCCTCCGATGGCACACAATACTGCTAGCGCGAATGTCAATGCTCCATTTTTCATTTCCTTTGCTGCTCCTTGTTAATAGATCTTGCCGATTGAACTACTCTACTTACCGCTCGAAACTTGATAAAACGTATGCCTCACCACCTCAGATCTCATTCGTTTAGCGCACAGTGGTCTTCGACCCCCAGCCGTGCATCGCCTGGCCACCAGCCTGCTAGGTTGGTACCGTGAGCGAATGCAACTGCCAAGAGTCGGACCGCTGACACTTGCCGGAAACATAGACGGTGCCGTTGTCCACGGCCTGACCACTAACCAGTCTCGACAGCATCTCCCAGGCGGTCGCGACGACGTCGCCGACATCAAAGCCAACCCTGTCTACCTGAATGGGATTGTGGAACTGCCTGCCGATATTGGCGTGCGTGATCACTCTCAGATCTTCAGGAACTCTTATTCCGAGTTCCAGCATGGCTCTGGATGCCACCTCGTACACTGAGTCATCCATGAAGAATATGGTGTCGGAGCGCCTGGTTGCCCACCATTCTTTGAATCCATCATACGCATCCGGTATGGAAGGAACCGGTATAAGTCGCGATTTGTCGTCGCCCACAAGAATTCTGAACCAGCGAGCGCGTTCCGTGCAATACGACTCGCCCAGCACCTCCAACGGGTCGTCCGTGTACAAGACAACGAAATCGTTTGAACCGTAATCTTCGGTGATCTCAATTGCCATGTCCAGCAGATGATCATAGTCGAGAACCACAGAGTACCTGCTCACTGGAACCCCGTTCTGAATACTCACCACTGGTATGCCCAAGTTGGAGAACTGCTCGTCGAGGTTGCTGTTGGGCATTATGTTTATTGCCCCGACAAAATCCCTTGAGGCCGGGCCATTAATGTATTTGCCTACGGAAGACACAGAAAGATCTATGGCTTGACCGTTGCCTACGATTATGTCGAAGCTGTAGTGTTCGCTCTCTACCAGACCACGAATTCCCGTAACCAGGTCTCGATACCAGTATCCCGCAGGAGAGACCAGGTTCTCGAACCAGGCGCACACCACAATACTGGACGCAGGAATCCGCTCAACAAAGGTGCCAATGCCATGCTTGCGAACGATTACCCCCTCTGACACAAGCGAGTTCAGGGCCTCACGGATTGTGGACCGGCTGACTCCCAACTCCTGAATCAGCTCGTCCTCAACGGGCAACTGCTCGCCTACAGCCCAGCGACCGCGCTGCAGTTCAGCTCGCAGGTGCATTTCTATCTGTTGTTTCTTGTTGGTTATTCTCATAAAACGCTTTCCCGGGAGACGCCGCGGTTGCTTCGTCCTCATGTCATGAGAGGACTGGGCATACCATCCCCCACGATCACCAGTCATCAGGTCATCAGATGACTTGGCGTACCATCCCCCACGATCGCCAGTCATCGGGTCATCAGATGACTTGGCGTACCATCCGCCACAATCGCAGCACTACATATGCACTATACCACACAAATTGCCGGCTGTCAATACCCAATTTCGGCATATTTCGACGAAAACAACAGTTGCCCGACGTTGTGTATAGCGAATCCAAAGCTAACCACGAACTCGCCTGGAAACGTCCCGAGTTCCTGCTGCGGCGATGGTCCCCGAGGTGAACCGCGGCACGCGTGAACGCAAACTGATTGGCAGTGACGCCTGCGCAATCGCCCCGTGAGATTGAGGCGTCGTTCTTGGAGTTCGGCGAGTCAGTCCGTTTGGCTCAGCCGAAAGTCGAATCAGTGCTACTACTAGCTTTCTGGAGGAAATCGCCGGTGAAGCTCTTGCATCTGTGTTCTCCAAAGCATTGGGGACCCGCTACCAATCATCAGGAACCGCCTTATGCCACGCCGTGGGAACCGGAAACAGAAATGGAATTGGACGACTTTGAGGATTACTCCGAAGAGGTCTACTCGACCAGCTCCTTGCAGAATGACTCGGATTTGCGCAAAACCAGCCGGTCTGATACCTGGCATGCGGGATGTGATCTGACACGCAGTTACCCACTGCAGGAACCCCTGACGCAGCGGTGGCATGGTGGCATTGACAACTTGTGAACTACCTGCTAGGGTTAATTGCTGGATCGTTGCGACATAAGTGACGACGGAGGAGAGGACATTGGCTAGAAGAACAAGTACCGTTACCCTTCTGGATGTAGCTAGGGAGTCCGGAGTATCGAGGTCCACCGTGTCGCGAGTGCTTAGCGGTCGCAAGGACGAGTTCATTTCGGCGGCTACTGCGGAGAGGGTGACGCGAGTCGCTTCAGAACTGGGCTACAGGCGCAATATTATCGCCAAGGCACTTATTACCGGGCGCACAAACACCATTGGTATTCTGGCAGGGGATATGAACTCCTTTCAAATCGCCTATCTCCGTGTATTGCAGCGACTCCTCGCGAACGATGGCTACAATGTGCTCACTCTAAACGACGCGCCGTATTCAAAGATGGCTAAGCATATACAGGCCGATTCTTTTCCAGCGGATGGTTTCATCTGTGTGGATGTCTCGCGGAATGCGCAGACTCCACTCGATGGACTGTTTGCCCCAACGGTATTCCTGGGAACACTCTATGATCCCGATTCGGACTACGTTAGGATTGACACCACATCAGCTATGTCCGATGCTATTCGCCATCTTTCCCGAACTGGAAGAAAAACCATCGGTCTCTTCTGCGAGCAGGCGGTTGGCCCGATTCATCTCTATGTGGAGTCGTTCTTTGCCTGCGCCAAAGCGCACGGCGTGGCGACCCAGGTGATTGAGATGAGGGCGGTCTGTGATGATAGAAGAGAATATGGTCGGCGCAGCATCGCGGAGCACGCGCGAAGCCACGGCATTCCGGACGCAATTGTCTTTGTCGATGACGATACCGCGATTGGAGCATACAGAGGGCTGTTGGATATTGGAATCCGCGTGCCCGACGACGTGGCCCTCATTGGCTGCGATGGCATTCGCGACACGGAGTATCTGGAGTGCCCCCTGAGTACCATGCAGACACCGTTCGAGGAAATGTGCGCCATCGGCTGGGGGTATCTCAAGAACCGTATCGAGAACCCGTCGATCCCGCTTCAGCAGAAGACTTTCTCCGCCCGACTGATTCTGAGAAAGTCCTCTGAGCCTGCCGGCAACAGCCCCAACTGCCTCTAGAAATATCCAGGAACAGATTCTGAAAAATCGTGTTGACAGTCTTTTTGGGTTGTGGTAGCATTGCTGCTGGGAGCGATTGCGGTAGAGCGATCCCATTGCCGCAGAGGATGACCCTTAATCAAGTTCAGGAGATTGCCGCAAGATGGGACTGTGAAGCAACTGTGGCACTGGCTTTCTGCATAGAGGGACACAATGAACAAAGATACGATGAACAAGGAACACCTCCCCCTAACCCCCTCCGAAACGGAGGGGGTTAGGGGGAGGTTAGACGGTGGGCGTGTAGCGCTGACATACGGCGATAGTGTCGCGGGTTTTTTGCGGTTGTACGTGCTTCGTCCGGATAACGATGCTTCGATGGGAGCTCCGGGCCTGTGCTATGAAGCCGTCAGTATAGCGAAAGACGGCGATGACTGGAAAGTTGCGTGGCGCTCAGATAGCGACAACCTGACTGCCTTTCTGCAACTGAAGCAGATATCTGGGGGCCTGTCGGGCACGTTCTCCGCGACAGGTGAGGGGCATGCTATCGTGCGACTCGTGTGGCATCTGCCCGACGATTCCGAGTACTTCCCCTTTGTTCCCGGTTTCATGTACGGAGACAACGCCCGAGGAGGAAGTCGTTTGGCGACGTATCCGCGGCTGGGCAAACGTCGCTTG
Organism: uncultured bacterium; assembly: GCA_964431685.1. GTDB lineage: Bacteria > Armatimonadota > UBA5829 > UBA5829 > UBA5829 > CAYSLA01. The sequence goes on along the minus strand of CAYSLA010000122.1, from coordinate 5,931 downwards.
GACAAGCCCTGGATATCCGATGAATGGTGGGTAAGAACGGACAGATCCAGCCACGCCGTAACCTCCGTCATCGCCTCGCACGCGGTTTACGCAATGGGTGGACGCGATGTTTGCCGATACCGCGACGGGATTGTGGCCGACAAGACCGGCATAAGCACCAGCAGCCGGAAGCTCGGCAGACTTTCCTTTTCGCTGGGTTTTATCAACTCCCCCTTTACTTACAGTGTAATGCACTTTGCCGGGCATAACCATGCTCGATGCGAAGGCTATGTGGACTTTTCAAAGGGTGAGGTTAGTTCGGACTTCTTCATGTTGTTGTTCGATCACAAGGGCCGGCAGTCCGGCGCCGCGAGCTTGCTGAAGCGCTGCTATTCGCTTATGTATGATCCCGTGAGTTCGTCCGCGTCCGTAACCGATGCCGTAGCGGCAATTTCGGACGCGGTGGTAGATTATGGCTACTGTCCGGAAGCGTACAGTTTCCACGGAACCTTGCGTCCGGAACAGGAAGAGCAAGGCGACCCGAGTCCGTGTTTTGCCACAGGATGGGCTGGGGGGACGCGAGTGGCATATCCGCTGCTGCTGGCTGGGCATAAGCTTGGCAACGAGAAATGGCTGGCGTGCGGCAGGGATGTGCTGGAGAACATTGCAGTCAACGGCATATCCGCCAAGACCTCCCTCTTCTATGATAACTACGATCTTCTTCATCGCAAGTGGAACAACCGCGGTTGGTGGCGAAGTATGCTCGAACGGGGCGGGCACTCGGGATATGTCGGCGGACAGATATGCTACTACCTGCTGCAGGGCTACTCTCTTGAGCAAAGTGCCGGGATATCGAGGACAACCTGGTTCGACGCGGCCAGAGGCGTGCTTGATCACGTTATGGAGGTGCAAGGCGAAGATGGCCGGTATGGCTATCTCTACAGCGAGAAGGACGGCTCGATAGTCGACGGTGACGGATTCAGTGGGTGCTGGTATGCTCCCGCTTTCGCAGCCCTTTATCGAATAACGGATGATAAGAGATACCGCTGGTCGGCCGCTAGAGCAATGGATTTCTACCGGGGCGATGTTTGCCGGTTTAATTGCTACGGTGGGCCGCTCGATGTCTGCAAGAGCCCTGACCAGGAAGGCATACTTGCGTGGATAGAAGCCTCACGGATGCTCCACGAACTGACCGGCGAAAAGCGATTTCTCGATGACCTGCTTATCGGCCTTGACTACGAGTTTTCCTGGAAGTTCGCGTACAACGTGGTGAACGAACTCGAGCCGCTGAAGTCGATGGAATGGTGTTCGACCGGTGGAGCGATTACATCGGTCTGCAACTCGCACGTCCACCCGATGGGTCTTCCCGCAGCGGCTGGCATACTCTATGCGGCGAAGGCTACCAATGACGACTACCTGTGGTCCAGACTGGCCGACACTCTGAGATGGGGACTCAACTGCTGGCTCGCGTACGATGGCCACTATGGCTGGGGGAAGAAGGGGATGATATGCGAACGATTCTGCTACACTGATTCTCTTGTTCTTGAGCGATTCCCTGACGGCTCGCCTTCGAGCACGTGGTTCCAGGCCCATCCCTGGGCCTCAGGCGCTGTTCTGGAGGGGCTCGCGGGTGTGGTTTTGGATGAGGTTAGAGAAGGTCGGGACTGGACGGGAATGCTTGCGTAGTAACCGACGAAGTCAGGTACTCACATCGGATTGCTTGTGAACTGGAAAGGACCACTATGAACAACG
>CAYSLA010000122.1:0-4100 GCA_964431685.1 uncultured bacterium | reverse complement strand
GATCGGCTTGTGGAAGCCGCAGTACAAATGGTTGTGCAGATAGGCTTGCGCATCGACAACGACTCGGACGGCGTCTACCTCAAAGAAGCCGAGAGCAAGGGCGCGAGGATTGACCGAGCCAACGGAGCAGTGATGTTCACGGAGGAGGATGTTCGGCAGACCATTGAGGTTATGCGGAAGACCAGCCCTGTTCCTCAGCCTTACCAGGACATGTGTTCCTCGACCGGCAGGGAAGAGAAGTTCATGCCAGGCAACGGGGCGAACCTCCTTTTTGACTGGGATCAGTGGACGGTAAAGGCCCCGAGTGTCAGCGATATTGTGGAACTGTGCCAGTGGGCGCAGGGGTATGACGATGTGGGATCGCTTTTTCCCCCGGTAATGCTCAAAGACGTCGATCAGAAACTCGCGCCGGTATACAACTATGCCTTGATGTGCAAGTACTGCCGAAAGACGGTCTACCACGAACAACCCACTGAGCCGCTGCACGTGCGGTATCTAGAGAAGATGGCGAGAGTGGTTGAGAAGAGCCGCGGCTACTACCAGCCTATGCAGGCAATGGAATATGTGAACCCACCGTTTCGAATGGGTCGACGCGGAATAGCAACTATGCTCGAACGTGTTGATTCGGGGGCGTGCGATAGGATGGGCATCGGTCCGATGTCGATTGGTGGCATGAGTGCACCCATCACCGTATCCGGGGTCGCGGTTGTTGCTCTGGCTGAGGTTCTCGCCGGACTTACGTTTTTCCGAGTATTGCGGCCTGGGTACGGTTTGATGGCCATGCTTTGCGTCGGCAATCTGGATCTTCGCACAGCTCGAGTCAGCTTCTTCGGAATGCACACGCACCTGTGCAACATTGCGGCGTGGGAACTAATCGTGCGCGGGCTGGGGGTTAATACCGCGTTCAACACCTGGTACAGGGAAGCCAATGAGCCGGGAATGCAGGCCCTTTATGAGTTCGGAATGGCGCAGTCTCTGTTTTCGTCGCTATATGTCAGATGTGCGGCTGAGATAGGCGGTTTGTGCAACGGTAACGTCTTCAGTCCTCATCAGGCCGTCCTTGACATTGAGGCGATGAAGGAATTCAATGAACTGCTGTATGGTTTTGACGTGAGTGAAGAGGCGTTTGGGCTCGACGAGATAGTCAATGCTCGTTTCGAGCAGGGCTTGCACATGGGCACCGAACATACCGTCAAGTACATGAAAGACGGGATACCTTTCAGTGATTTCTACCCTCGCGGCCTTTCGGCGGGAGCGCAGCACGACAAGGGGCATACTCAGACCGATGAGCTGATGGAAAAAGCGGAGACGCAGGTGCGCAACGCGATAGAAAAAGGCAGGCAGAGCGAGCCTGATACGGAACTTGGTAACGAGCTCTATGAATACGTGAAAGAGGCGGCCGCGGAGCTGGGCATCGAGGCTCCGGCGCTGGCTTGATGTAGGGGAGAACTCCCATTTTGCAGGGGAGCACTTCGAAGTGCTCCCCTGCAAGAGCCGGTCGGTACTTATTTGAATGGACAGGAGGTAGCGTACTTATGAAAGACGCATTCAGGTTTGATAAATCGCAGGAACTGTGGGCTGAGGCTCAGAAGTACATCCCCGGAGGGAGTCAAGGAACCAGACAGCCTGAGTATCCGGAGTATCCGATATTCTTCGACCGCGCAAAGGGCTGCCGGATGTGGGATGTGGATGGAAACGAATACATTGATTTCCTCTGCAGCATAGGGCCGGTGCTCCTGGGATACGCATACGATCCAGTGGATGATGCCGTGCGCGAGATAATGCAGACGTCATTTCAGTCTTCGATGAATCATCCCGTGCTGATAGACGTTGCGAGACTGCTGACAGAGATGATTCCTTGTGCCGAAGGCGTTCGGTTTATGAAGACCGGCACGGAGGCGACGTTGCTTGCGGTGCGGCTCGCGAGGCACATAACGGAAAGAATGCACATAGCGAGGCACGGCTACCACGGATGGGCAGATATTTTCGTGAAGCATTGGAATCTGCCTGGCGCTGACAAGGACGCTTCGGACAAGGTCCACGAGTTCGACGGCACGGCAGAGGGGCTGGAGAGGCTGTTTGCCCAGAGCAAGGAGAAGTTCGCCGCCGTGATACTATGCCCCGCGGATGCCAGGCCATTCACGCGGGAGAACTATCAGGGGATAATCGATGTGGCTCACGAGCACGGAGCGCTTGCCATCTTCGATGAGATCAAGAGCGGTTTTCGCATAGCTCCCGGTGGCGCACAGGAGTATCTGGGAGTGACTCCGGACCTTACCACGCTTTCCAAGGGTATTGCGAATGGCTATCCTCTTTCAGCTATTGTCGGCAAGAAGCAGTATATGGATGATATGCCCAAAGCCGGAATTGCCGGGACGTTCTCCGTGGAAGGCTTGTCTCTGGCGGCGGCACGAGCCACGCTTACCGAGATAAAGACGAAGAACGTCGTAGAACATATTCACGCCGTGGGGCAGCGGTTCATTGATGGACTCAACGAGATATGCGCGAGGCATGGAAGATCCGAGTCCAGAGCTTACGCAGACCCGGTACCTTCCATGCCGCGATTGGCTTGGCGAGAAGGGTCAGTGGTCGCCGGGATACAACACATACCCGACGAGGACTGCGACTACTTCTTCAGTGAACTCTACCGCTATGGGCTGTTCTTCTCTAAGTGGCACGTGGGATTTGTCAACTACTCTCACCAGGATAAGGACATAGACGAGGCGCTCGAAATTTGCGATTTCGCGATGGCAAGAACCAGAGCGAAGTACCAGTCATGAGTGCCGAACTCGCGTGGCGCCGGCAAAATAGGATTAACTGGAGGCTTGTTGCAATATGATCCGTTTTGGAATATGCGGCACTGGGGCGTTTGTGGCCGCCGCCGTTCTGCCGTCAATGTCCAGGTTGGAGGGTGTTGAGGTATCAGCGGTGTGTGATCCGGACCCAGAAGCCCGCAAGCGCGCCTCGGAACTCTTTGGAGTCGAACTTCTTTACACGGACATTGACGCCATGCTGGCTGGCGTCGACATAGACGCAGTCTACGTCGGCAGCCCCAATGCCTGTCATCTTGATCACGTCAGCAAAGCAGCTCAGGCGGGCAAACATGTCTTGTGCCAGAAACCTCTGGGGTTGACGGCCGCCGAATGCCGGAGAATGATCGATATCTGCGAGGCGAACAAGGTCAATCTGGGTGTTGGCTTCTGCAACAGATTCAGCAATGCCCAGAAACGGGCGAAGAAACTGATCGTGGACGGGGTGCTTGGAAAGATCAACTACATCGATATGTCGATGAGTGCTTATTTTCCGCCGAACGCCAGATCATCCTGGCGGTTCGACAGGGCGCTCTCCGGCGGCGGCCCGTTGATGGACCTTGCTCCGCACATTATCGACCTCGCCCATTTCCTGCTTGATGACGAAGTCGAAAGTGTGCAGGCATATGTTACTCCTGACGTGACTGAACATCGGGTGGAGGACGGCGCGGTTGCCACAATGCTGTTCAAGAATGGCATTCAGGGCACGCTGGAGACTTCGTTCTCGAGAATCAGGCCATACAGCTACACGATTTGCGGGGACAAGGGCACGCTGCGGGCTGTGGGCACAATGGCGTGGCTGACGGGCGGAGAGAAGATCGGCAGCATCGAGCTTCGTACACTCGACGGCATTGTCGACGTGGGCTATGAAGGCAACGAGCATATCGAGGAAGAGATAAGTGCATTCTGCCTTGCGATTGAGAATACCCGGCGCGCGCCGGTTTCCGGCGAGGACGGCTTGCGCGCTCAGGCTGTGATTGACGCAATCTACGAATCATCTCGCACCGGCAGACGCTGCCGAGTAGAGCTGTAGAAAGGAAAGGGTATCGAACAGATGAAGACAAGAATAATTGGCAGAAAATGGGTTCAGGCTTGGTTTGATGAGAGGCAGTGCAACCACATGCCCAGCCTCACACTTGGCTACGACGGCACGCTGCTCGCCACGTGGTGCGGCGGGATGATGGAGTTCAACGGCGACCCGATGGGCCGGGACTGCACTATCTGGCTGTCGAGGCTCGAAAGAGGGGCGGAAGCGTGGTCGAACCCCGAGGGTGTCGGCACGGATATGCG
>CAYSLA010000121.1:6785-10414 GCA_964431685.1 uncultured bacterium | reverse complement strand
CCAGATCATTTTCATCTATAGTGGTGAAGCCGGAGGCGTCATGCACGATTCCTTGCAGACATCACTCTTGTCATATTGGTAGTTCCATTACATGAGCCATCCGCCGTTGATGCCGATCACCTGTCCTGTGATGTAGTCGGCATCGGTGCTGCACAAGAAACCCACCAGCTTCGCTATCTCCTCGGGCTTTGCAAGCCGCCCCACGGGTATCTTCTGAAGATAGCCAGCCATTACGTTCTCGGGTATGTCGCCGAGGATTCCGGTGTCCACCAGCCCTGGCGCCACGGCGTTGACCGTCACCCCTTTTGAGGCGACCTCGCGAGCAAGGGACTTGGTGAACCCGATGATTCCCGCTTTGCTGGCGGAGTAGTTGGTCTGTCCGAAGCCTCCGGTGACGCCGATTATACTGCTCAGGCTCACAACACGCCCCCAACCGTCGGCGATCAGCGCGGCGAGAGCAGACTTCGTAACATTGAACGTTCCCGTCAGGTTGACGTTCAGCACGCTCTGCCACTCGTCAACAGTCATCTTGGCCAGAGTGCGGTCGCGCAGGATGCCGGCATTGTTGACCAGGATATCCACGCCGCCAAGTTTGCCGGTCACTTCCGCGATCATCTTCTCGCACGCGGAGAAACTTGAGATGTCGGCCTCCACAACGATCGACTCGCCGCCCAGCGAGGCACACTCCCTGGAAACGCTCATAGCGTCGCTCTCGTTTTGTTCCTCCAGCGCCACATAGTTGACCGCGACTGACGCGCCGCGAGCAGCCAGTTCGAGCGCGATCGATTGGCCTATTCCCCGGCTGGCGCCGGTCACAATCGCTGTCTTTCCCTTGAGACTCATGTTTGTTTCCTCTCTGTAGAACACCGTTAGGACCGTTGTTCCAAGCGCACGTTTCAACGTGCTGGATTATATCATGCTGCGTGCATATTGTGAATGCGCTGATGTATCATGGCGGAAATCCGAGACACACAGGAAGGATCGCCATGCAGGTAACAACCACTTTTTCGGTAGATGGATATCGCATCAGGGAGTACAAGGGAGTCGTGAGGGGCATCGTTGTCCGATCGCCGACGATCGCTCAGGGTTTCCTGGGCGGTCTGAATTCAATCGTCGGGGGAAACATCGCGGCCTATACCGAGATGTGCGAGCAGACCCGGCAACAGGCGTATGCCCTCTGCGTGGAACACGCCCTGCAAACGGGAGCCAACGCGATAGTGGGCCTTCGATATGACGCATCCGGAGTGGGCAACGCTTCTGCAACCGAGGTGCTGTGCTATGGGACAGCGGTGGTGATCGAGCCGCATCCATAGAGTAGATTGGAAAGGAAACATCGTGAACATACCAGAAATCATTGCGGAGTTGACTCTTAACGACGGGGTGTTTCCAGCCCAGGCTATGACAGAAGCCGCCATGCAGCGTGAGGCGATTACCCCGGAGCTGCTTCGAATCCTGGATGACAGTACCACGAACATCGCCGAGATTGCACGCCAAGCGAACTATTCTGGCCATGTTTACGCCTTGTATCTGCTGGCAAAATTCCGCGAAAACCGCGCTTATAAGCCGATAGTGGACTTTGTTACCTCTGACCAGGAATCCGTAGACCTCGCATTGGGTGATACCATCACGGAAGACCTGGGGCGGATTCTTGCGTCCGTCTGCGACGGCGATACCAGCCTTATCTGTGGAATGGTCGAGAACGCGGACCTCGACGAATTTGTGCGGAGCGCGGCTTTGACAGCCCTCGTCACTCTCGTGGCGCAAGGAGTCAAGACGCGCAAAGAAGTGATGGCATACTTTCTAAGCCTGTTTCACGGGAGGCTTGAGCGCGAGTTCAGCGTTGTCTGGAGCTGCCTGGTCAGTTGTTGCTGTGACTTACGTGGGGTTGCCGCTGCGGAAGAGATTGAGCGTGCGTTCGCCGATGACCTTATCGATCCAGGGTATATTAATCGACAGGATGTGCGACGTAATCTGGAGAGAAGCGAGGACCAGGCGCTCACGCGGATTGTTGATAACCCAGATTACACGTTCGTTAACGACCCAGTGCGCGAAATGGCGAAATGGGCCTGCTACCAGACCGCCCAGGAACCGGCAAAGGCTCCCGCGCGTGAACAATACTGGAAGCCCGCACCTGTTCGAACCGGGCCAAGAGTGGGGCGCAACGAGCCCTGTCCGTGCGGAAGCGGCAAGAAGTACAAGAAATGCTGCCTGTAGCACGTGAGCACACCTTTGAGCGCAGCGAGAATCCGATGAGACCGAAACTCTTGTGATGCAATTACCTGACTGCACCTCGCTGCTGTCTCAGAAAGCAGGCTGGAAGCCTGCATCAGAATCGGGCGGCGGTTTGACAACGCGTCCGCTTCAGTGCTAAACTCAGTTACGGGCAAGGTGTTCGGACGCGGGCTTACACCACTCATCGCAGGCCTGCTCCCCAACGCTTTGCCCTTATGAATGGATGCTGGCAAGCACCGCCCATCAACCATGCACACTCCGGAGGTATCCGATTTGTCTACACTGGTTACACTCATCCCGGGCGACGGTACCGGGCCCGAGATCACCGAAGCTACCCGAAGGGTAATTGAGGCCACAGGCGTCGATATCGAATGGGAAGTCCGCGATGCTGGAGTGGACGTGATGGAACAGTACGGGACACCTCTTCCGGCAGAAGTGCTCGACAGCATCCGACGCAACAAGATCGCGCTGAAAGGTCCGATCACCACCCCAATCGGCGGCGGGTTCAGAAGCGTGAACGTTGCACTGCGCAAGCAGCTTGACCTTTATGCGTGCGTGCGTCCCTGTAAATACTATCCAGGCATCCGCAGCCGCTACACAGACGTCGATCTGATGATTGTCCGTGAGAACACGGAAGACCTCTATGCCGGAGTGGAATGGGACATGGGCAGCGATGAGGCCGCGAAGATCATCGCGATGAGCGACGGCAAGATCAGGTCTGATTCCGCCATCTCTATCAAGCCCATCTCTGTCACGGGCACTCGGAGAATAGTCAAACTGGCGTTCGAGCAGGCTATCGCCGGCAACCGCAAGAGTGTCACCGCAGTCGCCAAAGCCAACATAATGAAGTTCACCGACGGCCTGTTCTACCGCGTGGCCAGAGAAGTCGCCAAGGCCTACGGCGCCAAGTTCGAATGGTCCGATCTTGAACCGGCTGAGGCTGATCCGGTGTTGGCAGGCGAGGTCAAAGGCAGAGGCAAAGACATAGTCTATCAGGAAAGACTGGTGGACAATATGTGCATGCAGTTGGTGCAGAAGCCCGAACTCTATGATGTGATGGTTATGCCTAACCTCTACGGAGATATTCTTTCGGATCTGTGCGCTGGTCTGGTCGGCGGGCTTGGCGTTGCGCCGGGAGCGAACATCGGCGACGGTGTGGCTCTGTTTGAGCCCACCCACGGCAGCGCGCCTAAGTACAAGGGCCAGAACAAGGTCAACCCAATAGCGATGATCCTGTCCGGGATGATGATGCTGAGGTATATGGGCGCCCAGGGTGCGGCGGATCGTCTGGAGCGGGCTGTCGCCAGGGTGATGGCGGACGGCAAGGACGTCACATACGATATGAAACCGGACCGCAACGACCCCACTTCAGTCGGCACAAGCCAGGTCGCTGACGC
>CAYSLA010000121.1:0-6685 GCA_964431685.1 uncultured bacterium | reverse complement strand
GACCCATACTTCGGGGCACGCGCCCGCGAAGTATGGGGTTGACATTACCGCCTGTGAATTTGAGGTGTTGTTTTGCCCCGCAAGTTTGGCTTGACGCTATCCACCAGTACGTTCTTGTACGTGATGCCCGGTGAGCTGGTAGATCTCGGCTACGCCAAACAGATGGGGGGTGATCTGAGAAAGTTCGACTCCGGGCAGAACTCCGCGATGGCCGGATTCATGCGCGATGTGCTGAATGCAGTGTCCGGGTCGGACGTGGAAGCCCTCGAATGCTACCACTCCCTTGCCTACGAGCACGAGCCCCTGCTCGAAATATTGCTGGACAGGCCGCCGGTCGAGTACTGGTCGGTGCACGGTCCGTTCGGCAGGAACATGGATATCTCATCACCGGACAGCACGGCGCGCAGGACCGGCATCGACGCACTGGTAGACGCCGGCAAGATGGCTGCCGCCCTCGGAGCCGGGCTGGTTGTCTGCCACCCAGGGATAACCGCGGTCTCTGGACCTGCCGCAAGAGAGACAGGCATCAGGCATTCGACGGAGTCACTACGCGAGGTGGCCGATCGGCTCGGAAAGATGGGGCTTGTCGCGGCTGTGGAACCTCTGCCTCGTGGCGAAATAGGCAACTCTCTGGACGATGTCCTGCGCATCGTCGATGCCATCGATCTGCCCAATGTCGGCATAAACTTCGACGTCAACCACCTCTATCCGCCAGAAGCAGTGCCCGGTCTCATCCGCCGCGCGCTAGGCAGAATCGTGAGCGTTCACATCTCGGACCAGGATGGCATCGAAAGACACTGGCTGCCGTTCGATGGCAAGTTGGACTGGGCTGAAGTGCTCCGCGCTCTCGATGATGCGGACTACACCGGCCCTCTGGTCTATGAAACCCACATCAAGACTGCAAAGAACTGCGGCGAAGTGGTCTCAACCGTCTGCGAGAACTACCGCCGACTCGCAGGTCTGGTTGGGGCATCCGCGCGATCCGTGTGAATCACGGGCTGCAAGACCGCTGGTCCGCACCATCCGCTGGAAGGTGGGGCTTCCGCACGTCGTCATTCCGAAGCAACGCGTACTACCGGGGCCAGCGCAGATGCACTGGGAGCATCGCCGGGAGGGTAATGCAAGGGCGTATCTTCCATCCTTTGCCGAGGCTGGAGCCGGCGGAAGCGTCATCGGGGATTGTTTGTGCGCCGGCCCCCTTTTCCCCGTTTGGGTTCTCTGCCGAGATACTCCGAGACTTGGCGTCTGTCAGTCTGGCAACATTTCCCAGAAATCCGGTTTCAAAGAAGCTCATCTGTGGCGCGCCTCCTTCTCATGTTGGCATCCGGTATCTTGCCGGTCATTATAGCACACTCGCCTGTCCATTCAAAACGGTCCAACGGGTGCACCCAAAACGCGATCGAGGTGGCAAAGAAGAGGAGATGTGGCTTCTTCTCGTGCTTCGTTTGACGATCTGGGGCCGGTGGAAGTATAATCAAGCTGGCTTTCCGGGGTCGTCCAATGGCAGGACAACGGCCTTTGGAGCCGTCGATCCTGGTTCGAGTCCAGGCCCCGGAGCCAGACTTGTTTTGCAGGTTTGGGGCAGAGTATTCTTCGGAGTGCTCTGCCTTTTGTGCATAGTCTCGGAGTTAAGACCGATCGAGTAAGGACACCCCTATGAGCGGCCTGCCGAGGAGCTCCGAAGCCTTTGCGCATACTTGACAGCCGATTCCATAAAGAAACACCGTGACGCCCGTAAACGACGACGTCGTCTTGCTCCGTCAGACAGTGATCCCCTATTTGGTCTTCCCGGCTGCTTTCCTAGTCTTGGGTGTTGCGCTCTTTTTGATACGTTCTGCCAGCTCCAATGGTATCATCACCTTCTTGTTCTTGATCATTACCTTACTTGTCAACATGACGGTCTTCCCGTTGACCTTGACCGCCCTATCGCCGGGCTTCATCTCATAGGATAGTCCATTCACCGTGAGCTTGACACCGCCCGCGCCGAGCCACTCGACTGATGATCCTGGGAGAGTTGCCTGTAGGTCGCGTATTGCGATGAATCGAGCGGTCTTCCCCTTTGACGGGCTCTTCTCGGCGTGTGTGTTGACCTGTGATGGCCTCTTCTTGGTGTTTATGGTGACCGGAGGAGCAGCAGCTGGTCCGGCGGAAACGGGTGGAGGTTCCGAGTATTCGACCTCCCCAGTTACGGAATTAACACTCGCGTCGTAGAGTAGGCCATCTCCGTTTGCGTCTTCGCCCCCGATCTCAAAGGAGCAATATACCGCCGTGTCGGTGGCAACCATCCCTGGGTCAGTGTGGTACATCACATTGACTATGCCGGCTGCTGTGGCCGCCGCGGCGATGGCCTGCTCCGGCGTAAACTGCGGAGCAGGCGGGTTTGGGGTAGGAACCCTCCGGCCACGATAATACTGGACGAGGCCCGTCTGTGCACTGACCTGAACATGGACGCTGTTTCGAGTCTCTGCCCCATTTGTCAATTTCTCCTGCCATGAGAAGCGCCATCCTCTGCTATCCCACTTGGGGTCAGACTCAACCATGTTCAGGCTATCGAAGTCGCTGAAATGGGCTCTGACATAAGTGAGACCGGCTTGTCGACAGGCGGATTGCGTTACCTGGCCTGATGGCTCTTCCGTCCATTCGGGACCAAAGAGGGCACCGTCGTACGTTGCAGATCTGACCTGTCCGGTGTTGGGATCCACATCCCACTCTTTGTCATCATCACCATTTGGACTGCTATATCTCAGCTCATAGTACTGGTCCTCAGGGTCGTCGCTCATTTGAGCAGAAGAGAACACCAGAGCCGGATCGCCCTCGAAAGCTCGAACGGCCTGCTTGGCCTGATCAACCGTTATCACGTCGGCACCTGCGTGGCAGCCTGGGAGGGTACAAACAGCAATAGTCAGCAATGCGATGGCACACAAACACAATCTCATCATCAGTCTCGTTTTCTAGAAGAGGACGCAGCCCTTCTATTCTCTCCGAACACCCTCATCGGAAACCGTCTCCACACATCCATCATCATAATACACTCTTGCCTGTCGATTCGCAATACGCTGACGTTATCAAGGCCGATGTTTCAGGATCTTGATCTCATCAAATCTGGCAGCCTGTTCCAAGCCGAAACCCCGGATTGGAGTTCCCTCGAAATAATGGACATCCCTAGTATAATATCTAAGGGGTATCAACGATGGGTATGCGTTACAGTGACGAGTTTCGTGTCTTGTGATTTCTTCTGGTCTTGGATAGCAAGATCAGCGTTGCGCGGATCGCGGCTGACCTGGGCATCAATGCGTGGACTGTGCGCGATTGGGTGCAGAAGCGCCGCGAATAAACCGTTGGGAGCAACAGTCGTCGTTCAGAGACCCTGGAGGAGGGGAACAGACGGCTCAAGCGTGAGATGTGTGTGCTCCGGCAGGAGCGTGATCTGCTAAAAGAAGCGGCGGCGTACTTCGCGAAAGAGCAGCGGTGAGGTACGCCTTGATAGATGCTCGTATTGGGAAGTTCCCGCTGTGCCTTATGTGCCGCGTGTTTGCTGTCTCACGAAGTGGCTACTACGCCTGGCGTGTGCGGTAGGAGAGTGATAGGTGCATTCAGAATCTGGTTCTGCTGGAGAGGATCAAGTGGGTTCACCAGAAGAGTCGTGGGACCTACGGTTCTCCACGTGTCCACAGGGAACTTGTCGCTGACGGTGTCGTGTGCAGTAGAGGTCCTGTTGAGCGTTTGATGATGTCAAACGACATCCGGGCAAAGCAGAAACCCAAGTTCGTGATGACCACCGACTCCAAGCACAGTCTGCCTACAGCCCGGAACATATTCAGAAGAGAGTCTGTGGTCATGAAGCCTAACCAGGTGTGGGCAAGCGATATCACGTATATCCCGACACAAGAGGGCTGGCTGTATCTGGCTGGCGTAATGGATCTGTGCTCCAGGACAGCGGTTGGATGGAGTATGAGCCATACTTTGGATAGGACCGTTGCGCTGCACGCAAGAATTGGCGGGAACAGTTTCGGGGATATGTGCGTTGACAACTTCCGCGTGGTCGGTATTGATACCCGCTTTGTAGCAAGAGACTCGGATGCTGCAAGCGGCGTGGCACTGATAACTGTGGATCAGCGCGCCGAAAACGCCATCGTAGTCGCGCCGGGTGCGAACCGGAAACTGACTCCAGAGGACGTCGACCGTGCCCGCGACATGATTGCCCTGAATCAAGTTCAGGTGCACTGCCGCTTCAGCTTGACCCTGAATCCCCTGAACTTGATTCAGGGTCAGGGGATGGAGACCGTTGCGCACTCGATCAAACTGGCGGCTTTGCTTGGCACAAGCTTGGTTCTTAACCCTGCTCCCGTCCGACCAATTAGCATCGATCCGTTCAGACAGGTAAGTGTGCTGGTGCCTAACCAGCACGACGCTGCACGATACCTCCCCCTAACCCCCTCCGAAACGGAGGGGGAAGGGGGAGGTGTTCCACTGCTTGGCGACGTGGAGACCGGGAGTGGGTTGAATCCGGCAGTCAACTGCAGAGCAGTTGAAGCGGTTGGGGGTTACTGCCGTGGTAATCACTTTGGGATCAAACGGGGCCTATGTGTTCGCGGATGGTGTATCTGAATACATCGAACCGGTCAAGGTCGAAGCTGTCGACACAACTGCCGCTGGTGATGCTTTCACTGCCTCTATGACATTGAAACTGGCGGAGGGATATGGCTTGGTTGAAGCGGCAAGATTCTGAGCGCGAGTGGCCGGTGTAACGGTCACCCGGATGGGTGCACAGTCTTCACTGCCGACACCTGATAGCTTGCCTTGAACTTGACGCAGGGCGGTAGGGGAGCACTTCCGCGCGCTCCCGTGCCCCTTTTCCAAGAGGCATTCTAGGCGGCAACTGGCATCCAGTCAACCAGTGGCGGCAATCCTTCTCTCAGCAGACCCAGGAGTTCCTCGTGTGGTACAGGGCGGCTGATGAAATATCCCTGAATCTCGTCGCATTGCATGTCCCTGAGGAACTCAAGCTGTTCCAGAGTTTCCACTCCCTCGGCTGTTACCCTCAGGCGAAGGCTGTGGGCCATTGCGATTATCGCCTGAGCTATGGCAGCGTCATCCGGATCCGTCGTAAGGTGTCTGACAAAAGAGGCGTCGATCTTTACTGTGTCGATAGGCAGTCTTCGCAGATAGCTCAGGGAGGAGTAGCCTGTTCCGAAGTCGTCGACAGAGATGTGTAAGCCCATGTCCTTGAACTCGCGAAGTATCGATATGGCCGCATCAGGATCTTGCATAACAGTCCCCTCTGTGAGTTCAAGGTTGAGGTACTCTGGATCCATGCCAGTTATTTCCAGCGCTGACTGCACTGTCGCCATCAGGTCAAGGCGGTGGAAAGACCTTGGTGATATGTTGACCGCTACATCCATCGGCGGATAGCCAGCGTCCATGCACGCCTTGTTCCGTCTGCAAGCCTCAAGAATTACCCACTCCGTAATCGGTTCTATGAGTCCGCACTTTTCAGCAACCGGAATGAACCGCAGTGGAGGCACGAGTCCCCATTGCGGGTGTCTCCATCTAATGAGCGCCTCTGCGCCACTCGCCAGTCCGGTGCGTAAGTCCACGCGCAACTGGTAGTGAAGTTCGAACTCCTGGTTTTCCAGGGCTAGCCGCAATGATCTCTCGGTCTGCATGCGCTCAGCGGCGGCAGCATTGATTGCATCTGCATACACTTGGTATGTGTTGGCACCACGCTCTTTGGCGCGGTACATCGCCGCATCGGCATTTCTAACCAGCGTTTCGCCATCGTCGCCATCCGAAGGATATGTGCTGATCCCGAGGCTACCTGTGACATAGAGCTCGTGATTGTCGATACAGAAAGGTGCGCAAAGCGATGCGAGTACGCGCTCTGCCACGACGGTCACGCCCTGTTCGTCAGTCTGATCAGTGAGAATCATCGTAAATTCGTCACCACCCATTCGGGCAATAGTGTCCATTTCGCGCATGGTGTCTTGCAGTCTCTCGGCCAACGCCTGAAGAAGGCGATCTCCGACGCTGTGCCCCAGCGTATCGTTGATCAGTTTGAACTGATCCAAGTCAAGAAACATCACGGACAAGGCGGTGCCCAGACGTTTGGCTCTTTGCAGCTTGTCAGACAGCCTGTCACCGAAGAGCAGCCGGTTAGGCAGTCCGGTTAGCGGATCGTGCAGCGTCTGCAGGCGCATCTTCTCTTTAGTCGAGCTGAGACTGCTCTGAAGATCTATGATTCTGTGTCCGGCTTTCACCCGCACTTGAAGCTCGTGCTGGTCGAACGGCTTCAGCACGTAGTCATCAGCACCGGCTTCCATGCCGGCAATAATATCGCTCCTTTGCGACTTTGCGGTGAGAAGGATCGCATACACGTAGGGCGCGCCGGAACGGCACCTAAGTCTTCGAACCACTTCGGTTCCGTCAATTCCGGGCATCATCCAGTCGAGCACAGCCAGCCGAGGCGCATCATCGCCCTGGAGATGTTCCCAAGCCTCGATGCCATCGGTTGCCACGTCCACCTCGTAGCCCCATTTCAGCAGCGTGGTTTCCAGTATCTTGCGCGAGATCGGATCATCCTCCGCAATCAGTATCCTCTTTGCCACACGGCTTTCTTTTGAGTGCTCCAGATTATCACAGTGTTCGCTCATGCTAAACCCCTTTTCCGACCAGAACTGGCCGGCGA
>CAYSLA010000120.1:1561-10433 GCA_964431685.1 uncultured bacterium | reverse complement strand
GGGGGGTATACTACAGTAGGCTAGAGCGGAGCAGTAGAAGCCGTGCGGCCACAACCAACACTTAGGAGGAAAAAGATGAAGAAAGTGATTCTAGTAATGGCAGCACTCGCGCTGCTGGGCTTGGGCGTTGGCGCTCAGGCCATCACCATCGATCCGTTCACCACGGCGTTTGACGCCACTGCGGTGCCCGGTTCCAACCCCTTCAATTACGGACAGACAGGCCCATCGGCTTACGGCGGTCTCGCCGCCGAACGCTATGCCTCGGCTTTCTACGGGAACACACTGGTCGGCAGCACGGGCAACGGCGTTGCCTATGTCACGCTCGGAACGGAACTTTACACACTCCAGGGAGGTGGAACTGAAACTTTGCTGGGAAATGCCAATATAGGCTGGAGTAACGATTGGTACGGCCTCAACTGGCCTGTTGTTGTGCCCCTGGGACTCGGTGGCGTGACGGCGTTCCAGTTCGACTTGATCAACTTGAGCGACACTGTCGACTTTACGTTGGCCCTGGCTAACTTCGATTATACGTATTTGATCTCTGCCACGGCTTCCACGTCCGGCACGCTCGTGCTCAACGTCGCTGACGCGTACTGGAGTGAGGGTAATGATCCTCTCAACATGGCGGACGTCACAACTTTGAGCCTCGGCATGGCTCGCCCGACGGCTGGCGACGACTTCAGTTTCCAGATCGGCTCGATGCAGGCCGTTCCCGAGCCGTCGTCTATCCTCGCTCTTGCCGGTGGACTTGGGTGCCTGTTGCCGCTCATTCGCCGACGCAAGTAGTATTGGTATTTGCAGTCACATTCATTCAGGCCGGGCATCGCGTCCCGGCCTGATTCACGATACATCAGAATCCCAACTCCCTCCTCTGCTCCGTCCAGATCACGGGCAGTTGTTTCGTCAACGTTGTCAATGACAGCCCGCTCGGCTCGTTGCCCATCAGGATCGCCTCGACGATATCCGGGGCGCGGTGACTGCTAACCCAACCACCGTCACGTATGCCTCCGCCTCATTCGGCCTCTTATCTATAGCACACGCTCTTTACCGCCTCAATGATCCGGGTCTTGCCGGGAACGTAGACATCCTCGAGAGGCGGCGAGAACGGGGCGGGGGTGTCGGGTGCGCATACACGCTTGACCGGCGCGTCGAGGTAGTCGAAGACGTCGTTCATTGTCCTCGCTGCTATCTCAGCCCCCCAGCCGCCGGTTATCGTATCCTCGTGGACAACCACCAATCGTCCAGTCTTCTTCACTGAGGCATACAAGGTCTCGTGATCGAACGGTACCAGCCAACGCGGATCGATAATCTCCACGCTGATGCCCTGTTCTTCAAGGTCTGTGGCCGCGAACCCGGCCTCATACACCATTCTCAGGCTGGCAAGTATTGTGACATCGGTGCCCTCTCGGACGATTCGCGCCTTGCCTTCAGGAATCGTGTAGTCTTCATCGGGTATCTCACTCGATGCGTCCAGTGCGCCCTCCACCTTTCGGATACCTTTGGCTCCGTAGAGCTTCTTGTGCTCGAAGATCAGCACGGGATTGTCATCTCGAACGGCGGTCTTGAGTATACCCTTGGCGTCGTAAGCGTTAGACGGGCAGGCTATTTTCCAGCCCGGGCAGTGCATGAAGTAGCTTTCAACGCTTTGTGCGTGCTGCGCTCCGCGTGCCGTGACTCCCACGGGCGCACGCATAACCATCGGCACCGAGCACTTTCCGCCGGACATATAGCGCATCTTCGGCGCTTCGTTTATCATCTGATCCATGCAGCAGAACAGAAAGTCGCAGTACTGCACATCCGCAATGGGGCGCATGCCGGCGAGGGCAGCGCCTATCGCCACTCCGGCCAGACCGGCCTCGGAGATAGGTGTGTCCAAGATCCTCTCGTGGCCGAATATGTCCGAGAGTCCCAGCGTCACGGTAAAGGCTCCGCCGAATCCGCCGCTTACCCCAATATCCTCGCCTATGCAGAATACGCGTTCATCGCGCTCCATTTCTTCTTTGATGCCTTCGCGAATCGCTTCGGCGTAGCTGTATTTCTTTGCCATATCAGTTCCTTATTCCTGGAATACTTACCGCGGGCTCCGGGCCAGCACATAGGCCCGGCCCCTACAGGCCGGCACATAGGCACGGCCCCCACAGGCCAGCACATAGGCCCGGCCCCCACAGGCCGGCACATAGGCACGGCCCCTACAGGCCGGCACATAGGCACGGCCCCCACAGGCCGGCACATAGGCCCGGCCCCCACAGGCCGGCACACGGGCACGGGCCCTTACAGGTGTTGGCGAATAGTCCTCTTGTTACGCGAACAAGTGAGTGAAACACTCCTCCGGAGCAGGCAGCGGGCTGTTCTCCGCATACTGCGTAGCCTCATCTATCTCCTTTGCGATTTCCTCATCTATTCGCGCTATGTCGGCGTCAGAAAGGATGCCCATTGCCTTGAGTTTGTTTTGCGCAACGATTAGAGGGTCTCTCGCGAACCAGCGCTTCTCTTCCTCTTTGTCGCGGTAGGCGTTGGCGTCCGAGCGCGAGTGGCCCCCGATTCGATAGGTCTTGCACTCGACCAGAGTCGGGCCGCCGCAAGAGCGTGCGCGCTCGATCGCTTTGCCGACGCAGGTGTAGACCTCGGTTACGTCGTTGCCGTCGCAGATGGCCGACGGCATGCCGTAGCTGCACGCTCTGTCGGCCAGGTTCTCCAGCTTGGAGACAAGTTTGAGATGTGTAGAAGCGCCGTACAGGTTGTTCTCGCACACATATACCACCGGCAGATCCCAGATTGCGGCCATATTGAGCGATTCGTGGAAGTCGCCCTCATTGGTGGCGCCGTCTCCGAAGAACGACACGGCGACGGCCCCGCGCTTCTGAAACTTGAACGCAAGCCCGCAGCCGGTGGCGATGGTCAGCCCGCCGCCCACTATGGCGATCGCCGGAGGCATCCCCACCTCCGGATCACCGATGTGCATAGAGCCGCCTTTGCCTCTGCAGCAGCCTGTCTCTTTGCCGTACAGCTCTGCCATCATAGCCTTAAGAGGCACACCCTTGGCGATGGCGTGACCGTGCGGCCGATGGGTTGATGCGATCATATCGTCAATGCGCAGATGCGCGCAAACCCCTGCCGCCACGGCTTCCTGGCCCTGGTAGAGGTGCACGGTGCCCGGCAGTGTGCCCTTCAGAAATCGAATGTGTATGGTATCCTCAAACCGTCGTATGAGGACCATACGGCGGTACATGTCCAGAAGGATGTCTGGAGGAATATCTACTGCTCCGCGCCCTTTTTGTGCTTTGGTAGCCATCTATTGTCTATGCTCCTGCTCGTTAGTATACCCCATACTTGTGTATGGCGTTGATCATCGTTATGAAGTTGTCGTGGGGAATGAAGTTGACTATGCTGTGGCTGCTGCCTGCGATCCATCTCCCCCCTGGCTTCAGGACTGACATATGCTCCAGCACTTCCTTTTCGACATCCTCAGGTGTGCCGGTGGAGAGCGGCCACGTCAGGTCGATGTTCCCGTGAAGTGTCACTCTGCTCCCGTATCGCTTCTTGAAATCCTGGTAGTCAATCCCCGATGGGTCCATCGGCGTTACGCACTGGACTCCCATCTCAAGTAGCATTTCCACCGCGGCGTCCACTTTGCCGTCCGAGTGGAACAGAATCGGCAGTCCGGCATCCCTTGCGGGCGCGAGTATGCGGTCGAAATGAGGACGCCATATCTCCTCGAACACTTCGGGTCGCACAAAAAGCCCGCTCTTGAAAGCGAAGTCATCCGCCGCAAACAGGAAATCGATTCCCTCTGCGATGGCTCGCGTTATCAGTTCGGCGCAGTAGTCCGCGGACCGGGACATCAGTTCGTCGAACATATCCCGGTCTTCGTATATCATTACCATGCAGTCGTGCATTCCCACTACAAACTCATAGAGCGTCTGGAAGATGCAAAAACCGCTGAAGCTGACGCCTATTCCAGTGCCCCGGGCAGCATCGACATATTCGCGTACATACTGGAGCCGTTCCTCCATATCTTCTTCAGTAGGCCAGATTATCTGCTCCATATCGGCTCTGGTCTTGATGCTGCGGTCCGTTATGGCCCCCACAGTGCCGTCAGGTCTCTGGTGTTTGAGGGGAGTCCAGAACGCTTCGAGGGCTATCGCGTCTTGACCGATGATTCGGCAGAGCTCGATGTAGTCCTTCGGGTACATCGGTCGCAATGTGGTCTCCGCCGCCGTGCTGCCCTTGGCTGGATCCCCGCCCACTCCAAGCGTGTTGCCGGCATATCTTCCGAGCAGTTTCTCCACATGTTGATCCTCGATGAGAATCTCGAAGTTTGGGACACGGTCCGTTGCCTCGCCCCTAATGCAGGCGATCAGTCTTTCCTTGTTGGCTTCTCCGACAAATGATTCGATCTTCATAATCGCGCCTCCCCGCAAGCTGTGCTCTAGCCTCTGCCCAGACGACTCTTCAGATACTCCACGTATTCGACGAAATTGGGCCAGGACACGTCGGGCGGAACGCTGTGATCCAGCTCGGGTATATACCCGCCCTGTTCCACCAGCGGCATCACACGGTCGACTTCGTGCCGCATTGCTTCTCCACCTTCTATCAGGCTCCGCTTGTCGATTCCGCCCAGGATTGCCAGGTCTCGTCCAAACTCCTTGCGAACCTTCACCACGTCCATCCCGGATTGCACCTCGAATGGCCAGAGCTGCGTGAGTCCGGCGTCCAGCCAGATTGGGATCAGTTCCCAGATGTTGCCGTCGCTGTCCAGGCCAATATGCTTGACGCCTTTGCTCTTGAGCCAGTCGCACACGCGCTTGTAGTGCTTCAGTGCAAACTTGCGGTAGAGCTTGGGATCGATCAGAGAAGCGTGATTGTAAGCCATGTCTTCCCAGAACCAGAAGACGTCGAAGGAGGTATACTTCATGACCTCTTCAGTGATCCGAATTATCGCCTCAGCGCGTTCCTCCATCATGCGCTCGACCAGCTCAGGCTGATCGTAGAACGCACAGCACAGGTTCTCAAGGCCCATCATATTGCGCAGAGAACCGAAGAATCCGCCCCAGCGATCCGCCCAGCACATCTTCGGGTGTTCATCTTCGCGCGCCGCGTTAACGTTGGCGACCCTCTGCTTCCATTTCTCCGACAGCCTCTGATCGGCGTGCAGAGCCAGTCTTTCAGCGGCGAAAGACTCAAACTCCGCGGCCGTTTCCACTGGGAATTTCACAAACTGCGGCATGCTGGTGTCAGTGTGCTGTTTGAACTCGCGCATCAGGATGCCTTCGTGGTTGACGTAGAGTCTGGTCTGCTCGTCTTCTTCGACCAACTGATACTCAAATTCGGGTACCGGGCCATACCAGGGATCTATTCGGACAATACTATCCAGAGCGAATCGCGTATGTGCTCCTTCGTCGCTCCAACCCACTTCCGGCCCCTCGTACCCTTGAGTTCGCCAGATCTCCTCGGTCTCAGCCCATATTCCCGCGTACGCTCTTGTCCAGGGGATGTCTACCTGCTCAAAACTCAGTGTCTTTAGAAACCTCTCTCGCGAAGTCATCTCACTTACCTCCGGTCAGCATCTCTCGAACCAGCGCCACGGACTCGTTGGCATCCGCACCACCTACCACTTCGTCGATTCTGCACAATCCGACACGATCGACCGCTGCGTATAGAGTCTTCAGCCATGCGAAGCAGTTACGCACCACCGGTATCTTGTCTTCGCGGTAAGGGAAGATGTCGAGCGTGAGCCATCCGCCGTAGTTGAGCTTCCTCAGCCAGTAAACAAGCTCCAGAGTCTCGGGTATGTTGACTGAGGCCAGCATCATGTCGTCGTCCCACGTGCGGTAGTTGTCGTTCAGGTGCAGGTAGTCCAGATACCCGAACTCGGCCAGCAGAGCCGCGGCTTCGGCAATGTTCTCGCCGGCGGCCATCGAGTGGCCGATGTCGAGCAGTCCCCCCGTATTTGTTGTTCCCTCCAGCAACAGAACAGTCTTTGCCGCGCTGTTTATGTAGCAGTGTGTGCGCGGCTCCTTGAGCTTGTACTCTACGAGCACCTTCACGTCCGCACGATGCGCCGCGCACTCCACGATCCCATCCTTCAGCCATCTCCAGGCTTCCGTGAAGTTCGCCTGCAGCGGGTAGTCAAACCCGTCCTGACCGGGCCAGACATCAACGTAACTGCATCCAACGCCCGCAGCCCAGTCCATTGACTTCTTGACTTCGGCGATAGCGGCTCTGCGCGTGTCGGCGTCGTGACTTGCCAGGCTGCCCTTTCCCCACTTCGCCTGAGTCCAGAGATCCGGCACGACCATTGATATCTCGAGATTGCGGTCGGCGAAGAGCCTCTTGACTGCCTCAATGTTGTCGTCGTTTACGTGCCAGTTGCCCACAATCTCCAGGCCATCGAGTTCCTCGACCTGAGTCGCCAGGTCGAGCATCTCTTCCATCGTCGTTCCGCCTCCGCCGTATCCCGACAGGCAGTACCTGTCCGCGCACGAGCCGAAGGTCGGCAGGCACGCGCCAAGCTTGTTCTTTCCTAACATCCTGTTTCCTCCTAAGCCGGCATGTCATTTCGACCAGCGGGAGAAATCCCCCGAGATTCCTCCCTGCCGGTCGGAATGACATCATATAATTTCCTGAGGAAGCCCCCTGATTTTGGGGAGTTCCTACGCAAAACAACCCTGCTAGCCACGCGGTCTGGTGCTCGCAAGTGACATTATATAGTGTTGAGGTAACTCGCGTACGCCTCGTCCCAAGTGTTCGTGTCTTGAGGCGCATACTCGGTAACATCGAACGAAGGCCGCAGCAGCATCCTTCCCTCATCGACCGAGTGCGCCTCGCCCGAAGCCATAATCTGTATCAGCATATTGCCCATCGCAGTTGCCTCGACCGGCCCGGCCAGCACCGGAATGCCCAGTGCATTGGCAGTCAGTTGGCACAATAACCTGTTTCTGGCCCCGCCGCCGACAACGTGAAGAACCTCTACAGAGGAGCCAGTCACGCGAGAGATGGTCTCGATCTGCCGCCGGTAGTTCAGTGCCATACTCTCAAAAACGACACGCAGCATCTCACCCCTGTTGTTCGGCAGCAACTGACCGGTTCCTTTCAGATAGCCCAGTATCGCGTCAAGCATATCCGGCGGATTGATGAACATCGGGTCAGCTACGTCAATAACCGCAGTGAACTGCGTTGCGCACTCAGCCACATCGACCATGTGTCCGAACTCCATCGCATCCCCGGCCTGCCGCCAGAGCCGCCGCATTTCCTGCACTATCCACAACCCAGTGACATTCATGCGAGTCATGAACTTACCGTCGGCTGTGGCCGCGGTCGTGAGCCCGGCGTCATAGCTTTCGCGGCTCGTGACTGGTTCGCCAGTCTCTACCCCAAGTACCGACCAGGTTCCGCAGCTCAGAAAGGCCCAGTTCGTTTTGTCGTCCGCGGGCACCGAAATGACCGCACTCGCGGAGTCGTGGGTGGCGCAAGCGATAACTGGGGCGGAAGTCAATCCGGTGTCGTGCTTGAGTGCGGGCAACAGCTCTCCCAGGACACTTCCCGGCGCCACGGTATCCGGAACCAGTCCAGAGTCCACACCCATTTTCTCAAGAAACCCGGTCAGAGGCGTTCTGTCGCGGTAGCCTACGAGGCCGGTGTTGGAAATACTGGAGAACTCATCCACGAACTGGCCTGTCAAGAAGTAGTTCAGAATGCTCGGAACCATCAGCAAGCCCTTGGCGGCCCCGAGGTGGGATGACCCAGCTCTAGCCAGGGCATAAAGCTGAGTAGCGGTGCAGACCTGCTCTATCATGACC
Organism: uncultured bacterium; assembly: GCA_964431685.1. Taxonomy (GTDB): domain Bacteria; phylum Armatimonadota; class UBA5829; order UBA5829; family UBA5829; genus CAYSLA01. The sequence goes on along the minus strand of CAYSLA010000120.1, from coordinate 2,634 downwards.
CCAGTCTGGGAGTAGAGCTCATACCCGCCAACCAGAGCCTTTAGCTTCTCCGCGACTCCGGCAAATCCTGAGTCTCTGTGGTGAAGCGGGTTTCCCAACAGATAGCCTGTGGCATCGAACAGGCCAAAGTCGACTCCCCAGGTGTCCAAACCTATGGCGTCCACCGTGTTGCCGTGCAAGCCAGTGTACTTCAGCAGGCCTTGACGCACTTCGTGAAAGAGGCGGAGGATATCCCAGTGCAGGCATCCATGTACCTGCACTGGGTCGTTCGGAAATCGATAGATATCCTCGCAGGCAAGGCGCCTGCCGTCCCATTCACCTGAGATGGCGCGCCCACTTGACGCGCCAATATCAAATGCAAGAAATCGTTTTGCAGCACCCATCGTCTGTCACCTGGCAGTAGAATGGAGTATAAGACCCATACGACGCACAGGTCCTATACTCCTTCTTTCTGCCTACAGCTCCATATGCTTAGGATGGAACTTCGGTGCGACTCGCAGCCAGGGGCTCTTCGGTCTCTCCAGGTAGCCCCACTTCCAGATGGCCCGTCGAAGCTCCTGGTTCTCCGGCCGTTTGGCGAACTCGATGAACGGCTCGTCAGACATCGCCGCGGCGATCGCCTGCTGCCACGACTTCGCGCCCGCGGTGTATCCATCCGGATGACCTAGCATTCCGCCGCCAGCCGGTATTACTATGTCGGTGCCATACTCGCCGATCAATATGGGAGCAAGTCCGGGATAGACGCCCGCGCACGGCATCGCGAATGTTGGCTTTATGTGGCCCAGAGGAGCGAGCTGCATATGGCTCGTCCGGATTCCTTCTTCCAGACTGACCATCGGTATTGATGACCACATCGTGGGCGTGAGCATCAGGTCCGCGCCGCAGAGCCGGCACAGTTTCGCGTTGACCGGCCAAGACACGCTCTTCATCTGAGCGATCATGTGTGATGCGTGCAGCATTACCGGGATGTTGATCTTCGGGTCCTCGGTGATCTCACGAAGAGCGCCGAGCCCGACGGAGTGCGTGATCAGAAGACCGTTGGCTCCAGCGTCGATAGCTTTGTATGCGCGTTC
>CAYSLA010000120.1:0-1461 GCA_964431685.1 uncultured bacterium | reverse complement strand
GTAGGGATCTCGAAGTAGCCTACCAGTTTGCTGGAGTAGATGTCCCGCATCTCGGCGGTGTCTTCTTCAACCTTTTCCCAGGTGCCCGTCGAACCTTCGAGGGCCATAGCCTGCACCAGAGCAAAATGGTCGATGAAGTCTTCTCCTGGAAGGCAGTCATCCATGTAGTATGTGGCCACCACATACTTGTCGCGGTCGATCCCGTCGAATGTCTGGACGAAAATCTCCGGGTTGTAGTAAGAATCGTACATTGAGGTCCCCCTGTTTGCTTAGTCTAACCTTTCCTTCGAATTACCCTCTCGGCATTGTCCTCGATTTCGAGGACGTGTGGTTCCACCGCCGAACCCTGCAAGTGAGCAATGAGGAAGTATATGGCTTCCAGAACACAAATCTGCTGGATGCTCGACGATGACACAGCGGCGTTAATCCTGCGTTCTCTAAATGACGTCACCAGTGCTACTTCGCTCTTTCTCGCCAGAATCGAGTCGGAGTAGTTCGTAAGCCCTACCGTTCTTGCGCCCTTCTGCCGAGCGAGATCAAGTAGGTCTATGACCATCCCGCTCCTGCCCGTATGGCTTACTCCAAATACCACATCCTGTGGAGTCGCCGACGACAGCGTAAGGAGCCCTTCGTAGGGGTCCGTGATGGCATTGGTGGTGATTCCAAGGCTGGCGAGCCTCATTGCGCCAGTTCTGGCGGCCAGACCGGACCCGCCAACTCCAACCAGACACAGTCTGCGCGCATCCACTATCATACGGGCGACCTCGATCAGCGCCTTGCGGTTGATGAGGGCCTCCGTGTCCGCGAGCCCCTGGCGATTAATCTCGAACACCCGGCTTATCACAGTGGATGGGTCGTCATCTGCGCTGAAGAAATCCGAAACCAGTGACACGCTGCCCGCAAGCGACGCGGTGAGGTCTATCTGAAATGCCCTGTAGTTCTTGTAGCCCAGCATATTGCAGAAGCGGCTGATGCTGGCGACGCTTGTGCCAACGCTCGCGGACAGCTCCGCCAGCGTCATTGCCAACACCTTCTCCGGATTCTTGAGGACGAATGCAGATATCGCAGCCGCACTGTTCCTGCCAGTAGCCGCCATGCTCTGTATTCGCGAGAAGCACGTACCTTTTGCTGAGTCCGGTATATGTGTGTGTAGTCTACCTGCCATGTTCTTCCCCAGAGCGCCGCGTTTTACTGCGTAAAGACCTTGCACTACACAACATCATACTGTAAAGATATTACATTGTCAAGCCCTGCAGGCCACAACCTCCCCCTTACCCCCTCCGAAACGGAGGGCGAAAGGGGGAGGTGTTCAGCCCGTGATGGTGTTTTGATGCAGAGTGCGCCAATGTGCGGAATGAACAGCGGCGAGAGCCGGCTCTATCCGCAGCGATGCTTGTGGATATCAAAGGGGTCTTACGCGACTAACCTATGCTCCGCAGTCGGGACAGCACGCGCGGCGGC
>CAYSLA010000119.1:0-10441 GCA_964431685.1 uncultured bacterium | reverse complement strand
GCAACTCTCTGAGCCAACCGGAGTGACAGACCGGCGAGGCGCTGACTACTGGGTATCAGCAATTCTGAAAGAAGTGAACTCGCCAGTCGCGTCAAGCCATATGTTTACGACGTTCTCCACGTGGCTCATTCGAGGACCGGACTTGAGCGATGCTGCCATTGCCTCGAGAGCACCTCTTTCGCCCTCTGCCACCAACTCAACATCGCCACTGCGCAAGTTGCGGACTATGCCTGTGAGTCGAAGTAAGATTGCGCGTTCCATCACGAAGTATCTGAAACCGACGCCCTGCACCCGACCCTGAACAACCGCCCTCAACCTGCTCTGCGCCATCACTGATCCCCTATTCGAGCGGCACAACAGCCGGCATTCCAGAGGCTGCGGACTCGTTGCAGGCTAGCGACACTGCCAGGCTCTTGACCGCGTCCTCATAGTCGGATCTAATTGGGGTGCGGTCGCCGGTCTGCACTGCGTGAATGAAGGCTCTGCTCTCTTCAAGCATTGGGTTCTGCCCAGCGGAGAATATCTCCGTGTGCCCCGGCTCGATGACTTTCATGTCCCCGTGAAGCTCAATCACCAGATCCCTGGCGACAATGTGCAGCCCTACTGTGTAAGGCTGTGAGAGTAGGCAAGTGTTTGAGAAACATCCGATGGCCCCTGACTCGAACTTCACTGTCGCAGTACCGACATCGTAGACGTCAAAATCATCGATGTTTCCCGACGCGCGAACAGCATAGGCCGCATATACTTCAGTGATATCGCCACAAAGACACCTCGCCAAGTCGAATATGTGCGTGGTCTGCTCCAGCACTTGTCCACCCGACAACTCCATCCTGCGCCACCAACTTACCTCCGGGAAGCCGGACATCCAGTAGCCCTGCACCATCCCGACAGTCTTGGCAGCGAGCAGCTCACGTGCCTTGTCCGTATTGGACTGATAACGCCAGTGATAGCCCACGGCGGTGACTATCCCGGACGCGCGAACAGCATCACGTACTATGCGAGCCTTCTCCATGCTCAACGCGATGGGCTTCTCAACAAAGAGATGGATTCCGCGCTTTGCCGCAGTGATTTCCAGATCATCGTGCGCAAACGGCGGAACGCAGACATAGAGTGCGTCCAGCTCCTCCGCATCAAGCATCTCCGCGCAAGTCTCGTAGGCCTTGGCAACGTATCGCGCCGCAACTGTCCGAGCCCTGTCCATACGCTTGTCGGCAACGGCGGATATCTGGACACCCTCAATAGCCTGCAGCATGTTCATGTGGGCGCCGGCAATCCCCCCTGCCCCCGCAAATCCAACTCTCACTGTCATCACATACCCCCGACGCTGGCCAGCGCCCGCCTGATGGCGCCAGCTTCGTTCAGTACCTGCTCAAGATCGCCGAGACGCAGCATGCACGCCGCATCGCAAAGGGCGCTGTCCACATCCGGATGCACCTCCAAGAAGAGCCCATCCACACCGACCGCAACCGCGGCCCTTATCAGGTGCGGAATGAACTCACGTGCCCCTCCCGACGCGTTTCCCAGTGCGCCCGGGCGCTGAACGGAATGCGTGGCGTCAAATACGACTGGGCAACCCAACCCTCGCATGGTAGGTATACTGCACATATCGACTACAAGCGTGTTGTAGCCAAACGAGGCGCCGCGCTCGGTAAGAATCACGCTTGCCGCCCCCGCCGTACGCGCCTTGGCAACACTGTTGGCCATATCCCAGGGGGCAACAAACTGCCCCTTCTTAATATTCACAGGTCTCCCAGTCTGGGCAGCGGCAACAATCAGGTCGGTCTGCCTGCACAAGAACGCCGGAATCTGCAGAACGTCAGCTACCTGGGAAACCGGTTCGGCCTGGCAGGCTTCGTGAATGTCCGTGAGCACAGGAACGCCCAGTTTCGCTTTTATCGACGCAAGTACCTCAAGCCCCTTATCAAGGCCAGGCCCGCGGAATGATTCAATACTGGTTCGGTTGGCCTTGTCAAAAGATGCCTTGAATATGTACTGCATCCCCAGTCTCGCAGCAATCTCCTTTGCCCGACTACCGACCTCAAGACACACTTCCTCGGACTCAATCACACACGGCCCGGCGATAACCACCAGTGGCCGGCCATCCCCAAAATCAACGTCTCCAGCTCTTGCCAATACCAATTGGGCCTCCTGCTCCTGCTGCCAATCAAGCGATAGTATGCAGGCATGCTTCGGGACGCACTTGTCCCGAAGCGTGCCTCACTGGTTTCGGAAAAAGGGTTCTCCGAAACAACGGAAACGCGGATTCCCGCTTTGGCGGGAAGAACATCTCATCCCCCCACGTGCTGGAACCCACTCAACCTGATGTTACTTCCCGATGCGCACTGTAGACTGCCCAAATGCCGGAACCTTGACCGACAATACTTCGCCGTCCATCTTGGCGCTGCTCTTTGCCACAGGACGCTCAAGGATGTCGCACTCTTCAGCCTTCGAGTCCGGCTTCACCAGACCGTGCAATCTGACCTTTGCGGTCACAGACTTGCCCAGCGTCTCGAACATCCGCACCACGAGCGACTTACCGTCCTCGCTCTTCTTCACGGCAGAGACAAACACACTGGGAGTCAGACACTCGACAAAGCTCTGCTCCGCGGGAAGCTCACCCTTCTGAACTGTTGTGCTAACCACGGCCATCGGCGAGCCAAATTCCTCACCCGCGCGCGTAGCCGCCACAATATCACATTCCCCTTCGTGTGGAATCACAGCGAACTTGATCTCGTGTTCAGCAACCTCTGGAATCGGATCCGGATCGTAGCTGGAGCGAATAAGCGTGAGCCGCATCACACCATTGTTGCACGAGTGGCCGTATTTGGAGTCGTTGACCAGAGTCAGGCCCATCTTTCCAGTTGAGGCATCTCCAGATACGTCCGCCCACTTCAGGGCCGGAATCTCCTGACTGCTCTGCTCGCGCTGCTGAGCGCCAAACGGGATTTCGTATGTGGCCATCCCGTTAGACAAGTCCACAGGGAACGCAACCTTGAGCATCGGAACTCCGGTCTCCGGCGTTCCACGCTCGACCCAATACGCATTCAGCGTGAAATCGACCATCTTGCTGCCCGCGTTCAGGCCGACCTCCATAGTTATCTTGGAGTCGCCATACCTGTGTGTAGTCCTTGCCGCCGCTCTGTTCGGACCCCTCTGGATGACCTCGATAACGCCGCCCGAATCAAACTTGTGGCAGGTCGGCGTCCCACCGATCAGCCATGATGTCATTGCGTGCGGCGTCTCCTGGTACATCTCGAGTAGACCAAGCTGCTTGCCTTCCGGCACGTACTCAAAGCCGCTTGTCTTGTCGATGAGGCTGGTGATCGCACCAGATGAGGTCGAAACGGAGACCTTCAGATACTCGTTCTCCATTACCCTGCACGGTTCAAAACCCGGGACATTGGCAAAGCCATATATGGAGAACCCAGTGTCATCAACCTTTACTCCGTCGGTGTCGATTGGCTTCAACGCGCTGTCAATTGCGTAGACCTTGTAACCGACTGCCGGGACATCCTTGGCCCTGAAGGCCACAGTCACGAACTTGTGGCCCCAATAGTCTCCGCGAGCGACGACCTGGCCTTTGACCTCCTTGCCGGAGGAGTCTCGCACCACCACCTTGTCGTCTGCGACGTCCTTATTCCATATCTTGGCGTAGACCGTCTCGCTCCTTGGCCAGGGCTTCGAATTATAGATCAGGACCGGTTCCGCGTCAAGTGCGCCGGCGTTGCGAGCGGTCACTCCGCCGGGGATAGCAGGGTCTCCAACTCCAGCTCCGAGTCCGTCGCCAAGTCCCATACCCAACATCGACCTGCTCTTCCCGACAGCATCCGCCGTGTTGACGGACGCTGCAAGCGTGCGCAGTGCCCTCGTACGAATGGACAACGCCGTAGCCTGTATCTCCTGGAAGAGCCCGTTAGTGTAGTGCCTGGTTCCTCGGACGCCGGAACCAGGGAGAATGTCGTGGAAGTGGCTGAACAACGTACGCTGCCAGGCCTTTTCGAGACCCGAATGCGGATAGTCCATCTTTCCCGCCAACCCTCCTATCAGCGCGACCGTCTCCGCCTCCGGAAGGATAATCTCACTTACCCTGTTTGCTCTCTTGATAGTGCTCTGGGACGTGTAGCATCCCTCGAAGATGAAGTTCAGGTCCTTGTCGAACACAGGCAGTTTGGGATTGGCTTTCTCAACGGCGCTGAAGAAATCGTCTGAGCGTCCAAAGCGCAGAGCAGGGAATACAGGCCAGTTCTGCATGCTTTGGATGGTGCGCAGGTCCTTTCTGGTAGGACCTCCCCCGTGATCACCCACACCATAGACAAACAAATAGTCCTTGAGTCCGTTCTGTTTGCAGTAGGAGACCATGTTTGTCGCCATTCGCCCGGTGATGTCGCCATTGTAGCCCGCCATATCTTGCTCGTGGAACGCGGTGATCTCCGAACCGTCGGGCGAGCGCCACTTGTAGAGCCAGGGGCCGGGCCCGGTGCGCGCGTGATAGTATCGGCTCACCCCACCCCGCGATAGTATTGACGGCACGGTGTGCGCATGCCCAAAGGTATCAGGCGACCAGTCAATCTTCACGTCCTCCGGGTCCAGGCCAAACCGTTCCTTCATGTACTTGCGCGTATAGAGCAGGTGCCTGCAGAGCGATTCACCTGAGGCAAGATTCTTATCACCTTCAACCCACGTGCTGGCTGTAACTTCCCACTGGCCTTCTTTAACGCGTTTGCGGATCATCTCGAAGACCTCGGGGCAATGCTCTTCCATCGCCATATATGTGGATGCCTGGCTCTGGGCATAGACAAACCCCGGAAACTCTTCCATAAGGGTATCGACCGTCAGGAATGTGTCGTGTGTTACGTTCACTGTCTCCGGCCAATCCCACATCCAGTTCATATCAATGTGAGCGTGTCCGACGCAATGGATGACATACTTCTTCGCCTCTTTGGCTATCGGCTCAAGTATCTGCTCCGCCTCTTCCACCAGCTTGCCCGCGTCCACGGCCCCGTCGCCGGCAAGCCCCTTCGTAACTACGTCACAAGCCTGGGCAATCAGTTTCTCCCAGTCTTTGGCCTGCTTGGGATAGAGCTCTATGAAGACCTCAGCGAACTCGATCTCGCTCCTAAACCTGCCAAGCAGCTCGCCCGATGCCTTTGCGGCCGCGTCCAGTTGCAGCTTCGTGCGCTGCATCGTTTCTGCAAAGTCCATATCTATCTGTCCTCACGTTTGAGTCGTAATCCCCAGGCGCAGTGATGCGGTCGTGTCCGGCCATGTCGGCTCTAAGGGGTCATGGGGTACTTATACTACGGCACGCGCAAATCCTGCATTGTTTGAGGGGTATTTTGGGACCATTGAGCCGGCCAGCCGCGCTAGGTGGAATAGTCGCGCGCTAACCGTCGGTATTCAGATGGACTGACACCGCAGACTATCCGGAAATCGCGATTGAAGGCCGAGAGGTTGTCAAAACCCACCTCGTAAGCCACCGTGGCCACTTTGTCGTCTGTGTGCTCCAGAAGACGCTTAGCCTCGATGATGCGCAATCGCACCACAAACTCTTTGACTCCGATACCGGCACACTTTCTGAAAGCCCGCCGCAGGGTCTGCGGGGACACTCCAAACGCGCGCGCGATCTCCTCCACAGACTGCCGCTGGGCAAACGCTGCCTCGAGATGGCGCACGACTCGTGTCACAAGATCACTCTCCTCGCCGCTCACCCGTGCAGGGAGCTCGCTGGAGTTGGCTCTCGATATGAATATCAATAGCCTCTCGAGGTCGCACCTCACAACCTCCTGCCAGGCCGATCTTCGGGTGGTCAGCTCATCGTCGATCTCACGAAGTAACAGCTCGACTTCCGTGGTCTCAGAGGGCATCAGTGTGAAGTGGGACCTGACAGACAATACCGAAAGCGCCTCTTCCGCAGCAGGACAATTCGAAAGCAGTCTGAGGTCAAATATGGCCACTGCGCGCAACATGCTGCTGTCGGCGTCTGGGATTCCGTAGTGCACATCATCGCGGTGCACAATGACTCCCATCCCCTGACGCAGGTCGAAAGCCGTGTCCCGGACGAAGTAGCGTCCGTGGCCTCGCAAGACAAGGGACAACTCCATTTCGGGGTGATAATGCGACTTCGGCAACTGCTGGTTATACGCGATGCAAACAGGAAAATCCCGTCCCGAGAACACGTTCTCTGAGCCCATACCCGACTGCCCCCTACCACAGTCCCAGTCTAATCCTGGATATCAGCAAGTCTTTGTTCTTTGTTCCACGCCGCCGAGTGTGACTCCTCCTGATGCTGTGTTGCTTCCTTAGGTCAAAAAGGTCTACAATGATGGACGAACGCTGTTTGATGGAGGAATCAACCTATGACTGCTCTTTGGGTGCTCCTGGCTATCGTTTTCGTCGTGGTCGTTTGGGCAATATCGACGTACAACCGTCTGGTAAGCCTGCGTAACCGCATACAGAACGCGTGGAGCCAGATAGACGTACAGCTTCGCAGGAGATATGACCTCATTCCCAACCTGGTGGAGTCTGTTCGGGGTTACGCGACGCACGAGCGTGCAGTATTCGAGAACGTAACCAAGGCAAGAAGCTCGATGATGGACGCGCACGGAGTTAAGGAGCAGGCCGACGCCCAGAACATGATCACCGGAGCGCTCAAGAGCCTGTTCGCAGTGGCGGAGGCCTATCCGGAACTCAAAGCCAACCAGAACTTCCTGATGCTTCAAGAGGAACTGTCCGGCACTGAGAGTAAGATCGCCTACTCACGGCAGTTCTACAACGACAACGTTATGACGTTCAACACTCTCATTCAGTCGTTTCCCGCGAACATCATCGCCAACTCATTTGGGTTCAAGGAAAGCGAGTATTTCCCGATGGAAGACGCTGCCAGAGAGCCGGTAAAGGTCGATTTCTGAGGTGCTGTCGAGAGCTGAGTATCCCGACGGACTTGATTCACCGGGCAGGAGCAGAGTATAATATATGTACTCTCCTGATGTTTGATGCGGAGTGCTACTAACTAAGAGTTGAGGGGTGGTCTGAATGCCCACGTACGTATACAGATGCAACAAGTGCGAGCGCACTTTCGAACAGGTCCAGAAGATGTCGGACGAGCCGCTCACCGACTGCCAGTACTGTGACGGTGAAGTAAGCCGTGTGCCTTTCCCGGTTGGGATTGTGTTCAAAGGCTCGGGGTTCCACGTCAACGACTACTCATCCAGCGGCAAGAGCACCACGGCACCCGCAGCCTGCGGCACCTCTGAAAAGTGCGCCGAGTGCCCCGCCGCGGCAGCAGCCAAAGACTGATTCGGAATCCATCAGACGAATTGCAGACCCTTCCATTCCAGGAGGGGTCTTTTTTGCGTGAACTGGCCAGGTGCGCACCGACACCGGCAGGCAAAAACTGAAACGGGCCCCGAAGCTTTTGGCTTCGAGACCCGCTACAGCAGAAGGAGAAAGAGAAAGGAAACGTATCTACAGCTAATATACGACCGGGTCCGCCGATTTGTTCCCTGCAAACAACGATTGTTCTGCAGTATTCCAGGATTGTCGGCAAGTACGGATGAATCGGTGGCCAGTAAAGCTTTGAGGTGAGAACGAATGTCGCTGGTTACAGTCCAGGCAAAAAAACAGCCGTGCCTCGACCGATGTTCTGGTCGAGACCCGACCAAGGAGATGAAAGGAGAAAGAAGAGAATGTTGTTACATTCAGTTATATATACGACGCTGCACGCGCTTTTGTTCCCGCAAATCCTGACTTTTTTCGAAAACAGGGAAACAGGGCCCACGCTCTATACATATCCCGATATTCGCTCTTGTGTGATGGCTTGATCAAGCAGTCTTTTCCAGGCGGGCAGAGACTCTCTGAGGGGCGCTGTGCAGAGGGATTGGGCAAGTATGACGAGTGCCCGGTCGACAGCGGCGCTACCAATATTGCGGAATACTGAGAAATTGAGTCGTATGGCGTTTCGGGGGAGCTATTCCCGAAACTCGATGCTGTATCGGGAGCAAGAACCCCTACCCTCAACAAGAGTCGCAGGACTTGACAGGCTGACTCGTATCATACATCATGACGAAGACTCGTTTCTTGTGGTGCGTTCATGCTCACATCTTACCGCAAAGGGCGCTCTGCCCAACTCAATGATCAAAGCAAAGAGTCACTATGGAAAGGTATGGTCTCACAACATGGATGACATAGTAACCTGCGGAGAACACCGGGCCGTCACCACCGCCCGCACGGAACTCCTCGGAGCGCTCGCACGCACGACGGGAAGAAGCCTGTCGTCGACCAATTTCCACGTCGGCCTGTTCGAGGATTCGCCAGAGCGCAGCGACCTGATCCGTCGCGGTCTGGTGAATCTGCACAACGTCCCGCCCGGCCGGGACGCGTTCGAGTGCCTGCGTGAGCGCGGCACAATCTACCTGCTTGGCAGCACGCCGCGCGGCGTGCTGCACGCGGTCTATGCTCTGGAGGAGCGTCTGGCCTTCAGCCTAGACCTGCCCGTGGACTGGCACGCACGCGGTGTGTTCCGAATCGACCAGCGCCATTTCCATCCCCGGTTTGACGTGTGGCCGGGTGAGCGTGCCGACGTTCGATATCTGAGCCGACTCGGCGCCTCACACTGCCTGATCAGCCACGACTGGCAGGGAAGCCGCCGCAGTCTGCAGGGCTATGTGACCAGCCCGATCTTTCCCAAAGCAGTCCCGGAGGACGAGGTCGCCGGGAATCGGGAGGGTTTGAAACGCCTCGTGTCGGATTGTCGCGACTATGGCCTTGGCCTGGCGCTGTGGATAACCGAGCTCCCCTGTCAGGGCGGCCCATGGGTGCCGGAACCCGATCGGCAGGCGTGGCTCGACCGCTACCCGGCCGAAGTCCTGAGTGACTCTGGCACCTACCAGGGCAAAGTAATGTGCTTCTCGCATCCCCAGGTGCAGGCGTTCTACCGCGACCTGCTGGCACGCTTCTTCGCGGAGTTCCCGGAGATCGAGACGATCTATCTCTTCGGCATGGACTCAGGCGGTGAGGGTTGTGACCCCGCGACCTGCCCACGCTGCAATGGCATAAGCAAGTTCGAGCAGCGCGACCGGCTGATCCGGTTCCTTATTGAGGAAGGCAGCAAGGTCCGCCCCGGCTTGCGCGTACTCACCACCGGTTGGCACTGGGAATCCATGCCTGAAGAGTTCCTCGATCGCCAGGCGCGGCTGCCGGCCGCGAGCGGCCTCTACATGTCTTCGCAGTCCGACGGCTGGCAAGTCGAGCGGCAGAATCACGACCTGCTGCGTCGCGCCCGCGCCATATGCCGCGAGCGCGGCCAACTCTTCATCGGCTACGACGACTTTCATCTTGGCGACGACGCGACCCACCTCTGGGGAGTGGATTTGCAGGACTTTCCGCTCGGCATTGGCGCGAAAATCGCCCGCTGGCACGATCTCGAGGTCGAGGGTGTCTTCGATCACTGGGGCACACTCAACGAGACTGTGCCTAACAACTCCGTTGCCTGCCGCGAGTTCTTCTTGAATCCGCTGGCTGACCCGGAAACCGTCTGCCGCCGCATTGCCCTGAACCAGTACGGCCCTGCTGCGGGAGAGACCGCCTTTCGTGCCTGGCAGGAAATTGAGTGCGCCCAGCGCATCTTGTCGAACTGTACAGTCTGGCACGGAGGACAGTGGCCCGGCTGGTACATGTTCAAGGGCGACGCGCCGCTGCCCGAGTTTCTTGCGGGTCAGTCGGCAGGTCTGGATGCCGGTCGCCTGGTTCCCAAAGTGGCTCTCGGCTTTACCTACAACGGCGGCAGCTTGACCGACTGTCTCGAGGCCGTGGGTGTCGGCTGGCGGCTGGCCGCGCCGCACTTCGCCGAGGCCGCGCGGCTGCTCGCGGAAGCCGCCGCCGCAGTGGACGACGCGCCCGTCGGCTACGCATTCTGGTGGAACGGCGATGCTGAGCCGCTGAGGCGAAGCGAGCACCTGGTACGGCACCGCATCTACGCCGAATATTTGGGACTGCTTGGCCGCGAGATGGGCCTGCATTTTGAGCTGCACGGCCTGTTCAAGCGCAAGGACTGTGACGCTGGCGCGTATCTGGCGGCTGCGGGCGACCTCCTGCGGGAGGACCGCGACGCCTGCGAGGACATCGTCGCCTTCTGCGAGCGGCTTCTGCAGGAGCATCCCCAGGCCGCTGAACTCGAGGGCGCTAAGTGGCACAAGGAATACCGCCGCAAGATCGAGCAATTGAAGGCCGCGGTGTAACCCCCTGGCGCCGGGCGTCACGAAGTCACGACGTCACTGAGCGAAGAAGGCCAATAACAACACAAACGAATAAAATGAGGAAACCAATATGCGTAGTAAAGTAACGGACCGCTGGTACAGGGTGTTTACCTACCAGCAAGTGAATCGAGTTCCCGACGTTGAGTTCTGGTGGTGGCCGCAGACCATCCGACGCTGGCTCAAGGAAG
>CAYSLA010000118.1:0-10884 GCA_964431685.1 uncultured bacterium | reverse complement strand
CGCCGGGATCTGTGCGGGGGGCTGGGGGCAACCCCAGTCCCTACCGCGACAAACACATGTAGATAGCTGTCATTCAAAGTATACCGAAAGGCACTACATACGGAAACGTGCGAGCTAGACCGTGGTTGCTTCTGTGCTCACGGTCGTCGGCTTCGTGGTATTTACCCTCGATGCCAGATACACCGACACAGCCACAATCACCGCACCACCGTAGAATGTCACCGGGTATCCGAGGCTCGCCCACAACGCACCTCCGATCAGAGGAACCAGTACCGCTGCGGTGTGGTTGAGAGTGACACCCAGAGACAAAGTTGGCAGCAGGTCTCTGGGCTCAGCGATTTTCTTTATGTACGTGGTCAGACAGGGCGAGGAAAGGAAGAACAGGTTATCGAGGCAGTACAGCACGTAGAGTACGTGGGCGTTTCGAATAGACGCGTAACCCAGAAACACGAGAATAAGCGCTGAGTAGCTCGTCATCAGGATGCGTCGCTCTCCAATACGGTCGATTAGCTTACCGACAATCGGCGCGCCCAGCATGTTCACCACATTGTTTATCAGCATGAGCGCAGCTACCACCCTCAGAGTCGTGTGATACTCGCGGGTGAGAGCGTAGATCGCGAAAGTCATGAACACCTGCTTCCGGCAGCCTTCCAGCAGGGTGAGGGCATAGTACAGCCCGTATCGGCGCTTCCATACGAACCGTTGTTTGGCGTGCGTTTCCAGCTTGCGCGGCACGAAGAACAGGCACGTGCCTGCAACAAGCACCGAGGCGGCGGCGATGACGAACCAAACCTGGTACGTGATTGCCAGCCCCAGCAGGGACACCAGAGCCATACCGCTGAGCATACCGATACTTCCGACGCTGGCTGTCTGACCGAGGCGTCGTCCTTCAGACCCGTCTCGTGTCAGTCCGAGCACCAGAGAAGACTGGAGAGGAAACCAGGAGTGCAGTCCCACACTCCAGACGAACGAACTTAGCATCAGAGAGCCGACTGTGCGCACCAGAGCGTATGCGCCGAGTCCCGCGGACATCAGGAGCAGCGCCCCGCCGCCCAGTATTGGTTCAGCAATTCTGCCGGCGATCGCGGTCACTCCGGCGCAGAGGAACCCGGGCAGTTCACGAACAGCCTCAAGCTGCCCCAGTTGTACCGGGTTGATGCGTATGAACTCCGTAGCAAAGTTGAAGTAACATGCGCTGTAGATTCCCATACCAAAACAGAGGAACCAGATTGCAGTCCAAACGGTAAGAATCCCCCGTCCAAGGCTGCGCACGCGCTTGTGGAAGTCTGTCAAAAAAGTCTCTTTCTGACCCGATGAGGTCTGGTGTCTATGGCAAACACCAACAGCTTCGACGTGTCAGGCTCATTATCCTTGAATTTGGGCGATATTGGCCATTGACGTATTTGCCGCGGACTGATATAATACTCTTGCTTGTGGAGAGATATCCTCGAGCGAACGGTTTGATGGGGACGTGGCGGAATGGCAGACGCGCTTGGTTGAGGGCCAAGTGAGCTTAGCTCATAAGAGTTCGACTCTCTTCGTCCCCACCAATAAGGCCTCGGAGGCAGATGTCTTCGAGGTTTTTCTATAGGTATGGGTGGTCGACGAGCGACGAACTCACAGGAGAACCTGGACAATGATAAGAGTCGGAATTTGTGGTTTTGGTGGTCTTGGGCACGTGCACGCGGGCAGCCTTGCGAAGATGGAAGACGTCAACGTGACCGCAGTCTGCGATATCAACCCTGAACAACTCAAGAGAAGCGAAGTCAAGTTCAATATAGATGTGGATCAGGGCGGCTTCGATGTTGGCTCCTGTAACACCTACCTTGAGTTCCGTGAGATGCTGTCAAAAGAAGATCTTGACGTTGTGGTCACGGCCTTACCTACCGATCTGCACGCTGATTACGCAATTAGGGCGATGGAAGCGGGCTGTCACGTCTTCACAGAGAAGCCTATGGCATTGACCGTTGAGGCCTGTGACCGTATGCTGGAAGGCAGCGCACGCACTGGAAAGCAACTAATGGTCGGGCAGTGCATCAGGTTCTGGCCGGAGTATGAGGTGTTGGAGCAGTGCTTTCTTGACGGCCGATACGGCAGGTTGAGATCGCTGAGTATGGACAGGCTCGGAGAAATCCATAATCCCGGCAGCTGGTTCAACGATCACAGCCGCTCCGGCGGGCCAACCATCGACATGCACATTCACGATGCCGACTGGGCGAGGAACGTAATCGGAAAACCCGATGAGGTCTGCTCAGCGGGCATTCGTGGGGTTTTCGGAGGAATTGAGGATCTTACTTCGGTATGGCGGTATGACGACGGCCCTATCGTGAGTTTCCGGTGCACGTGGATGAATGTCGGGCAGTTTTGCATGATGTTCAGAGCCAATTTTGAGGAGGCTACCTTGACCATGCCTGGACAGTCAGGCCCAGGTCTTTGGGTGTCAACATGGAAGGACCGGAGCGAACAGAAGATCAGTGTGCGAGAAGGATCCGCTTACTTTGATGAGCTTCGCTACTTCCTGGATTGCGTGACCGGAAAGATCAAGAACGAGCGGTGTGCACCGGTTACGTCTCGGGATTCACTGGCAATGGTGGCCACGGAACTTGAGATAATGAACGCAGGAGGCGGGCTCAGACGGCTCACTTCGGAAAGAGCGTAGACGATGAAGGCGTTTCGGGACCTGTGTTCCGCTTGGCTCGACCCAAGTCCCGAAACATTACTCATCCCGCAATCTGTGTCCTTTCGACCGCAGGGAGAAACCTCGCGTGATTCCTCCCGCCGGTCGGGATGACAGCTCTGCGAGTGTGTCTACTCCCAGGGTGGTTGTTCTGGTAGGTACTTATCGAACTCCGCGATGAGCCCGGCTTCGTAGTCGCCTGCGTAAGTGCCATTTATGAACTTATCGAACGCTTCCTCATAGAACCGCTGCCAGGACTTGTCCTCGTCGCCAGGGTTGATGGGATAGTACAGGCAGTTGTTCGCTCGTGCTGCCTTGAAATCGCCTGGCGCGTCTCCTATCATCAGCACGTGATCCGGCTGATATCTGCCATCTATCGCGTATGCAAGATGCTCCTTCTTTGTGCCCATTTCCTGGCCCGCGATGACTTTGACATACTTGTCGATGCTGTGTTCCTGCCACTCACGCTCGAGCGCCTCTCCCGGGGTGGCTGAGACCACTATGGCGTCGGCCTGTGACTGCAGCTTCTCAAGACTCTCGCGAACGTACGGAAACGGCGGCACACCCATCACCATGCCTTCGATGGTCTCGTTAACTGCCTTGGACCATTCGAGGGCCTGGGTCAGGACAGGGTCTCCAGTCTCTTCTACCGCTCTTTGCAGTGCCGGATTGGCCAGCTTGGTTTCCGTCTCTGCCCATTTGCGCAGCGACTCAGCTCTGGGAATCTCGACGCCTCGCTTTGCAACTACAGGACGTTTCTCCAGCAAGTCAAAGACCATCAGCAGAGCGGGGAATCTGTTTATTCCGCGCCACTTGGAGTAGAGGTTCACGAACTCGCCGGCCTCTCGGGCATACTTCGAGACTGCCTGGAGGTTCCAATACTTGATGATATTGGGGATGAAGCACTCCTTGTGCTTGATCTCCATCGTGTCGAACGCGCAACCATCCGAGTCGATTCCGACCAGAAAGTCGTGCTCTTTCTTCAGGTTCTTCAGTTGCTGAGCAGGATCGCTCATGTGTCATATTCCTTTCTCAAGAAGTGTTGCAGAACTCGGAACCGGGAAACGCTTCCTCCAGAATACCGAGTGGTCTCTTACCTGTGCCCTTCCGGCACGTAGGCGGTGAGCCTGGGCTCCGCGAACTTCGGTTCCAGCTTCGCAAATCTCGGCAGTCCGTTCACCAACGGCACACTTACCCAGTCTTCGCCGATAAGCGGCCGGGCGTATTTTACGAAATCATCAGTGACGTCGGTTTTGCTGTGCGACAGCCAGTTGGCCGGGAATGTGCGTTCCGAGTTCGCGACCAACTCCAGCGGCACCTTGTCATAGTCCACGTTATATATTGGGCCGGGTTTGCGAAGTATGGTGGCCATCCAGCCGTTTCCATCGCTCACAGCTACCTCAACGGCCTTCTGTCCCACCTTGTAGGCTTCGTCAAGGTCAACAGTCGATGCGTAGACAATTGCATCTCTCTGATCCGTGCCAGGCACCTGACCGCGTGCCGATCCTCTGGCTGCGATACCAGTTGAGTTGAGATAGTTGACAACGGCCTGGGCGACTGTGGTCTGGCTGGCGCTGAACTGCGTGTGTCCAAAGGAGTCTTTGGTCTCGCCGAGGTCTCCTATGTTCATGCCCTCGTTGACGACGACCATCACTCTACCTGACCTCTTTAGTTCATCGTTCACATTATCGGCCAGATCCTTGAGTCCCAGACCGGATTCCGCGAGGTATATCTGCAATGGAAGTCTGCGGTCGGGGTCCGCCAGTCTTGCTGCTGCTGCGATGAAACCGATCTTGCGCCCCATCGCCTGCATCACCAGCACGGGATCGGCCGGCGAACTGCCCGCGTTTTCTTCGTTGGCGTTGAGCAGATAGGATGCCCAGTAGCGGGCGACGCTTCCGTAACCCGGAGTATGGTCAATGAGTTTGAACTCGGAGTCGCCCACATCGTTATCGATGGTCTTGGGTACACCGGTGGCAATCAGATCGAGGCCCTTTTCCGCTGCGAGCACACTGATTTTGTGTGCTGTGTCCATGGAGTCATTTCCACCGATGTAGAAGAAGTAACCGACGTTGTGAGCTTTGAAGACATCGATCACGCGGGCGAAATCCTCTTGCCGATCCTTTTTGAGCTTGTAGCGGCACGTGCCTATGCTGCCGGCCGCGGGAGTAGTCCGCAGCAGCGCGATCTGCGTTGAACACTGGCTACTAAGATCGAGAAGCTCCTCTTTGAGGATGCCTTCGACACCGTGCCACCCGCCATAGACGGCCCCGAACACTTCGGGATACTCACGGCACATTTCCACAACACCGCGCAATGAACTGTTGATGACCGGCGAAGGCCCTCCAGACTGCGCAACAACCACGTTTCTTGGTTTGTCTGCCACGTATCCATCCCTCCAGACTGAGTTGGGGCAACGCTGCCCCAGATTACTACACTCCGCTGAATGCGGAAAAACCGCCGTCAACCGGCACAACTATTCCAGTCACAAATGAACTCTGCCCAGAAACCAGCCACATAAGGGTCCCGAGAAGATCTTCTGGATTGCCAAACCGCCTCATCGGCGTATGCCCGATTATTGTCTGGCCACGCTGCGTGAGCTCGCCTGTCTTCTCATCAGTGAGAAGAAACCGGTTCTGATCGGTAAGGAAGAAGCCCGGCGCGATGGCGTTCACACGTATGTTGACCGGGGCCATATGCACCGCCAACCACTGCGTGAAGTTGGATATTGCCGCTTTCGCCGCCGAATAGGCTGGGATCTTCGTGAGCGGCCGGAACGCGTTCATGCTGGATATGTTAATAATGGTTCCGCCGTTCTTTTCCGCCATCGGCTTGCCGAACACCTGGGTAGGCAGAAGAGTTCCTATGAAGTTCAGATTGAAGACGAACTGCACGCCGTCGGGGTCAAGGTCAAAGAGAGTCTTCAACCCCTCGAGTGTCGTCGTGAGGTCTTCTGGAAACAACTGCTCCTTCGATGTGGTTGCCTTCGGGCTGTTGCCGCCTGCACCGTTGACCAAAATGTCGATCCCGCCAAATCTGTCCGAGATGCTCGCACATGCCGCCTCCAGACTGGCTCTTTCCAGTACGTTGCATTCGACACCGATAGCTGTGTAGCCCATGCCTGCAATGTCGTGCGCCGCGGCCTGCGCAGCCTCTTTGCGCAGGTCAAGAACCGCGACGTTAGCGCCGTTCTTAGCAAGCTCCGCAGCCATAGTCTTGCACAGCACCCCTCCGCCCCCGGTGACGATTGCGGTCTTGCCGTGAAGTGAGTAAGCATCGTTGTTGTGCATAGTGGCTATCCTTTCAATGCCAGTTGCAGGTGGTTGCCGATATGCTCGGCCACATACTTGTAGTGTTCAGGCTCATTGCGTGCCAGAACGTCGAATATCTCGGTCTTCCGCGCATCCAGCAGCACTCCGTAGGATATGTGGAAGAGCTGGCGCACATCGGGCTTCTCATAAAACGAGACCACATCTTGTGGTGGCTGATTCGGGAAGATATCCGGTGTGATGTACACGTGATAGGCCTTCTTGCTGTCCGCGAGATTGTCAAGACACAGCCCGTAGAGCTCGTTGAACAGATTGGTGTCCTGCGAGGCAACCAGCTTCATCGCCATCAGCCAGCTCGTGCCACTCGTCTTTATGTGGAAGTTGCCTTCTGTTGCTTCGGCAAACAGCGGGTAGACACTGAACTTGTCGCTTCCGGAGTGCAGGCTGAGCCGGTATCCGCCCATCGCTCGGGCGATCGCTCCGTGAGTGTGCATCGAAGTTGCGAGTGCTGTCGTATCGCCGCTATATTCAACCGCTTTCTGAAACTCTCCCGGGAACTTAGGAGCCAGACTGGTGAAGTCGACTCCATTGTCGTGCAGGAACTGAGCGACGAAAGCGTGGTCTTCCGGGGTTGTGTCACGGCTTCCCTCGTCTATCGATACCTCGAGATCGAAGTCGCTGACGTAGGACTTGATGACGTTTCGCAACCGAATGCACTCGAGCATGGATTTCTCATATGCGAGTGCAGACCTGGCAAGCTCAGCTTCTGAGAATCTGTAATCCGACCTGTTGGCCACGCTAATGTTCTTTCCATTAAGCTGTGAAACCACGGCGCGTCCGGCATCCGACAGACTCCTGGTCTTCTCGACAGCATCGGAGTCCGACAAACCTGATACTTCGCCAAGCCAGTCGCTGACGTCGAGAGTGTACATGCTGAAACCCGCCGCGGCGGCGTCACGCAGGTAGTGTTCATCCTTGATGTGATCGGCGTCGGCTCCGTACGACCTCGTGCAGCCGGACTCGAGCACGCCTAACGCGGCTTCCAGTAGGACATCGTGCCAGTCGCGGTTGGTCTTTCCCAGTTCTCTTGGCGATTGTTGGGCGACTACGGGGAATACATCGAGACCTGAGACAGCCGACATGTGTGCTGCCGTCACGAGTCCCAGGCGGTCTCCCATGCCGAAAGAAGCTTTCTCGCTGCACTTGACAGGGGCAATCGGCGCCTTGGTCCGCAGACGGAGATAGTTCGCCCAGTTGAGCGGGAACACGCAAACATCGCGTGAACTGAACACACAGTCCTGGTATTCATCCGAACACCCGGAAGTTCCTACGTACTTATCCTGCCCCCTTGAGACAACAAAGATCTCGCAAGCGCCTGTGGTCTTGCGCACCGAATTATCGTACAACGAAAAGCCCTGCTCATTGAGCAGCGCAAGCATCTGACTATTCACGCCTCGTTCCTCCACGGACTTCTGAGAGAGTATATCACACGGGCCGTGAAAAGTGAAGTCTGGCCTGCAGTGTCGCGTCGTCACTATTGGCTCACGACACCCAACTCACCTCAGTGACTGCGCCGTGTGTGCGCACATTCAGACCACATTGCGTCATCAAAGAATACCAGGTAATTGTATCAGCTAGCAATTATAGTAGAGTTAAACCTGTTACGACCTGCAGATAAATTATAGGCCTGTCATAAATGCCGGTTTATGCGTAAATCTATTGACATAGTATGCCCTGTCGCGCTAAAAAAGCATTGTAGTTGAAACACAATTCAACATGTGGCGATAGTCGCCGGAAAGACTGAGGGAGTGAACCAAATGAAGAGCATCGTGATACTTGTTGTGGCTTTCTTGTCTCTGGTAGCGGTGGTTGGGGGCGCGTGTGCTGGTACCTATACATTCCAGCCATCTCCAACCGATCTCTATGATCTGGACCACTACTACTACTACACGTGGGGCATCAACTGGACTCTGCCGGCGGGCGAGAGAATTGTCTCGGCCAAGATCGAGTATACCCAGATCTATAATTGGGATAGGAACGCGAACATTCTCTACACGCATCTGCTGAACAGTGCCCCTGTTGGTGTGAAGACGACCTATGACAATCAGGGTGGCGGCAATGCATTTGCAGGACAGGGAGTCTTGCTGGGAACGTGGTCTGACAAAGACTCAGCGACGACCAAGGACAACCTGGTCTACAACATCCCATCAGCGAACCTGAGCTGGCTTGCAGACGGAAATTTCGGCTTCGGAATAGATCCGGACTGCCATTTCTACAACTGTGGAGTCAAGTGTACCGTGACTACCACCACAGTTCCAGAGCCGGGAAGTCTTGTGGCTTTCGGAACAGCGCTGATCTCGCTGGCCGGTTTTGCCAGACGCAGATTAATCTACTAGGAAAGCGTTTCTTGGGCGTCTCGACTTTCAAGAGGACGCCCTCTTTAGTGCCCCGCAGTCCTTGACGGTCGGCGGGGCTATTTTGCGCCCGGTCAATGGCCGGTTCGCCGCCGAGTCGGCGAACCGTCGCGATGCTTACGGCGAAGGCATATACCCTATTGACGATGTTCAATTAATGGGGTATACTGCGATTGGAACCGGCTCATCGTAGTTGGTTAGCGTGCGATAAGATGCGTGTATTGGGGTGTGAATGATGCGTGCGTGTTTGTTTGGTTTGTGTCTCGCGATCCTGCTATCCTGCTCTACCTCGGCTGCCGTGCTTGTCTATGTGCCGCTGGATCGGCAGATAGATATTGGCAACGGTCCCGCAATATCAGGCCATTCCAGCTTCGAAAGTGATCCTGCAGGCGGATTTGTGCGTCGCCTACTGCCCGTCGGCAACGGGGCTGGGGGCTACTACTTCGGGCCAACGATCGACTTGCTGAAGGCTGGCTATGGACCTTGCGTGGATGTCTCCGATCCCGGTGCCACAGTTGAGTACACTGCCAGATACTTCCAGGGCGACGGCAATACGAACCCATACGCTGACGCACCTGTCTTTGCCCGGCTCCACGACATCGACGGCCACAGCGTCGATCTGGGGGCGTCCTACGGTCCGCGGCCGGATCCTACCTATCCTCAATGGATCACCGTGACCGGAACCATCAATGTGCCTTCCGGATCGGAATTTGATGCTTCGAAACTGGTGTCCGTTGAGTTCTGGGGCACGGACTGGTCAGGGGCAGGCAACGATTTTGTTGAGATCAAGAACCTGGTTATCCGAGACACCGCAGTCTATAATTCGATGCCTGTTGGCCAGATCAAGTTTGAAGAGGACAACAGCGAGGTGGAAATTGAGGGCACCGTGACAGCCTCTATTTCCGGTGCTGGATGTGCTTATGTCGAGCAGGATGACCGCTCCTCCGGTATACAGGTGCGCGGCACAGGACTCCCGACCGCGGGCGCACGGATATGGGTCAGGGGTGAGGTTCAGACGGATCCGGTGACTCGTGAGATGTACCTACAGGTGCTGCAGTGGGCACCGGCCGGGTTGTCGTATCTGAGTCCTGTTGCGCTCACAGCATCATCGATAGGTGGTGGCACGTTTGGACGCCAGGAGGGTGTATTCGGAGGAACCGGGCTGAACAACACAGGTCTTCTTGTGAAGCTCTGTGGGAGAGTGAAGGAACGTGCAGGCGACAACAGTTGGCTGATTGTCTCTGACGGATCGGGTGCGGCGGATACCGTACGAGTAGACCTGTCCGGACTTCCCTTTCCCACCAGACCAGCCGTGGCCGAGGACGCCCGTGTTGTCGTGACCGGAATCTCAAGCACGCGGGCAGGTGGCGACTCTCAGATACACAGCCTGATTCGGCTAAGAAGCGGCGGAGACTACGTGGACCTGGACAGCGATGGCAACGAACCGCGCACATTCCGGGTCCTGGTTGTGAACTTCGATCCGTATTGCCCTGGTTACGACAACCTTCGCACACACGAGGTCTTTGGGTGGAACGACCCAAACGATATCGCGAGCGGCTACATAGACGATCTTTGGAATTGCAGCGGAGGCTGGGCGAACTACGAGATAGTAGACTGGTTTGATGCCGACTACCATCCATATTTTGAGGACGGATTTCGATACGATCCTGACGAATATGTGTATGCCTGGAGCAACCGAGATGAAGTCACACTGCACCCCGGGACGGCTGACTATGTGCGACTCGTGACTGACAAGACCTACGCGCACAACCAGCCTCTGAGCATCGCGGAACGCATTGCCCAGGATACGATCGACGAGGTCTTCTTCTTTGGCGCACCGGTCGGTTTTGCAGGATGGGAAGCGGCGATGGCAGGTCCAAGCCCATTCTTTGTGAATGGTGGCACTTACGTAATCCCGAGCACGCAGCGCAATTTCGTGATGATGGGGTTCAACTATGAGCGGGACGTAGATTGCATGCTGGAGGACTTTCTGCACCGGACGGAGTGCATTATGAGCCGGGTCTACTCTCCTCCCGACTGGTGGATGCCCACGTGGCCGGCTACCACAAACTGGGACAAGTTTCGGATGCTGGACATCGTCGAACCTGGCAAGTCTGCTTGTGGTAACTGCCATTTCGCTCCGAACTCAGACTCCGACTACGACTGGGGCAACACGCGCTATGTCTGGAGCACCTGCGATGACTGGCTCTACAACTGGCCGGACCTCGCCGGCGACATCATGTTGCGCTTTGTGAACTGCGAGGAGTGGGGAAACGGCGATATGCGCGCACACCACCTCTGGTGGCTCGAGCATCTTCCGAAGGCACCGGGTGTCAATGCGGATGGCATGCTCAACAACTGGTGGAAGTACAGTTGCGATTTCAATAACCATCCGGAGAGCAGGTAGAGAAAGTGTAGGAGATTCTATATAGGTGAACTGCCAGATGACGGAAATGGCTAGCTCGGATGATTCACGAGAAGCACGATTGTCCCGCACACTGTCCCCTGAACCCGATTCAGGGCT
>CAYSLA010000117.1:0-11045 GCA_964431685.1 uncultured bacterium | reverse complement strand
CCTGTGGAACTTATTGTGCTCGTAAGTCCACCTGACCGTCTGCTTAAGTCGGTCGAGTTGAAGACTTGCCAACTCGTCTCTGGACATAGTCTCCGCTTTTTCGTTCCAGTATCCGCTCACTCTATAGAACCTCTACTTGATCAGTTGCCACTTACCGCCCTTGACCTCCACCATCACCAGTGAAGTGGAATCGAGGCCGCAGTGGTCTTTGGGGGACATGTTGTAGATTCCGCTGACTCCGACGTAGTCCCGCGTGTTTTCGATCGCGTTTCTCAGCTTGTTGGGGTCGGTTCCGGCCTTCCTGATACCCCGCGCGATTATCTGAACCGCATCCCACGCGTACCCGGAGTGTGTGCTAATCTCGCCAAGCTTCTTGTTGTTGAATTGTTTGATGAACTCCTGCACCACTTTCTTCTGGCGGTCGCTTGCCGGAAGCTGGTTGGCGATCATCAGCTTCGTGCTTGGCATTATCGTGCCGTCGGCTGCGCTGCCGGCAAGTTTGATATAGACCGGGTCAGGTTGGCCGTGGCACTGGACAATCTTGAAACCGACATTGAGTTGCCGCGCGTTTCTGGTCACGATACCTCCTGCAGGCCCAATAGTCCAGACAACCATTGCCTGTGGTTTCTCGGCAGCGATCTTGCCGATCTGCACAGACATGTCCTTGTCATTGGGATCGAACTTCTCGTGTGCGACTACGCTCATCCCATAGTCCCTGGCCATACTTAGTAACAGAGCTTCCCCTTCCTCTCCGAACTTGTCGGTGGCTGTGAGGAGACCTATCCGGGTCACTTTGCCTGCCCTCAAATGTTTGTAGATGCGTGCTACGGCCGAGCTCGATTTCTGAGGGCTCTTAAACACCCATTTACGCTCTTCAACCGGCACCACCGCGGCGGCTCCGCCCACGCAGGCTACAACAGGAATCTGGCTGTCCTCAATGGTTTTGAGGCACGCCATTATTTCCCCTGTGGTGGTCGGCCCACAGATTGCCACGGCCTTGTCCTTGTCGATGAGTTTCTTCAGTGCCACCACTGCCTGTCCCGGTTCGCTGGAAGTGTCAGCCACCACCAGCTTCAACTTGGCGCCGTTTATGCCGCCTCTGCGGTTGATGTCATCGACTACCATCCGGGCTACGTCGCGGGTGGCGATACCCACAGGAGCTCCCTTCCCCGACAACCCAAAAAGGCCCCCGATAACGATCTCCCTGGCCGCAAACGATGCCGATGCTGCGCCCAACAGTAACGCGGCCGCAAGCGCAACTCCCACACCACTTCTCTTACCCATCATGCTGCTCACCGTTCCTTTCCCCGGCGTCTGCCGGTCAGACTCCCAAATACGCTTTCACAACACGCTCTGAACACTTCAGCGCCTGGCCCGTGTCCTCAAGCACTATTCTGCCGTTTTCCACAACATACCCCCGGTCGGCGCCATCCAGAGCCTTGTGGATATTCTGTTCTGCGAGGAGGATAGTCATTCCTTCTTTCTTGAGCAAGGCAACCTTTTCAAACAGCTCATCCACCATCATCGGAGCAAGTCCAGTAGAGGGCTCATCCATCATCAGAATCCTGGGCGAACTCATCATGGCCCGCGCCAGAGCCAGCATCTGCTGCTGTCCGCCGCTGAGCTCGCCAGCCTGCGAGTTTCTCTTGTCGGCCAGCATCGGAAAAAGCGAGTAGACGGTATCGAAGCGACAGGCGATCTCGGATCGCGTCAGGCGGTGACCCGAGGCACCTA
This sequence comes from uncultured bacterium, assembly GCA_964431685.1. Classification (GTDB taxonomy): domain Bacteria; phylum Armatimonadota; class UBA5829; order UBA5829; family UBA5829; genus CAYSLA01. Next base: position 9,311 of record CAYSLA010000117.1, on the reverse strand, counting down.
CTCGTAGGTTCTCGCAGACAGACATGTCCCAGAACAAGGCCCGCGATTCCGGCACAAGCGCAAGCCCCATTCTTGCCGTTTTCTCTGGCGACCTGCCGGCGATGTCGTGGCCGTCGAGAAGCACTCTTCCTCCCATTGGGCGCAACAGCCCGCATACAGCTTTCATAAGCGTGCTCTTGCCCGCGCCGTTGTTTCCGATGAGGGCGACTACCTCGTTCGCTTTCACATTGATCGATACGCCCTTGATGACCGCAAGCTTGTCGTATCCAGCCGAGAGATTGACTACTTTCAGCATGCCCCGCTCCCAAGATAGGCTTGCACTACCCGGGCGTCTTGCCGAACCTCGCCTGGTGAACCATCGGCGATCAGCCTGCCGTTTTCCAACACCACGACTCTTTCCGCGAGATTCATTACAAGCTGCATATCGTGCTCTACCAGCAGAACGGTGACGCCGGAGCTGACGATATGCCTGATGTACTTGGCGAGCTGGGTTGTCTCGTTGCGGTTCAGACCTGCAGCCGGTTCGTCCAGCAGAAGCAAACGTGGTTTTCTCGCAAGCGCCCTGGCTATCTCGGCCAGTCGCTGTCTGCCGAACGGCAGGTCTCCCGCGAGACTCTCGCGGTCCTCCAACAGTCCCAGATCCTCCAGAATATAGCAGGATTTCTTGACGCGCAGACGTTCACTCTCTTGCTGAAATGGCGGCCACAGAGAGCCGCGAAGAAATGAATCAGTGTTGGAGGCGCAGAGCAGGTTTTCCAGCAGCGTCATCTCACTGAACAGCCTCACATTCTGAAAAGTACGCGCTATCCCCACCCTGGCAGTCTTGTGCGGAGCAGGTGACAGGGTCTTTCCTTCGAACGCAACGCTGCCGGCGCTTGGCCGCAAAGCTCCTGTGATGAGGTTGAACAGCGTGGTCTTGCCGGCCCCGTTGGGGCCAATGATGGCGGTCAGGCTTCCCTGGTCAACTGCGAAACTGACCTTGTCCACGGCCCGCAGTCCTCCGAAGTCCCTGGTCAGCTCTCTGATCTCCAGTTGTTTCACGCTAGTAGTTCCTTGCTGTGTGATTGTAGGACAAGCCGTACCGCGGCTTCCCATCTGCAGTCTGCTCAGCCCTCACCCGCAAACTTTGTCAGATACATCAGGCATCTCGGCAGGTGGAACGGATCCTTAACTGGGAGCACAAACGGAGGAATTGGCGCGTTGTCCCGCCCCAGCCATTGTGTCCAGTCGCCCGCGGGCGTAGGGTAGTGCGAATAGGCGTAGTTGCGTATTCTCTCGTGCCATTCCATGCACCATTGATCACCCGTGTGCTGGTGCGCGAGCATGGTCGCCACCAGGCACTCCATCTGTGCCCACATCGGCTTGCAGTCGGCTTTCTCCCAGGCTGCCGGACCCGCCCCGGTCGCATCAACGGCCAGCCGCACTCCTCCGTGCTCCTTGTCCCAGCCGGCTTCCAGGTGCGCCCGGATCAGCTCGCAGCATCGCGCAATCGTCGTCTTGTCGCCGCGGTCGGCGAGCGTGGTCGAGATATAAAACCACAGACCTTCGATCACGTGTCCGGGGATGCAGACGCGTCCCAGCGGCGAATCATCGACGTTGCCGTCCAGAAGGGTGAACTCTCTGCCCAGACCGCTTGTCGGATCGATGAACCCGAGTATCTCATCGCCCAGACGCGCCGCCTCCGAGATAATGTCCGGACGCCCCAGCGTGTGTCCGAGTTCATAGAAGTACAGCGTGAATACCATCCGAACCCCGAGGTTCCTCATCCCCTTGGGCAGGTGGTAGGGTCGTATGTCGTAGCTGCCGGGGGCGTTGATGCGTGCCAACGACCGGTCATACGTGTCCAGGGCAAGCGCCGCAGCGTCCTGATTCTGTGTTGCACGAAAGTACTCGGACAGTCCCGCAAGCACAAATCCTCCGACGTAGATGCTTGTGTCGCCTTCGACTATGTTGCCCTCGCCGTCAACGTGATAGACCCAGTCGCCGTGCTTGTTCCTGCCGCGGTTTCGCAGGTATCCGAAAACGCGGTGAGCTACATCCAGCCATTCCTGTCTTTGCTCAATGCGGTTGTATAGTGCCGAGAACACCCAGAGCGCTCTTCCCTGGCTCCACATAAACCGATCCGCACTCTTGAGGCGGCCATCGTCGTCGATACAGTTGTTGAGTGCTCCGTCGGCGCTGCCTAACCCGTAGCGCATCCAGAACGGCATAACGTCGTCCAGAAGCGTCGCTCGATATTGTTTTGCCAGATCGCTGAGTCCTATCGTATCCATTTGTTGGCCTCTCCTGCGGGAACGTGTGCACTGAGGCATAATTATGCACTCGCATACCGATTTCCTGCATATCTTGCTGTGCCGATCTCTTATGCTACACAGTTGACAACTATATTGACACGTCGCGAAAGACGGGCTATAGTGTACTGTGTGGGTGCACTCCGATCCCAAAGAACCGGACAGGGCGCACTCCAACACCCGTTTGCTGGACAAGAACGGAGGCCGACCCAACGCGATGCATCGTGGATTTACGCTGATATAGCTGCTCGTAGTAATCGCAATCATTGCGATTCTCGCTGCCATTCTCTTCCCTGTATTTGCGCAGGCGAGGGAGAAGGCGCGCCAGACGTCGTGCCTCAACAAGCTCAAGCAACTGGGAACCGCTTCGCAGATCTACGCCCAGGACTATGATGATTGTTTTCCCGGCCAGAATGGCTGGAGCAGCCACACAGGCGGCGGAACTCCCTGGGACTGGTATGCCAGGAACATCATAGAGAAACGGACGGACAACACATCCTGGGCAACTATGTTGTATCCCTACGTAAGGAACGCGAAGGTCTATGTGTGTCCATCCGCCGGGTTATATGGTGATCCCTGGAAACCGTCTATCCCGGGCACGGGCACGAACTACCTGCTGAACGGTTACGCTAGTTTCCGCAGTATGGCATCCATAGACAGGCCTTCAGAGGCGGTTATGTTCTACGAGAATTCCGCGGTCTGCAATAGCGCTGAGTGTTTCCCGCGGTCATCCGCGGACATGTGGGCTGTTGAAATCTATCTTGCCTCTCTTCACAGCAAAGGTACCATCTTTGCCTATGCCGACGGTCACGCAAAGTGGATACAGGACAGCAAGAAACGCGTCGGAAGCGTCTACGTATACTGACTGACTCACGCTCTCTGAAGCACGTTCCCAAGCGAGGCAGCAGGAGTACGGAAAATGGCGGCGGGAAATGGGCTTTCCCGCCGCCACGCTAACTTTGAGTTACACCGCCGGGGCGGCATATCGGAGCAACTAGCTTCTCCGTCGCCAGGCTAGTCCGAGAACACCACCAAGTCCGGAAACCAGAGCCACCACGCTGGAAGGCTCAGGAACGCAGGGCACCACGCCATCCAGAGCTCTGATATACGCGCCGCCGTCAGGATATCCCGTTGGGATCAGGATGTTCTTGATAGAAAGCTCGTATCTTCCGGCGTCCAGAACAAAGCAGCCTTTGCTGTAGGCTGGTTCTGCCCAGGCAGCGTCCGTATCAAGACCCAGGTTGAGACCGTCGACAGGGGTGCTGGTGGTGATGGCAAGAACGCCATCCACGTAGACCTCAAACTGATCCCCGGTAAGGAAAGCGTCGGTGATCTGGACTGTGCAGGTGTCGTCAGCGGACAGGGAGAACGTAGGCGTAGCCCATACGCCAGGGCCAGCATACCAATCGAAGTATGCCCAGCCGCCGCCGACTATCAGATCGTCAGCGCAAGCGCTCACAGACGCAAACGCAACCAGCAGCGCAACAACAACAAACAGACTAACTCTTGCTTTCATTTCTTCCTCCAAAGAAGTGTATCTACCTTCGTAGTTACTTGCTGACGATTTCTCAATCAGTCAAGCACATGTGTGTTGTACCCGCCATCTGAGCAGGCTAAACGTCAGTCTGCTACTTTTTTTTCCGGCGGGAGATTGGATCGGCTACAGGAGCGTCGCTTATCGGTGTGTGCAAGGTGCAGACGGTCTTCTGGTAGAGGCAGGATGATGCACCGGCTTCGTAGAAACATTCTTCGGTGAATGGGCAGGGCCACCGGGATGCAGGACGTAAGCTTCTACGTGCTGCGCGACATGGTGGTTGGCCTCAACTTCCGCTCGCGCGGGAAGTGATACGGGTTACGATTGCTGCACCAGGCAGGCTGCCACCCACGAAGCTGCGAGAAGCCAGAACTTGCATAGGTGACGGCTCCGACGTGCGAGACGTCCGGCTCGTGTCACGTTATTTGTTGTTTTCAGGCAGGATAATGTACTGCCCCGATAGAAGCTTGTATCAATGGATCGAGCTATTGTTTGGAGGATTGTCAGGATGCAAAATGCATATCTAAGCGCACTCATTGCGGTCAGTTTGTTTGCGGCATTTGCGGTGACTGCGGCAAACGCGAATGTCTCACCATTGTGGATGGTTCTGACAGACAACGCTGTGAAAGATGAGCCGGTTATGGCGACTGGAGTGACGGCTGCTGCCGAGCCTGCTCTCTCGCAGACGGAGGAACTCTGCCGCAGGCTGCTTGACCGTGACCAGCCCTGGAACGACTGGAACAATGTGGTGGGGATCAGGAACGGTCAGACGGTCACCTTCGATCTGAAGAAGACACGTCTGGTCGGCAGCGTGCAACTCAATTTCAACCAGGGAGTCGCTCCCACCACTGCGCAGATAAGCGTGGCAAACCACGACAAGGGGCCGTGGACTGAGTTTGGCACGGTTACCGCCGAGGATGAGAAAGGATGGAAGGGCGCCACCGTCCCGGATGGCAGGCAGGCCAGATACGTCAAGCTGTCCTTTACGCTTGGCGAAGGAATCCGGCATCTGAATGAGGTCAAGATATGGGGTCGTCGAGGTGACGAGCCCGGTGCCCAGGTTGTCCTGCCGTCTGAAAAGGACAAGAGCGGCAACATAGTGTTGACGCGTGACGGGAAACCCAGAGCCAGCATTGTCGTGGCATCTCAGCCGACGAGAAAGGCGCTCACCGCTGCTGCCGACCTCCAGGATTACGTATTCAGGATGAGTGGGGCTGTGCTGCCGATCCGTACGGACGACCGCCAGTGGACCGGGACGCTCATATTGGTCGGCCCCAGCAAGCTTTTGAGCAAAGCCGGAGTGCAAGTCCCGAGAGGATACCCGGCAAACGAGACAACCATCATAAAGACAGTGGGGACCAGCATTGCCTTGGTGGGAAACGACGAAGGAACGTTCACTGGCACGGAGTTCGCAGTGCAGACCCTCTTGGAGAAGCTGGGATGTGGCTGGTTCTGCCCGGATCCGCTGTGGCAGCCGGTGCCAGAGAAGAAGACCATCGCTGTTGGGCCTCTCGACATCAGACACACACCGGAGTTCAAGCATCGGAATGTGTGGATCGGCCTGGGCAAACGATGGTATCAGTATGGCCTGGGCCTCTCTCTTGGCCATTCACATTCTGCATTGTTCCCGCCCGCGGAGTACTTCAAGGACCACCCTGAATACTACGCTCTCATCGGTGGGAAGCGAACATCGGAGGGCGAGTGGCAGTTGTGTACATCCAATCCGGATGTTATCAAACTCACCATCCAGAAGGCACAGGAGTACTTTGACAAGAACCCCGAGCAGGTCACCTTTTCGCTGGGCAACAATGACAGCGGAGGATTCTGCGAGTGCGAGGAGTGTGCGAAGACGGGCAGCAATCCGGGAGCGCGGATGCTGTCGTTCTCAAACGTTGTGGCACGTGGACTTCGGAAGACTCACCCCGACAAGTATGTGACTCAGTTCTCCTACTGGTACACCTATACGGCACCGACTGAGCAGATGACAGCCGAACCTGGGGTCATCATAGTGGCCGTTGGTCAGGGATGCCACGCTCATCCGATAGAAGAGCCAAGTTGCCCCAACTACACGGGTTTCAAGGCTAATTTCGAGCGTTGGGCGGCGACCGGGGCCACGATGGGGTTCTACGAGTGGCTCATACCTGGGTGTTCGCACCTGCACTGGAGGAAGATTCCGCTGTCGTCGCCGGAAACACGACTCTTGAGGACCAGAAGTTTCTTCGCTCGCACGGTGTGGAGTGGGGGACCTACGAGTCGCAGCACGCATACGAGGAGAAAGCATATCCCCTGCGCTGGCCGCTGTTCTATGTTGCGGCAAAGGGAATGTGGGATTCCAGTCTGACGTTCGAGGATATGATGAAAGATGCCTGCGAGAAGCTCTACGGACCCGCCAGCGACCAGATGCTGCCGATACTATGCAGGTCTGGCGTGGTCCATACGCAACTGCAAGGAGCACTCGGGCATATGGCATTTACCGGATCCGCTCGCTGTGTATCCTGCCGAGGTGCAGGTTCGCCTGAGCCAGCACCTGGAAGATGCGTCGGACGCGGCTCGGAACGCGTCCCCTGAGGTTCGTGAGCGCATAAAGCAGGAAAAAGACGTTTGGGCCCTGGCCGTGCAGACCGTATCAGAGCTTCACAGCCAGGCCGCCGCTAAGACCGTTAAGCAGGTGCATTTCGACGGTAGTCAGTACGCCGTGGAGCAGGACAAAGGTACCGGGCGGTTCCTGCGTAACCTGTTTGGCATTCTCGGCGATCAGACACTGATTCTGATCGATGGTGAACAGGAGCGCGAGATCGGTATGGATGAGGAACTGCCGATCGTCGACGGTATGAAGTTCCGTCTGGCGCGTTAGCCGGAAGGCAAGCTCAGCGAGTGGCCCGAATGTGACAGTCGGGCCGCGTCATGGTAGAATGTGACGGGCACGGCAGTTGCGACCCGTGCGCCCGGCAATATCGCTATGGAGGAGATTATGGCAAGACCATTCAGCAAACTAGCACCAGACTGGTGGGACTACACCACCATAGATCAGGACATCCTGAATGACGCCGCAAAGCTGTCCGCGGACGACATACTGGGACTTTCCAGAGACGGCTTCAAGGTCGTCTTCTACGATACCCTTGAGGATTTCTATTGTGCCGAGGCTCTGGAATACATTGAAGCGTGGAAACAGGCCACGCCAAGTGACCCGGTTGGAATCTGCGGCCCCATCGGCCCGACAGAGCAGCTCCCGCTTGTGGCGAGGATCGTCAACTCAATCGGTCTAGACCTGAAGAACGCGCATTTCTGGGGAATGGATGAGTGGGTCATCGACGGCAAGGAAGTCCCGGAGAACCACCCTCTCTCATTCGCGAAGGCCGACCGGGAGATGTGCTTCAACAAGATTTGTCCCAAGCTGGTAATGCCCGACTCCAACATTCATTTTCCAAAAGCCGATCCGACCGAGTATGTGAAGAGCTGGGAAGGCGTGCGCTGCGCTGTGATGCAGGGCGGGCAAGGCGACATCAAGCACTGGGCGTTCAACGACCCGGTGAGGCGCGAGGGCAAGTACAAAGACAACCCGCCTACCCCTGAGGAGTTCATGGCGCTGTCCACCCGAGTGACTGAACTGCACCCCGTCACTGTTATGCAGAACGCGCGCACGTCGGGCGGCGGCAAGGTGGACCTGGTTCCGAACGTGGCGGTCACAGTCGGCCCACTGCAGACTTGGCGAGCGGAGAAGGTCTCCATTTGGCAAGCAGGCATGCACGACAACCCGTTCGGAATGCGCCTGACTGCGCTTATGATCTCCAAGAAACTCCCTGACAGCGCGGTGCCGATGTCCCTGTTGGCGAACCACCCGAACGTGCAGTTCAACTACCTGCGCAGCGGAATCGGAACCTGCGACGTGGAGATGCACTAGAGCTTCATAGGATCAGATGGGAGTGATGGGACCTATGGGACTCATAGGTCCCATAGGTCCCATCACAGCACGCATCCAGACTCAACAAGCGCGAAGTAACCCCAAAGTCGAGCCTGTTTTGCCTAAACCTGCGGCCGTTTCTCACCGATAAGTCTGTTGTAGGTCGGAGGTGAAGATGAGAACCAGGCGCAGTGATGATTTTTCGGTCAGGCTTCGGAACGCCCACGGTGTTCCCGTGATGCAGGTGACGGGTGTCATAGGCGGTGACTCGCCGTCCAAACTGATGTGTATGCTGGCGCGGCTAATGGGTGCGGGTCATTATAATGTCATCATCAATCTTGAGCACGCCACGGCCACTGATTGGGAGTTTCTGCAGGATCTGGCAGAAGCAGTGAATGATGCAAGAAACCACTACGGCTCTGTGCATCTGGTTGTCAGCCACGAGTGCGCGGACCGCTTGCGATACACGAGAAACGTTGCGAATCTGTTCAGGGTTTCTCGCTCTGAAAACCAGGCGGTCTCCAGAATCCTCGGGCTCTACAGATCTCTTCAGGGTGTGTCAGCCACAAACGCCCGTCTGGTGGATCAGCAGTGACCAATCTGCCGCGCAATAATCTGAGAGTCGTCCGGGTAGCGGACGCGATCATGTGCGCCCGATGCTCTTTTGCTTACATAGCGGACGTCATCACTACAGAAGGCGAGCGCAAGAAGATGTTCTACTGCTCGCGCCGCGACTGTGACAACTGGAACCTGAGCTCAGAGCAGACGAGCTCAGACAGCGAAGACAAAGCAGCATAGATAGTCCAGCACGCCCCCGGTAGTCCGCATTACTCAGTGCCCCCTGTGAGCCGCGACTTGCACGAAACCGCCTGCACTAGTATAGTGATGTAGTCGGGCTGCGGCCTGGGACGCATCTATCCTCGCCTACAGTTTGAAAGGACCTACGAACGTGACACACCTAGAAGCAACGGATATTGGCGGCAGGTTGGAGTTGTTTGTGGACGATGCGCTGATCGGCAAGTTGACCGGAAAGGCTAGCTTGCGCCTTCATCAGCCTTCCATACGGGACGATGCTCTTGTGATGGACGGGCTGTGGGAGGGTACATTCTGCGGCTACATTACCACGTTCCAGGACGGCGATATCTTCCGAATGTACTACCACGGCGGAGACACCGATATTGACGACTTGATTGCGGAAAAGGAGCCGTCGATCTATGGCGCCTACGCCGAAAGCGCAGATGGCATACACTGGACGAAGCCAAGCCTCGGATTGTATGAGGTTCTCGGCAGCCGGGAGAACAGCGTTGTGTGGCTTGGTGAGACTGATGTGCGCAAAGGCGTCCACGGATTCGCGCCTTTCAAAGACGAGAATCCGGACTGCGAGCCGGACGCGATCTACAAGGCCGTAGGCGCTACGATGGGTGGCGAACCGGGGCTTTATGGCATGAAGTCCGCGGACGGGATCCACTGGTCGCTGATGCAGGACGAGCCCATTATGAAGGGTGACTCCTACGATTCTCAGAACCTGGTCTTCTGGGACACCCTGCGAGGAGAGTACCGCGCCTACGTGCGTCACTTCTCGGAG
>CAYSLA010000116.1:8988-11076 GCA_964431685.1 uncultured bacterium | reverse complement strand
CTAGATGGTATACGGCACCTCTTCGTGGGCCATAGGCATATTCGCATTCTTCGTAGCCTTTGTGCTGTGGATGGCATTCTACTTCGCCAAACGCACCAAAACCAGCAAAGGCTTCTATGCGGCTGGCGGTACCATTCACTGGGCAGTGAACGGGATAGCGTTTGCCGGTGACTACTTGTCTGCGGCCTCATTCCTGGGAATCTGCGGAATGATTGCCATGTTCGGCTACGACGGTTTCCTCTACTCAATAGGCTACCTGGCCGGCTGGATCGTGGCGTTGTTTGTCGTGGCGGAGCCTATGAAACGGATGGGCAAGTTCACGTTCACCGACGCCCTGGACTCCAAGTTCAACTCCAAAGGCATTCAGTTCTCAGCCGCCCTGAGCACGCTAGTGATATCGGTCTGCTATCTGATTCCCCAGATGGTTGGCGCCGGCTCGCTCATCACTCCGCTGCTGGGCATACCGCACTATCTGGGGGTAGTGCTGGTAGGCACGATAGTGACACTCATCGTGGCCACAGCCGGTATGACATCCACCACCTACGTGCAGTTCCTCAAGGGCGGACTGCTGATCATCTTCTCAACCACGCTTACTATCGCTCTGCTTTCGCGTGGGTTCTCAACCGCACCCGATCAGGGCGGCAAGGTTCCGTATCACGAGTTCACGAGTATCGGCTACAGCGTGGGCACGGATGGAGCGATTAACCTTGGCGACGCTTCATATTCGTTACAGGGCAACTGGAAGGATTCCCCCTACTACCTCAAAGACGATAATCCAGCCAAGCCAAAGCCCAAGTTCGTGAAGCTGACAAAGGACGGCCTTGACACGGTCTGGCTGATCGACGAAGACGCCGGCCAGCTTCGCGAAACGCTCTTCACAACCAAGACTCGGGACGGGGCGACGCTGTACAATGGCGCCCCCAAGAGTGAAGGACGCTTCTTCCAGGTCGGCGCACTGAGCGAGATAGTTATGGACGGGCAGAAAGTCGATAGAACCGGGCCGCTCGATCCGGTCAGTTTTCTTACCACCATCCAGGGCAGCACGGTCGTGCGCTTCCCATCTGAGAAAGTAGTGGATGGGGAGAACCAGGTGACAGTATACTATCCAAAGGCCACCGCGGGCGCAGACCTGCTGAGGCCGGGGATCAAGTTCAAGATTGGCAGCAGCATAGAAGACAACCTGAACTTCATCTCGCTGATGCTGGCCCTGTTCTGTGGCACGGCTGCTCTGCCGCACATCCTGATACGCTACTACACAGTCCCCAGCCCGGCGTGCGCCAGGAAGTCCACAATCGTCGCGATTGCGGCGATCGGGTTCTTCTATGTGTTGACTCTGTTCATGGGTCTGGGCGCCATGACCAGCGGCGTGCTTGATCTAACGGACTCCAACATGTCCGCGCCGCTGCTCGCAAAATCGTTCGGGGTGTTCTTGTTCGCGATCATCTCGGCGATTGCGTTTGCCACGGTTCTGGGCACTGTCAGCGGCCTGATCGTCGCTGCCTCCGGAGCAGTAGCCCACGACCTCATGGATCGCTTCTTCAATATGAAGATGACGGACAGTGGAAAGGTCATCGCAGGCAAGTTCTCCGCGATCGCGATCGGCATAGTCGCTATGTTCCTGGGCATTGCCTACCAGAAAATGAACGTGTCGTATCTCGTCGGCTGGGCATTTGCCGTAGCGGCATCGGCCAATCTTCCGGCGATTATGATGCTGCTGTTCTGGAAGAAGACCACCTCCAGAGGCATAGCGGCATCGATCATCGTCGGTATGGTGTCGGCCCTGGGGATCATACTTCTCTCACCGGAGATGTACAAGGAGCTGTACGGCCTGGATCCCAAACTGGCGCCGTTCCCGTTCGACAATCCGGCAATTGTGTCAGTTCCTCTGAGCTTCCTCACTCTAGTTGTCGTCTCTCTCGCCACTCAGGCCGCGCACGCGAGAAAGGTAATCATCAGGGCGGAGCGCAGACCGGTCACCCCACCAGTCGTCGGCATTCCTTTGGAGCCGGTTCTGGACCACACGGCATTCGAGTCGATGACAAGAGAGGAACTCGTGCAATTGGTTCTTCAACTCAAGTCGGAACTCGC
>CAYSLA010000116.1:0-8888 GCA_964431685.1 uncultured bacterium | reverse complement strand
TTGATGCAGGGATCTCCCGCTGGTCGAAGTAACATACCTTTGAATGCATGCCGCCGTGGAGACGCGAGAAGGAGTGGGCTGATATGTGCAATTGTATAGGCGCGACGGGGGGCCGGGCGATGGCACTGGACGCTTTGTCCGGAAAACCGACGCCAAGAGTTCCCGTCGCTCTGTTCACCTGGGGATTCGATTACTACTGGAAAGCCGCCGGTCTGCAGCCTTGGCAGCTCATAGGAGCAGGCAACGACTGCTGGCATAGCGCTCACAAGGCAGTATTCGAACGCCACTTGCCGGACATCGTCTGGTATACCGGCGGCGGAACCGGCCCAAGAGACTGCAGCTTGATTGAGGAAAGCGCCAGGTCGTGGTTCGTCAGGGACAACAACACGGGCGTTGAGCACGAGCTGATCAAGAGCAGCCTGACGGCCCGTGAGCGCGAATCCGGAGCTAAGGCATGTGACTCTGTCGGCACGATAGAGAGCACCACTGATGCTGACAGGCTCATTCCGGAGTTTGACGGATGGGGAGATAACTACCTGGCTGGCCTGAGGAGGCTCGTTGATGAGCTTGGCGACAAAGCTCTTGTGATGCCACACCACTCTCCCGCATATATCTGCGCCTGCTACGCATTTGGCTTCGAGCGAGCAATGGACGCGATGCTCTCGGAACCAGAGCTCTTCGCATACGCGTGCGACAGATATGCATCGGGTGATATGCTGCGACTGCGCGAACTGGCAGAGGCCGGAGCGGAAGCAGTCTTCATCGCTGATGGGTGGGCATCGTGCGACATCATATCGCCAGCTATGTTCGATCGCTTCGCTCTGCCCTATCAGAAGTCGATAACGCAAGCAGCCCACGCGGCTGGACTGAAGATTGTGCTGTGGAATGAAGGCGACATCATCCCCATATTGGATAGAGAGGCAGCGCTGGACATCGATGCCTTCGCGTTCGAGCAGCCGCGCAAAGGCGTGGATTTGACCGTGGCCAGAGTGCGGGAGGCCTTCGGGCCTGATCGCTGCCTATTCGGCAATGTCGACTCAGAAGAACTGCTGAAGAGAAACGATCCCGCCGAGATTGAAGAAGCAGTGCGCCGGCAGATTGATATGTCGGGACCCGGCTCGCCCTTCATTCTTTCCACGGGCAGTCCCATTCCGAGTGATGTGGAACCCGAGGCAATCGACGTGATGATCCGGGCAGCGCGCGAGAACTACTGAGCGACGTCAAGCGTTGGCCAACCAGTGCCTCCCCCTAACCCCCTCCGAAACGGAGGGTGGCGGGGGAGGTGTTCCATCTCGGTCGTGGCCGACACAGGATAGGAGAACACATGCAAACACTGAACAAACTGAACCTTGGTATCGTGGGAGCGTGCGGCCGCGGCGCCAGCTTCAAGGCCGCTTGCGATGCACTACCTCAGGTCGCAATACACGCGGTCTGTGACATCAACGCTGAAGAATTGACGGCGGCACGCGAGCGTTTGGGCGCTCAAGAGCAGTACACGGACTACGCACAGATGCTCGACCGGGCTAATCTGGACGCAGTGATCATCGGCACTCCGATGCATTTCCACGTCCCGATGGCAGTCGCAGCTCTGGAGCGGAATCTGCACGTGCTCTCAGAGGTCACCGCAGGGGTGTCGATGGAGGAATGCCGGCAACTGGTCGAATCCTGCAAGGTCAGCCGAGGCGTCTATATGATGGCCGAGAACTACACCTATATGCGGCCGAATGTGATTGTGCGCGAGATGGTGAGGGCAGGCCTGTTCGGCAAACCTTACTATGCAGAAGGGGAGTACATTCACGAACTCAAGGAGCTGAATGAAGTTACGGTCTGGCGGCGTCGCTGGCAGACCGGCGTCAATGGCGTGACTTATGGCACACACAGTCTCGGGCCCATTCTGCAGTGGATGCCGGGCGACCGCGTGGTGAGCGTCTGCGGTGCCGGATCGGGACACAACCACCAAGACCCTCGCGGCAACGACTACGAGAACGAGGACTCGTGCCTGATGCTGTGCAAGATGGCCTCCGGCGGACTGGTGAAGATTCGCGTGGACATGCTCTCGGACCGACCTCACGCCGTGACGAACTACCAGATTCAGGGCACAGACGGGTGCTATGAATCCGCTCGGGCCGTAGGAGAGCGTCACCGCGTGTGGCTGCGCGAACGTTGCCCTGACGCAAACACGTGGCTGGATATGGACGATCTGAGTGATGAGTTCCTGCCGGAGCTGTGGAAAGAACATTCGGCACGAGCCGAGTCGGCTGGGCACGGCGGCGGAGACTACTTCGAGATTCTTGATTTTGTCGACGCGATCGAGGGTAGGCGCCCGAATCCCATTGACATCCACGCCGCAATGGATATGACGCTGCCCGGCCTGATCAGTCAGCTTTCGATTGCAGAGGAATCGGTCTGGATGCCAGTGCCCGATTCACGCGACTGGTAGCCGCGGTTCCTGAGCGAAGCCGCAGGACAATTGCCGATGTTCCGACAGGGCGCGATTTGACCCTAAACGTGATTGCTGCGGCGGCAGTCACGCAGCACACGCTACGCATCTCCCAAGGGAGCACTTCCACGTGCTCCCTGACCGCCGTAGGCCCGCGGGAGGGCGTGAAAGTCCTCCTCTACCACGGCAGCGCGTTTCTAGCGTATAATAGTGTCTATGATCTCTTCCACAATCTCCTTTATCGTGCCCCTGGCTGAAGCGGGAAAGAACTGCAGGTCCGGGGAGAAGGCAACGACACTGGCCCGTCTGCTCGCAGCCGGTTACAGCAGCCCACGTGGGATCGTGCTTACCAGCGACGCCTATTGTTATCATCTGTGGGAGAGCGGGTGCCAGGACCCGGCGAGCGCCGCTGCCAGTTCGACAACTCGTAACCGGACGGCTTCATCAATCCGCACCAGAGAGCTGGCTCCGGATGTTGCAGCAGCGCTGGAGACGGCATACAGCAGACTTGCGCTTCAGGCTGGAGAAGAGCATCCGGAAGTAGTAGTGCGACTATCGCCGGTCGGTGGCGGCCGGGAGCACGGCGGTTGCATAATGGGTGTGCGCGGAGCGAGTCAGGTTGCGTTTGCCATCCGCGAACTGTGGGCCAGTATGTGGGATCATCCCGATCTCTCCACGCGGTCCGGACCGCCGCCGGATGCGGCTGTGATAGTACAGCAAAGAGCGCATGCTCGCCTGTTTGGCCGTGTGAGTACCGCTGATGAATCCACGGGAAACCCTCTGTTCGTCCGTGTCACGTGTGGACCGGAGCCGACGGGCAAGAGACCGTACGGCATTGAGGTGAATCTTGACGGATGGGCCGTCAAGCCAATCTCGCCTGAATCCGAGGACCTGATGGATGATCTGCGCATGGTGGCTGACAGAGCCGTCCTCATCGAGAACCTGCTTGGAGGCAGAATCCGGATCGACTGGGCAATCGGCCCAGACGGGTTGTGGATCCTCGATGCCAAGCCGCTTCGCTCGCTGCCGATCTTCTTCCCAGGGCTGGACAGCATCCAAAGGCCGTTTGTCGCATTGACTGACAGGCCAGTAGGCGGTCTGTCTGAGAGTCTGATTGCCCCCTCTCGCTCAAACCATACGGCCAGAGCTTGCCCTGAACACCTCCCCCTAACCCCCTCCGAAACGGAGGGGGGAGGGGTTCCATTACTTGATTCAGGAAGCCGCGGGGCCCGTCCGACTGGCACGACCACGGTAGTCAACGGTTATGTGTTCGGCTGCGGCCTCGCATCCACTCAAGGGTTCCTGAGCGAAGCCGCTTGTCCTGAGCAAGTCCAAGCAGTACCTCCCCCTAACCCCCTCCGAAACGGAGGGGGGATGGGGAGGTGTTCCATCGCGGTTCGAAAGGAAGGGCCGACGGACTGGCGGTTGTTGGCCCGCGAACTCTCCAGAGCCGCACAACTGGCTGAAGAATGGGGCGAACGCGTATCACCGGATATAGGCGCTGCCGCAGACGCTCTGATTGAAGCTGACCTGTCAGCATTGGCCATGACTGATCTCAAATCGCTGGTGCGTCGTGCGGAAGACGCCTGCAGAACGGCACGGTTATGGTCTGAGAAGGTCTGGTCGCCGGCGGATCGTTTTCTCTCTATGCTGCCGAACGTCCTTTCGGATTGCACCGATAGCGACGTCAAGGTTCTTGGCCGGGGGATACCCTACCCGACCATAGAACGGGATTCAAGCCTGCATCAGCTCGGGGAGTTGTTCTTCGCCGGGGAAGAGGCAGGCAAGATAGAGGTTCCGGACTGGTGGCGTGCATTCCGGGGCGAAGTGTCAAGCCTGGCGCGAGAGTACGGCTATGCATTCGCGGGCGGCCACGAACGCTACGACTTGGCGCGATGGCGAAGCTGGATTGAGGACGCGGAACCGCTGTACCGAATGATAAAGGCTCTGTCACACCGCACCAATCGCTCAAGTCTTGTTTTGCGGCACTCGGCGGCAGCACTCGAGGCGGAGCAGGCCGCAGCCCGCATAAGCGAGCTGCTGCACCCAAGACAGCGCGCAACCACAGAACAACTTATCTGGGCCGCCCGGAACTGGCCCGCGAAGGCCTGTGAATGCGATACGTTACTGTCACGCGGACTCGCAAGCCTGCGGCTGGGAGCGCTGGAGATCGGTAGACGCCTGGTGGAAGAAGGGGCTGTTGCTCTGGCAGATGAGGTGTTCGAACTGACGGTAGATGAACTGACGGAACTGCCGCGGGAATATCATTCCGACCGCAGGGAGGAATCTCCGGGGATTTCTCCCGCTGGTCAAAATGACACGATGGCGCCTCAAATCGCCAGGGCCGTTGCGGATGCCAGGCACCGCAGATGGCTGAACGAGCGGCTAACCCCTCCGAGAGACGAGCCGACCCAACCACCGGTTGCGGTTTGTGAACGAAGCCAAAGGGATGAGAAGGTGTGCCTGATGGGCCGTGCCAGAGGTGATAGTCTGCTGTCCGGCCGAGGCAACGGTTGTGGGAAAGCTCTTGGGCGAGTAAGAGTGGTGAGAGACATGACCGACGGCGGCGAACTAAGTCCTGGCGATGTGCTTGTGGTGGACTCTGCGGAGTCCGGATGGTGGCCGCTGCTCGCCAATGCTGGAGCGCTGGTCTCAGAGCGCTGTTTTCCTGGCGATCTCTCTGGGCTCATCAGTTGCGAATACGGGGTCCCGTGCGTGTCCGGATGCAGCGGAGCCACAACTCTGATGCCGGACGGCAGGCAGGTGCAGGTAGATTCCGACACAGGCACCGTGGAATGGGGATTGAGATAGGCCGCACCTCTCGGACAACTACTTATGCGAGGCACGTATATGAAGAGCAGAATAGCGGATGAACTGAGACTGCGCTACTCGCCAGTCGCAACCATCGTCACCGACACCAAACCAGATGGCGCTGTCCAGATGAAGCAGGGTACACACGGATGCACGGTCGCTATGTTCAGCGCCGCGGCAAGAGGCAAGACCACCGTTCTTGACCGCGACACGTTGACGTGCGGCGGCGGAAAGATAGGGATGGGGTTTTGCACTGAGTTCGACGGAGTACCCGGCGGCATCGATTACTTCCTTTCGACTGGCCGTGGAGAGGGCTTTCCCGAGGGAGAAGGATACAAGAAGACGCCGGATATGGCTCGAGCGTTTGTAGAAGATCTGCCGACGACCCAGATACCGTTTGAGTACGTTGTATACAAGCCTCTGGAAGGCGTCGACGAGACACTGGAGAAGCCGCTGCTGGTAAGCTTTCTGTGCAACGCCGATCAACTCTCCGCACTGGTGGTGCTGACCAACTACGGACGCGCAACATCGGACAATGTGAGCATCCGATTCGGCGCCGGGTGCCACACGCTGTTTCTGCTGCCCTACCGTGAGTCGGGGCAGCCGGTGCCCAAGGCT
Source organism: uncultured bacterium (assembly GCA_964431685.1). GTDB lineage: Bacteria > Armatimonadota > UBA5829 > UBA5829 > UBA5829 > CAYSLA01. The sequence continues at coordinate 3,019 of CAYSLA010000116.1, read as the reverse complement.
GTTGTCGGAGTGACCGACATATCTGCAAGGCCTTACATTGACGCTGACCTGCTGACACTCACAGTCCCTATTGCTATGTATCACGAGATGGAGGACAATGTCGCGGGAAGCTTTCTGGAAAAGACACCCTGGAAGAAGCTCCGAGAGCGGATTGGCAAGTAGCAGACAGTGGGTGCATGGGTTATCAGCCTCATCACTTTCCCAGGTGTGGTAGTTCACGAAGTCGCGCACGTGCTGATGTGCCGCCTTACCGGTGTCCGCGTGATCAGGGCCTGTTACTTCAGGTTTGGCAATCCGGCCGGATATGTGATGCACGAAGCTCCGACCAGGGCCGTTCACGGCATTCTGATAGGCGTTGGACCGTTCATTGTAAACTCGTTTCTCGGCGGGCTGATTGCGGCGCGAGTGACTGTCCCCGAGGTGAGTCTCATACCCGCGTCGATCCCCGACTATGTGCTGATATGGCTCGGAATATCCATTGCGCTGCACGCGTTCCCGAGCAGGCAGGACGCGAAGGCTATATGGCACTCACTTTGGTCTGGGCGGGCGAATTTGTTGGAACGCCTTGCAGGAATCCCAATAGTCGGGCTGATATACCTGGGCGCTCTGGGCTCTCGACTGCACTTGGACATCGCATACGGCGCGGCAGTCGCCCTGCTGGCGCCCACGATGGTGGCGAAGTTATTCGCTGGGTGGTCCTGATGCACGGAGGAATCGCGGCGGCCAATGTCGAAGTAGATTTCCGCCACTAGGAGGTCATTAATGCAATCCATCCAAGCAATAGAGCTTAATCGCCTGGTAATCCACGGCGTTAGCAATCTCTCAGACGAGCCCGAGATAGCTGACAAGGAAATGCAGTTGTCGGAGGGGTTGAGGCATTTCTTTGAAGAGCACATCCGGAACTGCCTAAAGTCGCCGAGTTCACTCACTGGGAAGTTCAACGGGCCGGACACCACCGTATCGAGCTGCACCGCCAAGATAGTCGAACAACCCGAACTGTTTGTGGAGCAGTGCAAAGTGATCGGCCTTTGGTTCGCGCACAACATGGAGAAGTCTTCTCAGGTGCAGACGTTCCTGGCAATCGGCCTGTTCACCGATGTGGACACCGAAGACAGATATCTGGCACTGCTCAAGATGGATCCGGTGAGAGCTTTCGTCAAACGCGGGAGCGACGGCGGGGCTTTTGAACAGATACAGACACTCCCTGATCCCGGCAGGTCGCTGTCTCGCTACGCAGTGGTGCGTCCGTACGACGATGAGACTCGCTATGACGTGATTTACCGCAATCAGGCACTGTCCAGGGACGAAGATCCGGCCACGGCACAGATGTGGCTGGACGCGTTTCTGGAAATCCAGGACGTCGCCACGCCGCGGCAGATGACGCAACTGGTGGTCAAAGAAACCGAGAAGTGGATCGCTCAGAACGAGTTCAACATAGGAGATGAGGCCGCTGGCCAGCTCAGAAACGCAGTGCGCACGATGGCCCAGACCGAAGAAATGGATGTGGAAGCCATTGCGGCGGCAGCGATCCCTGACGACGATAAACGCGAGCACTACATAGCCAGACTGCTGGACAAGGGACTGACTGAGACCGCATTCGTTCCCGACCGCGAATGGGCCGAACGGTCGTCCCGAAAGACCACCTATATCTGCGACGACGGCGTACAGATATCCGGACCCAGCGACGTGATAGATGATGTGGTACAGATACTGCCGAAGACTGAAGACCGCAAGACTCGGATAGTGATAGAAACCCGGAAGTTCCAGCAGAAGTAAGTACCGGATCCCGGAATAACGAGACTGCAAGGAGCACGTAATGCCGCAATACACAGACGGATATCTGGCGTTCTTTGGGAAGAACCCCAAGCGCATTCCTCATTGGGAGCACATCTCCAACCCGGCAGTCATCGAGCTTGTAACAGGAATCGACCCCTGGGAAAAGCCGCGTACTGCCGCGCTCAAGTTCGCTGAGCTCTACAGAATAGACCTCGGTTTCGCAGCGCCGGCTGATGACACCCCTATCCCCCGGCCAGACGCGGAGGAGAGTTCGCACGTGGGGGAAGACGGCGGAAGGCGGGTGCGCTGGGGCACTCAGTACACCGACGTATGGCAGCACGGACCGGGCTTCAGCTCGATAGACGAGATCCTGAAGTGGGAGCCGCTGGACCACCTGGACATGACCGATTTCAACGTCGTGCAGAACATGGACTACTCGGGCACCGATGACGAGTTCTACGATAGAATGCTCGGTTGGCTCAAGGAGCCAGAGGACAAAGAGGTTGTGGACGTAATCAGCGTGGGCTTCTACAACACGATGTTCATGTGGCCGCTGCTGACGTTCGGTTGGGAGCTGTTCCTCGAGCTTGTTGGCGGATATCCCGAGGAGACAAAGCGCATCATGGCCAGCTTCGCCGAGATAAACCGCAAGGTCTTCAGGGCGTTTGCCCGCACCCCGGACTATGTGAACGCGGTGGTCTGTCACGACGATATCTGCATGACCGCAGGCCCGGTCTGCTCTCCGAAGTGGCTGGGCGAGTATGTTTATCCATACTACGAGGAGTTCTGGGACATGGTCAAGGCCGCCGGTAAGAGAGTGGTGTTTATGAGCGACGGCAACATCGACAAGGTGGCCGACGATGTAGCGGCCTGCGGGGCTGACGGTTTTGTCAGCGAGCCTTACACCGACTGGAAGACCATTGCGCGCAAGTACCCCAACCACCTGGTCTGCGGGGAAGGCGACAATCGGATTCTCTCCACTAACGATCAGGCCCAAATCCGTAAGATGGTGGACAGCATGGTAGAGACAGCAAAGACCTGCGGCGGATACGTGATGTGCGTTGGAAACCACATCCCCTGGGACATACCCGCGGAAGCCGTAAAGTACTATCTCGACTACTCGCGCGAAGTAGCGCACAGGTAGGCCGAGACAGCCATATAGTGGGGCTGGCCCGCGTCATTCACTGGGCCCCGGCAGACTGTCATTCCGAACACTGACCGCGTCGACATCGCGGTTGTTTTG
>CAYSLA010000115.1:8034-11106 GCA_964431685.1 uncultured bacterium | reverse complement strand
GTGGAACTAGTTCGCCTCTTCAGACTTCATACATGGTATAATGGAAATGGATGGGTTTGCTGAGGGGAGAACCAACAATGCTTCTAAACCGATTTCGTGCCGCGGTAGTTGTGGGCATAATTATCGCAGGGCTTGCCATACCTGCCTGCGCAGAATATGCAAAAGACGAGATTCTCATAAAGTACAAGCAGGGAATCGAGACTAAGGCCAAGCAGCGCGTCAAAGCACTCGGCATCAGCCATATGAAGGACGTGGGGCGGACTCGGATGCAGAGAATGAAACTTCCGAAGTCGTTGTCAGTCGAGTCTGCGATTGCCAAGCTGAAGAAGGACCCTGCCGTCGAGTATGTTGGGCCGAATCACATACTTCGTATTACAGCGGTCTTTCCCAATGATATCATATTCCAGGAGGGCTACTACTTCTGGATATACGACGAGTATGTTCCGCAATGGGGACTGTACTACCCCGAAGCCAGTCGTCGGCCAGACATTCGGGCGCCCGAAGCGTGGGCCATCACCACTGGCAGCCCGAGCGTGCCGATAGCCATCATCGACACCGGGGTAGACTACGGCCACCCGGACCTCGCCTCTAAAATATGGACCAATCCCGGCGAAATCCCCAATAACGGCATTGACGACGACAACAACGGTTTTGTCGACGATACAATGGGCTGGGACTTCGTCAACTGGGATAACGATCCGATGGACGACAATGTCGACCCGTACGGGATGGGCATAAAGATGTTTCACGGGACGTTCATGGCGGGCATCGCGGGGGCGGCGACGAACAATAGTATTGGCATGGCTGGCGTCGCCTGGGGATGTCCGATCGTGCCCATAAAGGTGATGGCTGCGGACGGCTCCGGGCTGGAGAGCGATGTGGCGGCGGGGGTTACGTACGCTGTTGACCTGGGGATCAGAGTGATCAACATGAGCCTTGCGGGACCCGATGACGTGCAGGCTCTCAAGGATGCCGTAGACTATGCGTGGGGAAACGGCGCGCTTTGCATCTGTGCGTCAGGCAACGAGAACGTATCGACCGATATGTACCCTGCCAGCTACAGTTCTGCGTTGGCCGTAGGAGCCAGCAATCAGAACGACAGCAGGTGCACCGCGGCGGACTGGGGTGCCGGCGGCAGCAACTACGGGCCGTACCTGGATGTCGTGGCTCCTGGCGCTATGATTGTCAGCACGTCGAGCATGCTTGAGGATCGGGACTACTTCTACAGTGACGGTACGTCCTGTTCCGCACCGTTCGTATCGGGAGTGGCCGCTTTGTTGTGGTCAGCACATCCAGAGTGGAGCAACCAGAAAGTGTTTGTTCAGCTAACACGTACGGCTGACGATTGCGCTCCCGCCGGTTATGATATCTATACTGGTTATGGCAGAGTGAATGCATATCGGGCCCTCACGGAGAGCATTCAGGAAACAGGCTCGATCCCCGCACTGAAGAACGCTGCTACCGGAACTCCAGTGTCGCTGAGCGGCGTTGTGCTCTCCACAGCATCGGGCGAGATCGCAAATCGACTCTATGTGCAGAACACGGATCGTTCGAGCGGAGTTATGTTGTACTTCTCTGGTTCGACTCCTGCTGGCTTGGCGGATGGCGACTTCGTGGACGTCACCGGCTCCGTGGGGGTAGTTTCCGGCGAAGTCGCCATAACCAGCGCGGCGGTCACCAAGCGAGTTGATCTGGCTAACGCCAAGCCTCGCCCGCTGGGAATGAACCAGAAGACGATAGGCGGTGGCGCTTTTGGCAATCAGGTCGGAGTGGTGAACCAGTACTCATATCCCCGTGAGATGGCGACAGGCGCTAATAACATCGGACTGCTGGTGAGCGCTTCCGGCAAGGTTAGACATGTTGGCACTGACTGGTTCTACCTGGACGACGGAAGCGATCTTGATGACGGCACCGGAAATACTGGCATATATGTTTATGTAGGGTTGTCCATAGTGCGTCCCAACATCAACAGGGTCGCCGTCGTGACCGGCATATCCAGTTGTGAGATTATGCCTGGTTCATCGGTCGCCAGACGCGTTCTCAGGCCGAGACGGCAGTCAGACATTAAGGTGCTATAGTGGGTAGAACCTAGCTATGGCCTCACTCCAACGTATACCGCGCAAGCTGATAGAGTCCGGCACGGTCGACTATCTTCGCCGTGCCGGCGGCACCAGGCCGGACCTGCGTGTTGTCGATATAGGGGGCAGGCTGCTGGTAGTCAAAGACTTCCGATCCAGCGATCCATTGTTTCGTTTGGTCGTTGGGCCGATACTGATACGCCGGGAGTTCGGGGCACTCCGCAATCTGTTGGGTGTGGATGGCGTGCCGCAGCTTGCGGGGGTAGTCGACCGATACGCTCTCGCCATGGAGATGATCGTTGGCCGACGTTTGGACCATGTTCCGGGCAAGGAGCTCACACAGGACTACTTTGACAAGTTGCGACTGGTGATAGATAGCGTCCACAAGCGAGGTGTCGCACACTGCGACTTGCGAAGCCGCGGCAACGCGATGCTTGGCGATGACGGCAAGCCATACGTGGTGGATTTTGCCGCATGTGTGTTCAAGGGTAGGGGCTTCAACCCTTTCTTCGTGTGGCTCTTCAGGCAGTTCGTTCGTGCCGACCGCAACGCGTTGCTGCGTATGAAGGACAGATTTGCTCCTCATCTGATGACCGCAGACGACCGAGATGAACTTGCTAAGCCTCTGCCGTTCGAACGGCCGGCGAAGGCGTTCGGAGAGTCCGTCCGGCGCATCACGCGCAAACTGCTGACACGAAGAGGATAGCTTCTCCAATCGCTGCCATGCACGTGCCGGGCAGTTGTGCGCGAAGCCCACTGGCGCCGATCCCCGATGGCTCCGCCGCTGCAACTGCTGAACACCCTGTGGAGTTGCGCTACACTCCCAGGATGCTGTCGACTTCTTCTTTGTCTATGTCCATCACGTGCGGAATACCGCTGATCTTTGCTGCTTCGGGAGTCAGTGCCGCAATGTCACTACGCGAGATGTGGCTCAGGTCGAATTTTCGGTTCCCTGCCATCAACTGCCTCAGTCCTTGTGCGAGCCGCTCGAAAT
>CAYSLA010000115.1:3182-7934 GCA_964431685.1 uncultured bacterium | reverse complement strand
TCGGTATCTTGTCGAACTCGTCGCTGCCCAATTCGTGCCGCAGGTGGCTTGCTGTCACGAATATCTCGTCCACGGAGTAGCCGAATCTTGCAACGTATACGGGGATTTCGTGAGCATTGATGGCTTGGCCGATGGTCTTTCCCACCATCGCGGCCGCGATCGGGCTGCGGGCCATTCCTACAAGCTTGACGAACGGTGCGCCCATTGCAAGCCCTTTGTATATCTGGTCCTCGAATGTGAAGCCACCGTTGACCGCCAAAGCGGGCAGATTCCTTCCACTGTCGGCCAGGCGCTTTGCATACTGGTACAGCAGCGAATGCAAGTGCACCGGCGGCACTCCCCACTCGTTCATCATCCGCCACGGGCTCATTCCTGTGCCTCCACCAGCGCCGTCGACTGTGAGTAGGTCAATGCCGTACTTGGAACTGAACGCCACCGCCCTGGCAAGGTCAGCAGGCCTGTAGGCTCCGGTCTTCAAGAACACGTATTTCGCGCCTGCCTTCCGAAGCTCGTCGACGCGCTGTGCAAATGACTCCTCGTCCACCATTCCCACGCGCGAGTGCCTCTCAAACTCCTTGAAACTCCCACGGTTGAAAGCCTCGATCACCTCTGGATCGGTTGGGTTCGGCAGGACCACGTAGCCCCGCTTGTAGAGGTTCTGAGCTTTGTCGAGTTCACGTATCTTCACCTCGCCGCCGATGTCTTTCGCACCCTGACCCCACTTGAGCTCTACGCATTCCACTCCGAGCTCACTGACCGCGTACTCCTGGACTCCCAGGTAGGTGTCCTCGACATTAGCCTGCACGACGATGGCGCCGTAGCCGTCCCGCTGATGATCCTTGTATAGCTTGACTCGCTTCTTCAGGTCTGCGGTGTCGACAACCCGGCCGTCACGTATGGTTGCATCGGTGTCCATTCCAGCCACGTTTTCACCAATAGTGAGAGCTGTTCCCGACAAGGCGGACCCGATCGCAAGCCCCTCCCAGTTATTCTTCGCGACATCGGTTGATCCCATGCCGGACGTGATCCACGGGTAGCGGAATTTCAGCGCCTTGTCGTGACCGATCCTTACTTCCAGGTTGACCGCGGGGAAGATGGCCTTGTTGCTGTCCGGCTTCATTCCGTGCGCGCCAACCGCAGTTCCCATGATGTTGAAGTGGGAATAGTCTACAGGGTAGACTTTCTCGCCAGCGGTAGTTATCACTCCGAATGGCTGTGGATAGATGACCTCGTGACCCCTGTATGCGGATTTGCCTATCTCGCACATCCCGATACATCCATCCACACAGGTCACACACATCCCCGAGGACGGGACTACGGAGCCCTCGGTTCTGTTCTTTGTCAGCGTTGCAGCAGAAGAGTTTATCTTGGAAAACGTCACGGACATCTTACTTCGTTCCTCCATCAGTCTTTACGATCTCGCAAGCCACGCACGGCTTCATGTAGCACATCATATCGTCGAAAGATTCCTTCTCAACACACGGAGGGCTGAGGTTGGCACACCCGCCGCAGATCGCCTTATCAGGTTCGGTAAACGTGCATCTCAACTGGCAGGCCGGACATACGTACATACAGCCTCCGCAGAGCCGGCACGTCTCTGAACGACTGTCGAATGGTGTCCCAATAGAGCGTTTTTCGCCCCGTCCCCTAAAGCCAATGGCGTTGCCCATCATCTGTTCTTTGCACATCCGCACGCACCGCCCGCACAGGATGCAGTCTTCGTGCTCCTGCCTGAATCTTTGCTGACGCACCTCGTAAGAGGATGCCAAATCCTGGATCACCTTCGACTGGGGACACGTGGCCAGCAGAAGCTCGATGATCATTTTGCGTGCACGCACCACCCTGGCCGAGGAAGTTCTGACCTTAAGTCCGGGCTCCGCCGGATATGTGCAGGATGTTACGAGTTTCGCCTTCGCACCTTCGCCTATCTCCACAACGCAGAGACGGCACGCTCCGTAGGGAGACAAGCCTTCCATATGGCACAGCGTGGGTATGGGAAAACCCAGGTATTCGGCGGCCTCGAGCAGTGTTGAGCCCTCCTCGACCGATACATTCACGCCATTAATAGTCAGGTTGGTCATTGTTGTTCACTTCCGGTTATTGTGAGATCAGCGTGTTCGCACACAGGGTGAGTGAATGCCAGGTCGCATCTCAGACACCTGCTGGCTTCTCTGATCGCATCTTCCTCCGAAATCGTCAGTTCCACTTCGGCGAGGTTGCACCTCCTTAGTTCCACTGGAAGCAGAGGTGGATGAACCCGTCTGCTTTCCACAGGTTCTTCCTCGCCATCTTCTAAGGGTTCCACTCTAACACTCGGTAGCTTCGGGGCCACGCTGGATGTCATCTCCTCGCCGTTGAGGTAGTGGTCGATCATCTCCGCTGCCCTCTTGCCGGCGGCTATCGAGTTGACGATGGTGTTGGGGCCACTTGCGACGTCTCCGCCCGCGAAGACCCCCGGGCGATTGGTAGCCATGGTCTTGAAGTCGACCTTCAATGTACCCGACTTGGTGATCTCCACACCGGCATCGTCTATGCAGTCTGTGTCCGCTTGCTCTCCAATAGCGACAATCAGCGTGTCCAGCGGGATGACGTGTTCGGTTCCGGGCACCGGAACCGGCCTCGGACGTCCGCTGGCGTCCATCTCGCCCATCTCATTCCGGATGCACTGAATGCCGGTGAGACGGCCTCCTTCGGAGAATATCTTGACGGGTGACGTCAGCGCCTCTATAGACACGCCTTCCTGCACTGCAGCATCAATCTCCTCGTCCAGAGGCAGGCTCTTGCCATCTTCCTCTGAGTGTATCTCCACTGGCGTAAGAAGTGTGTGAAGGGCAATCCCTTCCTCAATAGCGGCGTCAATCTCCTCTTCAAATGCGGGCATCTCTTCGCGGGTGCGCCGGTAGATGATGCTCACAGAGTCGACCCATTCCTGGCGAATAGCGGTCCTTGCCGCATCCACGGCAGCGTTGCCTCCCCCAATAACACCGACTCGTCCCCTGGCCAGTTGTTCGCCGTTGCAGTTGAACCGCTTCAGGAACTCAATTGACGGGTAGACTCCGGCAACATCCTCGCCTTCTATGCCGAGCCGACGATCCTTGTGCGTGCCGGTGGCGATGAAGACAGCGTCAAATCCCGACCCGAGAAGGCCGTCAATCGTGATGTCACGGCCAAGGGCGGTGTTGGTCTTGAGGGTGATGTTGTCGTCGATGAGTGAGTCAATCTCCTGGCGGACTCTCTCTCGCGGCAGCCTGTACGCGGGAATACCCACCGTGAGCATACCTCCAGGCTCTGCGTCCGCCTCATAGATTGTCACTCTGCGGCCTAGAAGTGAGAGATAGTGTGCGGCGGTCAGACCTGCAGGACCTGCACCGATTACCGCCACGCTCTTCGAGTTTTTCCCCGTTTCTCGAATCGGGGTTGGCATGTAGGTTTCGGCGGGTACGTTGTCGACAACAAACCGCTTCAGAGTACGAACAGCCAACGGCTCGGATCCGCTCTGGCCTGATCGGCATTTGTCTTCGCACGGATGATGGCACGCGCGAGCGCACACGGACGGAAACGGGTTAGGCTCTCGTATTGCCCGGTAGGCATCGTCGAACTCGCCGCGCTGGATGTGCGCGACATAGCGCCAGACTTCGGTCCCCAGAGGGCATGCGGACTGGCACGGCGCTCCTACCAGGTCCCTGCACACAAACGCATCACAGCGTTTGTCCGTAATGTGTCGCTCGTATTCGTGGCGGAAGTGACGCAGTGTGCTGAGCACCGGATTTGCCGACGTCTGGCCGAGTCCGCACATCGTCGTGTCCTTCACGACGTGTGCCAACTCCTCGAGCAGTGGCAGATGTTCGTGAGTGCCTCGCCCGCCGCATATATCTTCAAGCAGTTCGTGCATACGCTGGGTACCCTTGCGGCAGGTCAGACACTTTCCACACGACTCGTCTTTCAAGAAGTTCATGAAGTACTTGGCGACGTCCACCATGCAGGTGTTTTCATCCATAACGATCATGCCGCCCGACCCCATGATCGAGCCAGCTTTGGCGAGTGTGTCGTAGTCGACCGGCAAATCGAACTGGCCGGCGGGTATGCAGCCGCCAGACGGACCGCCGGTCTGAACTGCCTTGATGGCGGCGTTGCTCGAGGACCCGCCGCCGATATCGTAGACGACCTGGCGGATAGTTGTGCCCATCGGCACTTCCACCAGCCCCGTATTTCTTATCTTGCCGACAAGGCTGAATATCTTGGTGCCAGTGTTGCCTGGAGTGCCGATTCTTGCGAACTGCTCAGCCCCCAAACCAAAGATGACTGGGATGTTGGCCCAAGTCTCCACGTTGTTGATGGAGGTGGGTCTGCCGTTGATGCCCCGCTGGATGGGAAATGGCGGTCTTTGGCGCGGCTCGCCCATCTTTCCTTCTATTGACTTGATGAGTGCTGTTTCCTCGCCGCACACAAAAGCTCCAGCACCTTTGACCAGGCGGATGTCGAACGAAAAACCGCCCGATAGTATGTTCTCGCCGAGAATACCCAGCTCACGAGCCTGTCTTAGCGCTATCTTGAGATGCTTGATGGCGAGCGGGTATTCGTCTCGAACATAGATCACACCCTCGGTGGCTCCGGTAGCGTAGGCTCCGATAATCATACCCTCGATGATGCTGTGAGGGTTGCCCTCGAGTGTGCTGCGGTCCATATACGCGCCAGGATCGCCCTCATCAGCATTGCATACCAGGTACTTGCCACCCTTGCCAGACTGTTTTG
>CAYSLA010000115.1:0-3082 GCA_964431685.1 uncultured bacterium | reverse complement strand
TGCCACTTGCGGCGGCGTCAACTATGCGTGCCATATCGGCCATAGTAACCCGTGGGTATAGTGTGCCTGTCGGTTCGACGACTACGGAGGGTTCGATCTCGCAGAAGCCGTGACACCCGGTAACACGCAGGGACACCCGATCCGTCAGAGACCGGGATAAGAGCTCTCGCTGTGCCACGCTAATAAGACCACCCGCGCCGCTCGCCAACCCGCAGGTTCCGGCCGCAATAACGATAACTGGAGCGTCGGGTTTTCGGGCTTCTGTCAGGTGTTTGCGAAGCGCCTCCAGGTCCCCAGTCGTATCAAGTCGATTCACGTTAGCCACAAGCTCCTCCCGTCGACTTTGATGGGCAGTCCAGATCCAGCACTCGTCCGTCGCACTCCATGTCAAGACAAACGCTCAAGCGCGAACCTCCCATGATCATCATCTGCGCCATCGGGCCTTCGCATCCTGGACAGATATTCGGGCACCCGAGTCCGTTGCCACAGTGCGGACAGAACACCTCCACGGCCACGTCGGGAGATATGTCGTGCTCAGACTGCACAGAGTGAACACCGTGCAGACCGCACAATCTGATCCATCCAGTGTTGCCGTTTGACGAAGCGTTGACACAGATCGTGGGGTGTCCGTGTTCGGGGTGTTCACAATCCATCAGACTGTGGCCGCAGTGTGGGCAGGCGACCTCCAATGGAAAATACCGCTGGTCCGCGGCAATGTCTTGCGACTTGCGACCTTCTCGCACTTCGCTGAGTATGCTTTTGACCTTGGTCGTGGTAACGTGCGTGTAGTAGCTGCCATCTATGACCGCAATGGGGCCGAGGGCGCAAGCTCCGAGGCAGTTTACTGTCTCGAAAGTGAATTCCTCGTCGGACGTGGTTTCTCCTGCCGCTATGCCCAGTTGCCGTTCGAATTCGTCAGCAACCCGGTGCCCTCCTCGTACGTGGCAGGCTGTCCCCAGACAAACGTAGACGCAGTGCCTGCCCTTTGGTTTGAGGCTGAAAGATCGATAAAACGTTGCCGCACCATAGACGTCGACCAAAGGGGTTCCTGTCTTCTCGGCCACGGTCTTCAGAGCTGCTGCCGGCAGATAGTGGAACCTTGCCTGGATATCACCGAGTATTGCCATAGTGGCTGACCTATCGGCGCCGTGCCTTTCGATAACCGTCTGTGCATACTCTGAGACTACGTCATCCCCGTGCTGGTTGGACTGGCTGTTGGAATGGGGTTTGTTCTGGATCATCTGGTGGGCGCACTCCTCTGGGTAAGATGCGTGCAAGGGATTGTGCCCACAGTTGCGAATCGGTGAGAACCGTCACAGTCTGGTTTCGCAGACTGTGTAATGGTCTCCCCAGAACATCCAGGGTAGGTACATTGCGAAGCTAGTTGGCAGCATAGCCACAGACCGCGACGCTCATTGTCGCTTACCAAGGCGCTTTCCTCCCTTGCAAAAGCCACGGTACACACCGAATCGCGGTCAGAACGACGACCGCCTATTCCTTGCGCCCTTGCAAGGGTGCACCAGCAACGCCGCCAGGTGCATGGTAAGCTTTGAACTCCGGCTCCTCGCATATGCGTCGAATCAGCACAGGTTTTGAGCTTACCTATGCTTAGGATACAGCGATCTACAGTGGACTGTCAACATTCGCCTAGTAGAATGGCCACGTGCGGTCTATCTTTCACTGTTGAGATTGCACCTTGGCGCAACGCCCTTCTTCTCGTAGAACTGCTGATGATAGTCCTCCGCCGGCCAGAAAGTCTCAGCAGGTTTGATTTCGGTCACCACTCTGCTGTCGAACCTGCCGGAGTTGTCAATTTCATCTCTGGATTTCTCTGCCCGCGTCTTCTGATCTGGTGTGTGGTAGAAGATGGCAGAGCGATAGTTGGATCCGATGTCGAGCCCTTGCCTGTCCGGGGTAGTTGGGTCGTGTATCTTCCAGAAAAGCTCGAGCAGCTTTTCGTAGGAGATTTCATCGGGGTTGTATTCGACCTCAACTGCTTCCGCATGCCCGGTTGTATGAGAGCACACCTGCTCATACGTCGGGTTCTTTGTGCTTCCGCCGGTATAGCCCACTCGTGTGGATAGTACGCCTTTGCCAATCAGTTGCCTGAAGGCGGACTCAACTCCCCAGAAGCATCCCGCGGCAAATGTGGCCCTGGCGGTGACGGGCAAGGGAACCGACGTCTGAAGTTTCAAGGTCACTGAGTTGATGCAGTATCTCTTGCCCGACGGTGGAGGCCCGTCATCGAACACGTGGCCCAGATGAGATCCGCACCGGGCACAGCACACCTCTGTTCGCCTCATGCCGTAGCTGTTATCGTCCACATAGCGAACGTTCAGGTCTGAAATGGGCTCCCAGAAGCTGGGCCACCCAGTGTTGGATTCGAACTTGGTCGACGCCACGAACAGCGCCGTCTCACAGCCTGCGCACAGGTAGAAGCCGCTCTGGCCTGTCGGGGGAAGTGCGCACGTCTTTTCGAAAGGCCTTTCCGTGCCCTTTAGACGCATCACGTCGTACTGCTCAGGGCTCAGCAGTTTCCTCCATTCGGAGTCGGTCCGAACTATCCGGCTGACCGCCTCGACTTTCCCAGTCGCATAGTTGTAGATTCTGACGATGTCGTCGTTGGCCTCGGGCTGCTCTGACATAAACACGGTGGTGAACAAGATACCTACCCCCAAAATGTAGAGAATCAATCTGCGCATGCCAAACACTGCTTACTGTGGTTTGCGTACAATACGCTTCCCACATCAATCTATTTCCCGTGAGATGCGTATTTGAAACCCACTGAACTGCAACAAACTCGTTCGTAGTTGGCTGCGCAACCAATGATTAACGGCGCTGAAACCTCTTCGAAACAAGCGAGACCTATACTGTAAGACAGGGAACAGGAGTCTTCTGTTGCCAAGTAAACAAAACGACTGGAGGTATCTGGCATTGAGAGAGTTGTGTTGCATGCTGCTGAACCGCCGGGTTCTGCTGGGGTGCGTGGGACTGTTGGTTATGTGTGTGGGAGCGGCACTGGCAGGCTCGGACCAGGTTAACGCCGGCGACACTGCGTGGGTGCTGGCTTCTACTGCACTAG
>CAYSLA010000114.1:0-11350 GCA_964431685.1 uncultured bacterium | reverse complement strand
CTAGAAACCGGCGAACAGCTCCAGGAATATCAAGTCGTTCTTGACGCTTCCGACGCCCGCTCCGGGGCTCTCGCTGTTCTTCTCGTACTGTGCTTCAAGCCAGATGTTCTTGGTAATGGGCTGCACAACGCCGAGAATCCACTGACTGGTGTCCCAAGTCCACTCATTTGCATTGGCGGGTCGGTCGTTATCGAGATCGTTGTACTTCACATAGAACTTCGTCTCGCCCTTGGGCTGCCAGCCCACCAGCAGGCTAAGTCCGGTGATCTCGACGAAGCTGTACTCGCCTTTGTAGAACTCGGCCGAGGCAATGAAAGCATCCTTGGTGTACATAGCATCAACACCATACTTGTTCATCTTGGTCTGGGTGGTGACGACACCCGGATACTTGTCGGCGATCTTGCGGGCATCGGTCAGAGGCATCACGCCCGTGGCAAAAGACACGTGCGCCTTCCAGTTCGGATTCACCAGACCGTACTTCCCACTGACGTGCAGTTTGCCTGCTACGGCGGCTCCATCTTCTTTCTCACAAATGTGAGCTATCTGGTCGTCATCTGTCGCGCCCGGAAAGGAACCAATCTTTCTCTCGCCCATGCGCATACCGCTGTACAGCGATAGTCCGCCCTCGGTGTTCTCTCCCTTGAACATATACTGCAGACCCTGTATGCGGTCCTGGGTAAATGTTTCGGAGAAACTGCCGTACTGCGAAGTCTTTCTGTTGCCGTAGCTGGGAGTAATGCCGAAGTTCATCTGTCGGCCTTTGCCTACCCGCAGGGTGCCGTTCGCAAACGGCATGTCTACAAAAGCGCTCTCGATGTACAGAGGCGTTCCTGCCGACGGATGATAGTAGAGCTCCAAGCACGCCTTGCCAAGACTGTCGATCTCGGCATCTGTGCGAATAGATATGCGCTCCGTAGCGATTCTCATGCTCGAACTCGGATTCGCGTAGAACCTCTGCTGCATGAAGCCGTGCACGTCGACTTTTGCCTGCGCATACGCACAGGCCGACAACACGAAGATGGCGACCATCGCCATCGCAACCCATAGGATCGTACCCTTTCTCAACTGTGACCCTCCACTAGAGTTTATCCGGCTCAGGCCGCCGGTAGGCCTGGAGCGCACAATGCGCTCACAACGTCACATTGTTCTGGTTCGACCGGAACAACGCATATTCCTGATACAAGTATCGGTTTTGTGAAGCATATTTTCACCCGCCGAAGCAAAGAAACAATCCAACCGGCGAAATACCTCACTCATCTACGGTGTCAAAGAAGCGCCGCCACTCTCCCTCAAGTCTACTATCCTGTCACCCGTACCCGCCTTACCCACCGCTTTGGGCTCCACCAGCTTGACGCGAGGAGTCACGCCGACAATGGCATGCACCCTCTTCTTGATGGTCTCTTCCAGCTCAAGAAGGCGCTGAATCTGGTCACTGGCCATCTCAGAGGAAAGCTCCACGTTGAGCGTCATGATGTCCAGTCCAGACTCCTGCGTAAGAACTATCTGGTAATGAGGCTCTACGTGCTCAATCTCAAAGAGAACGGACTCCACATCCGCCGGATAGACGGCCACGCCGCGGAAGATTATCATATCGTCCGTCCGCTTGCGGATAGGCGCTATCCTGGCCGTAGTCCTTCCGCACTTGCAGGGCACTTTCGTGACGCTGGTGACGTCTCTGGTGCGATATCTCAGCATCGGCACGCCCTCTCGTGTGAGAGTAGTGATCACCAACTCGCCCTCCTCACCTTCGGGCAGCGGTTCGAGCGTGTCCGGATTCAGGATTTCCAGAAGGAAATGGTCTTCGTTGACGTGCATTCCGCACCGCAGTTCGCACTCGCCGGCAATCCCAGGGCCTATGAGTGCGCTGACCCCGTAGTTATCCGTTGCAACCACTCCCAGCCCGGACTCGATCTTCTGCCGGGCAAGATCGCTCATCGGCTCTCCGCCAAAGAGACCGACTCTCAAGCTCAGACCAGCTGTCGGGACTCCCATCTTACCCATAAGCGAAATCATGTACAGCGCATAGCTTGGAGGCGAGACAAGCGCAGTGCTGCGGAAATCCTGCATTATCTGGATTTGGCGCTCCGTGGCGCCACTGGAGACCGGGATAACGGACGCACCAAGCCGTTCCGCGCCAGCGTGCATGCCAAAGCCACCAGTGAACAGACCATAGTCGAAGGCTATCTGAACAACATCATCTTTGACCACTCCGGCCGCGCTCATAACCCGCGCCACCAGTTCGGCCCAGTGCTTCAGGTCATTTCTTGTGTAGCCAACCACTATCGGCTTCACTGAGGACGCCGTTGACGAGTGTATGCGCAGAATCTCTCGCAGAGGCACCGCGAACATTTCATAGGGATACCCGTCCCGAAGATCGTCTTTTGTCGTTACTGGCAGGTTTCTGATGTCTGCCAACGACTGTATGTCTTCCGGCTCGATCCCCAGGTTGGTGAACTTACGATGATAGAGCGGCACGTTGCGGTAAGCCCGGTTGACCGTGGCCTGCAACCTCTCAAGCTGCAGTTGCTCGATCTCCGTGCGCTCCATACACTCCGATCTTCTGTTCCAGATAGGCATTGCTTCTCCCTCAGTCGGCTATCTGTTTGTAGCCCATCCCCAGATATGCGCGCCGGACCTCGGGATTCTTCGACAACTCCGAAGCCGGTCCCTCCATAACTATACGCCCGGTCTCCACGACATAGGCCCGTTTCGAGATCCCCAGGGCGGCCCTGGCGTTCTGTTCCACAAGCAGCACCGTGACCCCGTTGCGTCGTAGCTCTCCGATGACGTGGAATATGTCTTTCACCACGAGCGGAGCGAGCCCCATGGACGGTTCATCGAGTAGCAGCATCCGCGGCCTGGACATCAGAGCGCGCCCGATGGCGAGCATCTGCTGCTCCCCGCCCGAGAGAGTCCCAGCCGCCTGTTTGGTGCGCTCCTTGAGCACAGGAAACACGTGGTAGATGTACTCCAGATCCTTGCACGTCTCCGTCTTCTTGACAGCCCTGGAGTTGCGATAGGCTCCCAGTGTGAGATTCTCGTATACTGTCATCTCAGCAAACAACTGCCGTCCCTCCGGCACCTGAACCAGTCCCATCTGCACGAGCCGCTCCGACGAAAACCCGGTAACGTCCTGCCCATCGAATATGATCCGTCCTGAGCTCGGCGCTATCACTCCCGAGATCGTGTTCAAAGCGGTGGTCTTGCCCGCGCCGTTGGGTCCCACGACCGCGACGATCTCGCCCGCGTCAACGTGGAGGGACGTGCCTCGGAGCGCAACTATTCTGCCGTAGTGTGTGACGACCGACTGCAACTTCAGCACGGCTTACGCCTCCGTCCCAAGGTAGGCCGCTATAACCTGCTGGTCATTCTGCACGACACTGGGCGGTCCTTCCGCGATTTTCCGGCCCTGATCAAGCACAACCACCTGGTCAGATATGTCCATAATGAACTGCATGTCGTGGTCGACCAGCACAACAGTCATCCCGTTCGCGACGATCCTGCGCAAGAGGTCTGCCAGCTCTTCAGTCTCTCTGCTCGAAAGGCCCGAAGCGGGCTCGTCCAGCATCATCACCTTGGGCCTCGAGGCCAAAGCCCGGGCAATCTCGAGCATTCGCTGCTTCCCAAACGGCAGACTCCCAGATGGACAGTCACCCATTTCCTGAAGGCCGACCACCTCGAGCTGCTGCATAGACTCGTCACGAATGAGCTTCTCCTCGCGATAGTGCCCAACCCATCGAAGAGCGCCGGAAACGATGGATTGCCTGGTCCAACTATGACAGCCAACCATCACGTTTTCAAGCACAGACATGTTCTCGAAGAGCTGCACATTCTGAAACGTTCTGGCGAGCCCCATTGCTGCGATCTCACTGCTGCTTCGCCCGTTCACCGACTGGCCTCCAACCGCTATATCGCCCGCAGTCGTCGGTATCACGCCGGTCACCAGGTTGAGCAGGGTGCTCTTGCCAGCGCCATTTGGCCCTATGATTGCTGTAGTAACGCCTCTGCTCACCTGCAGGTTCACACGGTTCACAGCCGTCAGTCCGCCAAACGAGCGGCTGACTTCGCGCAGCTCAATCAGTGCGTCCAACGGCACTCTCCGTTTCTCGCTTCTTCGTGCGCGTCGCTGCACGCACCGACGCAGCGACACTGTCCGCGATCCCTCGCACCAACCCCTGGGGCAAGAGTATCATAACCAGAATCAAGGTGGCTCCAAACACTATTGGGTCCAAACCCTTGAGCACTATGCCGAAGACCACGTGGTGGGCCTTGTCCAAGTCCAGCATCCAGTTCTTGAGGAGCTGTATTACAAACGCGCCGAGCAAAGCGCCCCACACACTGGCCATACCGCCGACCACCACCATCACCAATAGCTGCACACTCACCATAAAGGAGAACTCGCTCGGATTGATGTAACCGATTCCGGCATTATGAGCGTGCAGACTGCCAGCAATGGATCCAAGCACGGCGCTGAAAACAAATACCTGTATCTTGTAGCGCTCGGTGTCGACTCCCAAAGACTCCGCCGCCACCTCACTGCCGTGAACCGCGCGCATTGCCCGCCCTACCCGGCTCCGGACGATGTTGACGGAAACAACCAATGCCACAAACACCACTGCCCAGACCAGATAGAAGTACTCACGCTGTGGAGTAAGAGCCGCACCGTTCAACCAGCCAAGTCCACTGGCCAGCAGGCTGTCGTGGGACGTGATGGGTATCGAAGGGATTCCAAAGATGCCGTCGCTCGAGCCGCCAGTCACGTCCGTCCACTGCCGAAAGACAATCTCGACGATAATGCCAAACCCCAACGTCGCCATCGCCAGATAGTGCCCTCTCAGTCGAAGCACCTGATTACCGACCAGATAGGCTATCAGGCCGGTCAGAACCACTCCTGCAACAATCCCGATCCACGGATTCGTGCCCCCCGCCGCAAGCACTCTTCTCAGAAACCAGGCGCCAAGCACTGTCACCACAACGAGCGTGAGCCCGGAGTACATACACTTCGACCAGCCGATCCGGAGCCACAAGCCGAGCGCTGCCATAACCGCCGAGCACACTACGAGAGCGGCTACGATCGGGATGACACCCGACAGTCTGGCGTGGCTCCCAAAGAGAGTCAGCAGCAGCAGAGCAAGCGCCCCAACGGCGAATTTCCATCCTCGAACGCGGGTGACCGATATCAGGACGACCAGGGCAGCCAAGAGGCCAACTCCAGCCGCAAATCCAGGAATGATCGGACCTTGTATGGGACGGACGGTAAGTATGGCGCTTGAGTATGCACCCAACCCGAAGAAAGCCGCATGCCCAAGGCTCACCTGGCCGGCGTAGCCCATTAGCATATTGAGGCCAATGCAGAGAATGGCGTTGATCCCGATGTATATAAGGGTGGCAATGGAGCTGTCGCCAACAAAACGCGGTGCGAGGGCAATGCCAATGGCAAACACAACGTAGGGCAGCAACCCCAACACAGGAGACAGGACTCTGCGCTTGCCATCGGAGGCGCCGTTTGATAATGCCATCATGCGGCCCTCTTCCTGCGCATCAGCAGTCCCTCCGGGCGGACAAAGAGAATGACCAGCAGGATAACGAACGCAACCGCATCCTTGTAGTCGCTCCACAACATGCCGCCTGCTACTGATTCCACCACGCCCAGGATGATGCCTGCGGCGATGGCCCCGCCGAAGTTGCCAAGTCCTCCGAGAACCGCGGCACAAAAGCCTTTGAGTCCAAGTGCGGTGCCCATATTACACTTGGCATAAAACACCGGTGACACGGTGACACCCGCCGCCGCCCCAAGCCCGGCAGCGATTACGAAAGAGACCAGTATCATCTTTCGCACGCTTATGCCGCACATCCTGGCGCCCATCGGGTTGGAGGCGCTCGCCCTCATTGCCTGGCCGACTAGCGAGTAGCGGAAGAACAGGTATGAGGCGAGGACAAGAACCGCGGTCACGCCGACCACCCACAGTTCCTGTCCGCTAACCACAGCTCCAAACATTCTCACTGTCCTGTCTTCAACGTAGCCGTCTTCGATGACTGGTGTAAACGGCCGGACAGCAATGGCGGTCTCGCCCCAGAAAAGCTGGGCGAGACCGCGGTACATGATCGACGCACCCACCGTGATAATGATGAGCGTAACCGCCGATGCCTTACGGAGTGGCGCCAGCACAAACATCGCTGTCACCACTCCCAGAGCGCATCCACCGGCAACCGCCAGCGGCAGCGCTACTGCCGGGCCGGTCTTGTCCATCAACACAGCAGCTATCATTGCGCCGGCCATCACAAACTCGCCCTGGGCGAAGTTGATGACCTGCGTGCTGTTATAGATGATGGAGAATCCCACAGCAACTATGGCATATATGCAGCCGCTGGTGATCCCCGAGACTATCAGTTGTGCGAACTGACCGGTGAACTCCAAGACTTATTTCGCAATCCGCCACTTCCCGCCGCTGATGACGACGGGCGCGAAGGCCTGCTTGGTAAGTCCGTTGTGATCTCGCGCACTGAAGTTGAAAACACCGCTGACTCCAAC
This sequence comes from uncultured bacterium, assembly GCA_964431685.1. GTDB lineage: Bacteria > Armatimonadota > UBA5829 > UBA5829 > UBA5829 > CAYSLA01. The sequence goes on along the minus strand of CAYSLA010000114.1, from coordinate 4,818 downwards.
GAATGCCTTGGTGTTCTCGATCTCCTTGCGGATCTTGGCTCTGTCCGGACCGACTTTGCCAATGGCACGCGTGACCAGCATAAACGCGTCATAGGCGTGCCCGCCGAATGTGTTGGCAGGCTTCTTATATGCCTTCGTGAAGCCTGAAGAGTAGGCCAGAAGCACATTGCGCTGCGGGTCGGTCTTTGGAATCTCATTGGCCACCAGTAGCTTGCCTGCCGGGAACAAAATGCCTTCAGCGGCACGCTGCGCAAGATTGATGAACTCCTGGTTGGCGATGCCGTGGCTCATGTATATGGGCTGCTTCAAACCAAGCCTGGATGCGTTCTTGGCCACGATTGCCGGTCCCGGGTTGGTTCCCCAGCACACGATTGCATCCGGGTTTGCTTTGCGTATGGACGTAAGCTGGCTGGTCATGTCGGTGTCTGAAGTGTTGAATGACTCAACCGCGACCGTCTTGATCCCCGACTTAGGCGAGAGGGCTTTCCACTCATCGCGCCCACTGGCTCCGAATGCGTTCGCATCGTGGATAAACCCGACGGTCTTGATCTTCTTGCGCTTCATCATATCGATCACCTTTGATACAGCGTGCCTGTCAGACTGCGCTGTCTTGAAGACATAGCTCTTCACAGGGCTCACGATCTTGATGCTGGCTGCGCACGAAACCAGAGGGATTCCGGCCTTCTGGCATATATCGGATATGGCCAGACTGGGCCCGGACAGGGTTGGCCCTATGATAGCGAGCACATCCTTGTTTGCCCGCAACTTCTCACAGGCCTGCACGGCTTGCTCCGGCTTCCCGCCGTCGTCGTAGAACTCAACCTTGACCTTGCGGCCCTTGATGCCGCCTTTGGCGTTCAACTGCTTGACAAGCATCTCGACTGTCTCTCGTTCCGGCACGCCCAGGGGCGCATTGTCGCCGGTCGTCGAGAAGATGGCCCCTATAACGTAGGGGGCGGCACCAGCGGCACCGGCAATGCAGCCGACGGCCAGCGCCACGCACATTACGATAAGCAACCGTTTCATCCAACATTCCTCCTGTTTGCAGATCGGCCGGGAACCTAGATGGAGTGTAACTCTTCTCCACTTAGAATCCTGACTCCCTTTTCCTTGAGGACCGCTATCGCGTCATCAAGCCTTTCGATGCGGAAGATCACTATTGCGTTATCTCCGCTAGTGCCGACAAACGCGTACATATACTCTATGTTTACGCCTTTCTCGGCAAGTATGTCGATGATGTTGGCCAGGCCACCGGGTCTATCCGGCACCTCTATCGCCAACACCTCAGTGATAGCCACGGTAAACCCCGCCTCCGCCAAAGCGGCGCGGGCGGCCAACGGCTCGTTCACTATCAGCCTGAGCAAGCCATAGTCGATGGTGTCAGCGATGGACAAGGCACGGATGTTGATGCCGGACTTGAACAGAGTTCTGGTCACGTCCGCCAGACGCCCGGACTTGTTCTCGATGAACACGGACAACTGCCCAACTTTCATGAATACACCTCCCGTCTGTCGATTACGCGTTTTGCCTTACCTTCGCTCCTTGCGATGGTTTTTGGCTCCACCAACTTGACCTTTAGTGATATGCCAAGCGTGGACTGAAGCTCCTCGGTAATGTGACGCTCCAGGCTCTCAAGCGCGCGCACCTCGTCCGTAAGCACTTCAGGCGACACCTCCACCCAGACCTCAAGGTTGTCCATCACCGACCTCTCCCGGTCGACAACGATGATATAGTGCGGCTCGGTGCCTTTGATGTCCATAAGCACGCCTTCGATCTGAGACGGGAATACATTCACGCCGCGGATGATGAGCATATCATCCGTTCTGCCCATCACACGATGCATCCTCACAAATGTGCGTCCGCACGGGCACTTCTGATCATCAATGTAGGTAATGTCGCGAGTGCGGTATCTCAGCAGGGGCAACGCAACCTTGGTCAGTGATGTAAAGACGAGTTCTCCCTTGCTGCCTGGAGGCAGTTGCTCGCCCGTCTCGGGGTCGATTATTTCCGCGATAAAGTGGTCCTCGTTTACGTGAAGACCGCTCTTCTCCATACATTCGTATGAGACACCAGGCCCCATCACCTCGCTCAGCCCGTATATATCCAGAGCATCAATCGCAAGTGCCTGCTCAACCTGCGTGCGCATGTTCTCGGTCCAGGGTTCGGCGCCGAAGAAACCCACCCTTAGCGGCAGTTTCTTCATATCCACACCCATTTCCTGTGCAGTCTCGCCAAGCATAAGCGCATAGCTCGGAGTGCAGCACAGCACGGTTGATCCGAAGTCCTCCATCACCTGTATCTGGCGCTTGCTGTTGCCGCCCGAAATCGGCACCACCGACGCTCCGATGCGCTCTGCACCGTAGTGAGCCCCCAGACCGCCGGTAAACAAACCGTAGCCATAGGCGTTCTGCACAATATCACCGTGAGTAGTGCCGCCGGCGCCCAGTGTTCTCGCCATCAGCTCCGCCCAGGTCTCGACATCCTCACGCGTGTAGCCGACTACAGTGGATTTGCCGGTCGTCCCCGAACTCGCGTGTACCCGAACAACACGATCCATGGGTACGGCGAACATGCCGAATGGATAGTTGTCTCTGAAGTCCGCTTTTGTTGTGAATGGTATCTTGGACAGATCCTCAACACCGTTGATATCCGACGGGTTCAGACCCATCTCGTCAAACCGTTTGCGATATGCGGGCACACTATCGTAGGCGTGCCTCACAGTGGCTCTAAGGCGCTCCGACCGGAGTGTGTCCAGAGAGCCTCTTTCGAGGCACTCGGCCTCTCTATTCCAGTAGTACATGGTATCCTCGACTTGCTTAATGTCCTGTAGGCATCTGTAACTGCACCTTAAGACGCGATATTATCGCACAATGCTAGCCGAAAAGCAAGCATAGACAGACAGGAATTTCATAAATCTGTGCCCAGGCTCTGATGTACGTGGAGGGAAGGGCCTGATACGCCCTGGGATGCCGCCGGCACTGACGTCTAGCTGGAGGGGGTTCTTGCTGTGCACACTGAGCAGTCTGCTGCACTGAGGCTCTTTCTACGGCACCGATATATCGGACTGCATTCGAGGGATAACCACCAGGCCTGACGGTGAACCCTCCGTGGATGCAATCCCTGTCAGAACCACAAACGCCCCGGCCGCCGGTCTAGTCAGACTACCGCTCGACACCTTGACCGGAGATGCGAGCGAGCCATCGTTGATCGTAAAGTAACCCGCCCCCTGGTCGGAGGTCGCCTGTCCCCATGTTGTGACCAATACGCCATTCGGGAAGCATTGCGCGTGCAGTGACTCGGCAGGAGCAGCCAGCGGCCTGACAGCAGTCTGGGGCTGTACCGACACTTGCACGGAGTCGGCCAATAGAGTTCTTCGTCCGGCGGCAGTGCCCACGGTTCCCGAGACATCCAGAGACTGTCCCAAAGCGGCAGGGTAAGCAGACTCAACGTAGATGCCCGCGAGCCTGTCACTCGACTCTATCCAGAATCCCCCGGAAAACACGCCTGTTACCACGACCTCCCGGAGATCCGCGAGCCCCCCGTCAGGGATGGATCTGGCGGCCAGCACTGTGCTCGCCACGGCCAGACCGGCTGTGATCCTGACAGGCTTGCTGGCCCAAGTCGGGCTGATCTTCAGGGACGAAGTAGAAGTAAGATAGGTGTCGCCGCCCGGCGTGACAGGGCCCGGTGCGTTGTAGAGAAACACGTCGAAACTCTCGCCTGCGGCCAGGCCAATGTTGGTCAGAGTCACAGAGAACAGCCTGGTGGCGGTCGTAGCGGGCGCCGGATTGCTGCCGTAGAGAGCATTGAGGGAGACATAGTTGCCGTATGGGAATGGATTGCTCCCCCGGGCGCCCACCAGCAGGTTCTTGTTGACATCAGTCCTATGCCAGAGAACGGTATCGATGCCTGTCGCAACCTGCCCCGTGAGTTTGTTCTGGATAGTGTCGCCGCTGCCGGGCCAACCCGTATCGGTGGTGTCCCAGGCAAAGAACGTGTTCACGGCGGCGTGGTCGCCATCTGTGGAATACCACACATCCAGTGTCACTGTGGAGACGTTGAGGTCGACGCCTATCTCAGCCGTTGTGATGGGAATGGTGCCGCCGTTGGCGGTTATCCACCAGTCCGCAGTCGTGGCGTTGCCGGCGTGCGCCCCCGCAGCAGCCAGGATCAGTATCAACGCCTGAAGCATTATTGCCACTCTCTTGCTGTCTCCCACTTGTGATCCTGCCAGTCAATCCAACTTGCTCACGACTGAGCGCTCAACCCCAATTGGTTGCGCCGTTTCGGCCTGGGGTGTGCGGTCGCGCCTTGTCGGAGCCGGTTGTTCCCGCGTGCGCAATCTATGCATCACAGCATCCCTGAAACAGGAAATGGGGCCTTGGAGAATTGACTCCAAGGCCCCACTTCTACGCTGACAATAGCGTCCTAAAGACGCCGGAGTCCGATTTACGCTTTGCGGCGCAGAACGAACCCAACAAGTCCCATCAGACCTGTGCCGAGGGCAACCATGCTGCCGGGCTCAGGAACGGCGCCCGGACAGCGGATCAGCAGCTCGGTATGAGCAGATTCGAACAACGTGCCCTCAAGGGCAGAAGATGTCACGAAGGAGCTGTATCCACCGGTGCCAGGATTGTCTGCACGCCATATCTTCATCGTGTAGGTCTCGCCTGGCAGAAGACCGGAATTCCGCAACTCCAGAGTCCCCAGCTTCTTCGCTGAAAGCAAGCTGAGGTTGGAACCCAGGAAGCCAACCTGCAGGTGAGATCCGCCGCCACCTTGGACATCGGCCGTTGCACCCTTACCACCTGCACCAGC
>CAYSLA010000113.1:2474-11467 GCA_964431685.1 uncultured bacterium | reverse complement strand
GGTATCTGCCGAGGAAGAATCCAGATTGAGCCGACTGGAACTCGAGTGGGCGGCACGCACACTCCCGGAGAGCGAGAAGGCGCAGGCCGAGGCAGCGTGGAAACGCGTTGAAGAAGCATTGACCGCAGTGAACCTGCCGTACGGATGGCATCTGGTGAAGCTGCACTTGCTTCGTGATCTGGTGAACCGTTGCCAGCGGGCAGCCTTCTACAATCGAGCCGGTTCGAGTTGGCCCTTGGTTGCCTTCCGTTCGAAGCTGGCCCGCAAGTTTGGCTCTATTGAGAAGCTCAACCAGGCGTGGAGAACCTCGTACGGCGGTTTCGATGAGATTTTCTTTCCTCCGTCACCCTTCAGTTCCGAGGGCTTCAAGCCGAGCGCACTGTCATATGAGTTCCAGGTGTTTCGCATGGAGTCGTGGAGCGAGTTCATTGACCACTGCATTCGCTGCGTTCAGGCCGGGGCTCCGGGCCTTCCCGTTGGCACGGAAGGCTCATCAATCACAGGCAGCTTCGCGAATGGAACCGTGCACAGCCATCGTCTCTGGAAATCGTCGCCTGCGTCTTACTTTGAAGACCACCACAACAACTGGAGCCCGAACTATGCGGCCCTGCGGATGCACTATGATCTCTGCCTCTATGCGGGCAGACAACCGATTGAAACCGAATGGATATGGACCTATCCACGGCTAATCGACCCGGAGACCGAGGAAGACTTCCGGGTGACCGGCGAGTTGAGCTTCTGGCGGAAGACGGTTTGGGGGCGCAAGCTCCTCCAGGCTTTCGCCTTTTTTGGCGGATGGGAATACAACAACGGATACTACGACCAGCGGGCATCGATGGTGCACAACATCGACTACGGAGCTACCGGGGCTTTCGTGAGGGAGGCGGCCACCTCCCTGGTCACAGGAAAGCGCCGTGCCCGCGAGTTTGAGCCGATACTAATGAGCACCGAGGTGATCAAACCGCAGATCGGTCTGCTGGTGCCGACAACCTCAATGATCAACGAGTATCCGTTCCAGGCGCTCCCCGGGGCACGACCGTCATTCCGTTACGCCTTGAGCCGGGGGAGGGAACCTGCCTCCAACTGATGAGGAGATAGAAGGTATCCATCATCATCGCAGATCGCAAAGCCGAGGTGTTGGAGTACCGCATAAGAGCCGGACCGGCTGATATCGTCAGCCGGTCCGTTTGTTGGTGCAAGCCTGGAAACTGCCGCTGCTGCCGGGCTACAGTTTCGGCGCCAGTAGCTGCTCGGGGCGTGCGGAAAAGACCGCGGGGATGCCGCCAAGCCGGATGCTATAGGATCCCCAGTTTGCCTGCGATATCGTGACATACCATACCCGGCCGCTCTGGTCATCGTCCACGGTTATCGTGTTCGCGTCTTTGTCGGTGCCTTTGGCCACTGCGCCCTCCTGTTCATCGTCCACAACCACCGGTTTGGTCTTGCCCTCGCTGTGTTCGAGAATCGCCTTGCCTGATGGATCGAACAGACGGAGGACGGCGGCCCCGGAGAGCTGGATATCGAACGTACTGCACCCCTTCGGAACGTAGAAGAACACGCTGGTGCTGAAACTGTTTGAGAATCCGAACATTCTCAGCACGCTGTCCGCTGGCACCACAACCGCTGATTTCGTGGTTGGAAGTACGGAAAATGCGTTCGGAACGACGGGTGGCCCTCCCGAGACTCCCAACACCCATACGCCCGAGGCATCCGCGCTGTGGCTTAGTTCGGCTTGTTTGCCCACCAGTACAGTCTCCAGCTCGGATATCTTACCGTCCGGCGCGAATACGTTAGTGTAGGTAGGCGTGGGATAGTGTGCCAGGCGATGGTTTCGGACAACAAAGGACAGCTTCTGTCCGGTCTCAGCGGGCACTGCCACTGCCAGGTCGCTACCCCTAAGAGCAAGGCCCTGTGCACTGGGCGGGTCTGTGGGAAGCGCGCTGGCAGGCACTGGAACCCAATTGCCAACCTCATTCCTGAGAGTCTCGATGTTTCCAGGCTGCTCAACAGGAAACGCGTGCGGCTTCAGGGACGATTTGTAGGTGCGTCCGGATGCATAGTACTTATCGAGCTCGCCGTTCACGATTCTCAGCATGTTGTCAAACGGCACGGATATCTCTTCGGGCTGGCCGAAGATGCGGCTCAAAGCCCAGAACCAGTAACCCCCCGTCGAATTGATGGCCCTGCTATAAAGGTTGCCGGCCGCAACGGTGTTGAGGGTGTCCATATATCGCGGACCGTCAGAGCCGGGAAGGGCACTGCCCGGAGAGAGCAAGAGCGGCACTCCCGCCTGTGCCCTCACATTCTTCAGATGGGACAACAGGCCTTCGTCAAAGCTTCCGGGGTAAGTGCACTCCAGACCAACCCAGCACGGCGCACCTGGGGTGGAAAACCCCGCTGCAACGGCTCTGTGCCAGATATTGTTCTCGTATCTCCACAGAAAGAAGCCCAAGATGGCGTCAGGCACTAGCCGCTGCACCTTAGTGCGTGTGCTTTCGGCTAGTTGACGTATCCGGTTGAACTGAAACTCGGAAAGGCTCTCGTTAAGTCCAAGCTCAGCTATCTTCCTTTTGCGCTCCTCTATCGTGAGTCCATCAAACGCAAACTTCGCGGAGGAGTCCTTCACGAACTCCGCCAAAGCAAAGTCCCCGTAGTCCAGACCATCATATCCCGGCTGCCTGCCTCCGAGCGCATAGAGCTCAGGATCGATCAGGAAACCATCGATCTGATATTCATCTCCCTGGAGCAGTTTGGCGACCCTCAAGAACCGGTTCTCTACCACCCTGGTCCAGTAGATGTCGTCCAGTGGACTGAAATCGGTCCCATTGTTGTAGCGCCTGCGATTATCACGAAAACCGTCGTTCACATTGTATTCGTACGCCGCGGGGTTCAGCATATAGAAGAATCTGACGCCTGCGTCCTTTGCAGCGATTGATGAGGTCCTGACGGTGCGCCAGTCGACTACGGCGGGCGCGTTGGGAGACTTGTCAGCCACCAGTTCGTCGCCGCTGGGATCGTTGGCGATCTCCAGCCTGGAAATGATCGCGTTGATTCCCACCTCAGCAGCTTTGGCATACCACTCCACCGGCACGCGATAGTTGTATCCCATCCGCATGCCCTTGTCCCGGATCCAGGAAAGACGGGGGGATAGATTGTCCAGGGTTGAGTCTTCGTCCTTCGATCTAGCAGGCGCCACGTTCTTGTCCGCACTGAGGGTCAACACTCCCCACAAGTGCGGGGCTGCCTTGTACATTCCGCCTACCGGCGCCCAGCAAGTGGTCTCGCCGCCTCCGGGTCGGTTGCGGCCGACCTGCAGTCGGAGCTTGTCTCCGGCTTTGATCTTGCCGGCGCCGTCCTGATCAATTGGCAGGGAGAGGACAAGCTCCCAGCCCTTGTCCGTACTGCTCACTGCCGTCTTGATGTCCGGGTTCCAACCTGGGGCTTCGGGCCGCATGCCAATCATCAGCGAATCGGCGATGGTGCCCGCGTTGTTGACGATGATGTGGGTCATCCTGTCCCCGTCGGGCCGCATCCAGAACACCTCTATCGATTCCTGCATCCACAGGTTCCCGTTGTCTCGGTCGCCGGACGGCGCCACCATCTTCTCGGGCGCCGGTTCGTCGCAGACTACCTTCAGATATACCCGGTTGCCGTCCCACAGAGCGCGGACCGTGGTAGCTGCAGTCGCTGGTTTTCCCGAATGGACTTCACCGAAGTTTTCCATCAAGGCTCCCCTTGACCAGTCGGCATCAGTTGCGGGCTCTGCCGATATGAATGGCACTGTCACTGTCGGGACGTCCTTTTCGGGTGCTTTGGGCACTTGGGCTCCCGATCTGAGCCAGTCGATCAGGGCGTTGTTGGAGGTCCGGAATACGTTCCAGTAGTCGTCGTGACTGTATCCCTTTGCGTGTGCGTAATCCCCCGAAGCGTTGTCGCGGAACGCCGCGGTTGTCCATATCCAGTAACCGGCGGATTGAGGCGCGGACCCCATTATCAACTCCGGCAGTTGCGGAGGCGTTACGGGTTGAACCCAGAGCCCTGGGACGTAGAGTGCGGGATATCCCTGGTCTCTAAGCTGCTTGACCCTTGCAGACACACCTGTCACATTTCCATGGTACTCAAGCTCGGAGAATATCAGGGCGGGCATACTCGATGTTCCGAATCCCCTTGACATGCCGGGAAGGCTCTCCGGGTCAAGCAGATTGCCCAAGATGAAACCAGGGTCAACCGCGTGCACACGCTTCTCTATAACCTTGAGAATCCTGGTAACCTCGTTTTCCTGCCACCTGTCATAGTCCTCCCACAAGCCGTTGTCAGAGGTCCAGGCCGCGCGCTTAGTTGGGTCGATCTTGCCGAGGAAATCCTCTCCGATGTGGTTGCGGATGAAGCGGCCCCAACACTCATCACAATAACACGATCCCGGATAGCGGGTGTGGTCTGCAGCGTACATTTCCATGTCGACTACCATGCCGGTCAGTCCTGTCTGTGCGGCAATGACGGCTCTGTCCCCGACGACCTTGTTCCAGTATTCCTCAGAGAGCGGGCAGGGGCCCTTGGTCCATATTTCGGAGGTGCCGGTGTTGTAGGCGCCGAACTGCGTGTTACCGTAGCGTTCATCGCTGCCGTAAGGCCAACTTATGATAATCCGGAGCTTGCGCTCTTTCTGGACTTTGGCCCACTGGGCGGCTTCTTCCGGCCAGCCCTTCTCGGACATTGCCGTAGACATTGTGTGAACCAGCAAGGTGTTGAAGCCAGCTTTCTGGATGTTGTCCATAAGCTCCTTGTTCTGCCAGTTGCCGATGTATCCGTAGATGCCCCTGATGCGATCCTTCAGAATCCAGTTGTAGGCGGAAGATATCTTGCCCACCGTCTGTTTTGGAACTGGCGGCACTGGTTTGATCTTTACATTGTCCTCAGCGGCCAGGGCCGGCCTGCAGACACTGGCGAGCCATGCAAGAAAGAGGACTGAGAGTAACGGTTTCAATTCCTTTGATTCCTTCCGTGCAGCGTGTAGTCTCGTTAGTCTGGTCTCAGTAGACCGAGCTTGCCTCGATCCCGCATCCGCAAAGAACGGATGACGGCGCATAGACCGTCACCTGTCTTGACTCTGCGGGAAGCAAATCGAAATACTCGTCCGAAAGCCGGATTGTGTCGTCCAGCCCAAAGTGTACAGCGTGAGCGTATCTGTCGCTCTGCACGGTAAAGACTGTTGTCCCCTCCAACTCGTTTACTTCCGTGATTTTGACCGTTGGCTCTGACAACTGCAGAGTCCTGAAGTCAGCCTGTCTGAGCGTTGCCGGTATGATGCCGCAGTCCGCATTGGCCGTTGCATAGTACAATCCCTCCTGAACGCTGTGTGTCCCCACGTTCATTCGGGCGACCAGGGCTGCCTTGCACCAGGGTTCCAGAGTCACTCGGATGTCAGCGGCGTCCCGCTTGACGCCCTCAAAGCTGGTGTAACCGCGCTCAAGGTCAAACTGTGCTGATTCCGGAGTGTCATTGGTGCAGAATACGTTTATCACATCTGCGTTGCTTCGCAGGATGAGTCTTCTTGGAGCAAGGGCGCGCTTCACAAAGTAGTAAGAGAGCTTCCGTGTGAGATAGTAGTCGATTATGCCCCATCCCACCTCGCCCCAGGCGTCGTTATAGCTCCAGATCAGAGCTCCATAGTTGTTCTCCGCGCATCGCATTGAATCCAGCGCATACTCCAACATTGAACCCTGAAACAGTCCCCCATACAACAGGTACTTCTCTAGCGAAAGGTTGTCCGGATCGCTGTAGTGCTTCCGAATGGCCGCCGCCAGAGTGCCCTTCTCAAAAGTGTTCGTGTGCAGTTTCCACACCGCATCGTCCATTTCTACGCTTTCACTGCCGTAGTAGCTGAGCAGGGAGGACTTGCGTGTTGGGCCTACGCACCCGAACTCCGACACGAACTTGCAGGCAATCTCGTCGTACTCCTCTGGTATGATGCGCTTCTCGATGTCCTCGTTCATGAAGCAATCCCAATGGTGCCTGTCGCCGCATTCGTTGCTTTGGAGGTCAACGCCTCCGAAAGGAGACGAGTTCCAGTAGGGAATGTCCGGGCAGTTGGATCGCACGATCCGGGGCATGATCTCGTTATAGAGGATTGTTCCTCCTGGCGAGGCCGGCTTCTTGTCACCGGCCCAGTAGCTCTTGTCTTGATAGGTCAAGAGTAGCCCGTTGCACTCGTTGTTGCCACACCAGAGCGCGATACACGGGTGGTTCCGCAGCCGCTTCGTCTGATAGTCTACTTCGTTTTCGGCCTCTCGCCTGAACCAGTCCAGTTCATCGGGGTACGCGGCACAACTGAAGCAGAAATCCTGCCACACCAGAATGCCGAAACGGTCACAGCACTCATAGAAGTAGTCCCTCTCATACGCATTGACGCCGTTGACACGGAGCATATTGAAGTGTGCTTGTTGTGCCTCCCGCAAGAGCGTCTCGTAAGTATGGTCGGTCACTCTCCCGTAGATGCAGTCAGGCGTTTCCCAGTTGCCGCCTTTACAGAATGTGGTGATCCCGTTGACCTCGAACGCGAACATTCGACCGTCCCGGTCTATCCGGTCAGTGTTCAGTCGGACTGTACGGATGCCTGCTTTGAACTCGCGGGAGTCGGTGTTGCCGTTTGCTGTTGTGGCGCGTACCTGCACCGTGTAGAGGTTCTGTTCGCCCATACCGTTTGGCCACCACAGCTTCGGGTTGTCTATCGTGAGCTCAAACGTGACATAGTTCAGCCCTGACGTTAGAAAAACGTCCTGCAGCGAAGATTGGACCGGAACACCTTCGAGACTTATTTCCACCTCCACGCTGGCATCCAACGTGGTAGTCGGCTCCAGGTTGTCTATCTCAGCTTCAATGGTGACCTGCGCCGCATTTTGCTGGAGACTCCCGACTGTCCTTCCGAACGAATGTGAGGAATCTCCTTGTGGGAGATTTCTCCCTGCGGTCGAAATGACGCGTGTGGTGAACTTAACGTGCCTCACTGCTATTTCGTCAGAGGCTTCTATCCGCGCATCGCCCATGATACCGCAGGTGGCGATCCTTGGGCACCAGTCCCAACCGTAAACATATTGAGGCTTCCTGACAAACACGCGTCTGTTATCGCCCCTCGGCGCTCGGTCCCGCTTGTACTCGCACGATATGAAGTCCTTTATCTTGGCCAGGTCAAGGTCGCTGAAGTGCTCCAGGCCGGAGGTCACGCGTATGGCCAGAACGTTGTCGCCTTCTCGCAGGCAGTCCCTTACATCTCTTCGGAAAGGATACATTGCGCTGCTGTGATGGCCAAGGTGATATCCGTTCAGAAACAAGTCCGCTTTGACATCCAGACCCTCCACCACCAGCTCGCTGTTATGTGACTGGAGCAGTTCCCTGCCCGCGCTGAATTCCTTCTTGAACCACCACGACTTGGACTCTATCCACTCGCATTTCAGGTAGTTGTCGGAGACGACCGGGTCGTCTATCACTCCGTTCTCAATCAGCGGAACGTGAACATCGCACGGCAGACTATCCACACGCATCCACCCGTCTTCTTTGCATATCACGGAGGGATAATGATCCTTGTCGCAGTGCAGTTCTTCGTGACGGAGCTGCCAGGTGTTTCGGAGGTCACAAAGGTTCATTTCAGATTCGCTTTCTCGATGCGTTCCAGTTCCGACTTGATTGCGTCGGAGTCGAGTGGGTAGTTGCCGAATTCCTTGACGACTCGCACCATCTCATATATGTTCTCAAAAGGAGTGTCCCTGCCGCACTGATCGCCCGTGGAAAGGACAAAACCCCCGCCTTCTCCCGCTGCCAGGATTGCCTTCAGGCTTTCGCGCCTGACGAGCGTTACGCTGCCGTAAAGCATTACTTCAGTTGTGTGAAGGTTCCCCATAAGGGCGATCTTGTCACCGAAGTTCTGCTTGAGCTCCGCCAAGTCGCAGTCACCCATCGGAGGTATCTCAAGCGGGTTTATGTAGTTCAGGTCAGTTTCGTTGGCGCAGGTCTCGACCATATAGCGCTCCTTGCCGCAGGAGTGAATTCCACAGATTATCCCGGCTTCTTTGCATCTCTTGGTAACTCTCTTGATGCTGGGCAGCGAGAGTTTGCGCCACAACTCGGGTGACTGCATGGTTATTGAGCCGCTGCCTCCTGTGAGGATAGAGTCCACTCCGGCGTCGATTGCCATCTCCAGTTTCTGGAGAGTGACTTGTTCGTGCAGAGCTATCATCTCCTCAAAAAACTCCGGGCTATCGTAATACGCGTAGGTGATCTGTTCCAGGCTCATCAAGCCAACGTAGTTCTGGAATCCGGGGACTCCTATCCAGCAGCACACCATCCCGTCCTCGCCCATCTGCTTCTTTAGCTGCCAGTAATTGCGCCCGTCGCAGGACACGACGTCAGAAAACAGGTGTCTGATCTTCTTGAAGTCTTCCTTGAAGTTCTTGATGGGTTTTTCAGTGACCGTGCAGGAATTGTCCCACGGGTACACGGTGAGGAAGGTCAGGTCTCCGTCCGGCGTGCTGATTACTGTGCGGACTTCCCATTTCTCCTCGGTCCTGCTGACTACTTCGCTCTGGTATTCGATCTTGCTCTTCTGATGGAAAGCGAAGCCTCCATCAAACAACCATCCGTCAATTCCGAAGAACTTCGCCGCATCGACATACGCGCTCATGTACGATGGGTTCTGATTGTACTCCACTTCCCAGAAAGGCTTGCCGGTCAGCTTGATGGGTATCATCGTCGAGATGTCAGGGGTTACAGGCACCCTGTCCGGCTGCTCGTTTCTGAGGGCGGTCATTATCCGCTCTCTTCCGGTCATTGTCTCCACAGTTAGCATGCTCCTTGTGTTGCTTGTTGCCAGAGTTCGCTAATTCGGGTATTCACGATATCAGGTCAGAACTCCCAGGCAACTGCGGCCCTTACGACTCATCCGAAAACATCAGCTCTTTCAACTCCATGTGAAAGTCATAGAAGTTTTGCCATGATACATC
>CAYSLA010000113.1:0-2374 GCA_964431685.1 uncultured bacterium | reverse complement strand
AGGTCGCCACGCATCTCGGCCCAGTGGCAGCACGCGCTTGTCTATTCCGCCGCACATGCACAGGTCAGGGAACCTGCGGCGGTAGTCCAGAACATCGTTTCCGGCCGCCACTTCGAACGGAAGATAGCGGTTCATTCCTGCCTCGTGAAACGCAAGGCACCAATTCTCTGAGATTGCCATCCGAATCGCCGCGGCAGCGCCGGGATATTGTGCCTGTCTACGAACTGCTTGACCTTGCGGTAGTTTGGTAGCATGAACTCACGGATCAAATTCGGCGAAATCAAGCTGCCGTTCTTGCCTGCCATATCCTCCCAGATATGAACGACGTCGACATTCAGCTTGACCACCACCTTCTCAAAAATCGCGATCGAGAAGTCGGTCATATAGTCCAATATCTCGCGCATCAAGTCCGGATCGTCATAGAACGCCACCAGCACCTCTTCCGTGCCAAGCAGGGTTCTCGCGGTCCCGAAAACCCCATACTCGTACGCTCCGAGGATTGTGACGCGCCGGTCGTCGGAGTTGATTCTGGAGGTGATATCATCCCAGTCTTCGGGGAACCGCGTGGGGTCGTCCGGGTTCAGCCGCTCGTCTCGCAGCCTCTCCCAATCAGCGCGGCACTTTACCGGATGTTCAATCCATCGCGGCATCGAGCAGCCGTCCTTGCGCGTTTCGAAGATCATGCCCCACTTGTCCTGGCGGATCTGTGTTTCTTGCCTGTCTTCGATCAGCCTATCGTCAAACCAGGGGCTGAATCCCAGGTTGACGGGGGCCTGGTTGAACTCGGGTTCGACTCCAAGCACCTCCGCCCAATCTCCCTCAAGGCCTTCTGTCTGCCATCGCTTGAGCGTTTCTTCCCAGGGGCCGTTTGTCTTCCACGGTAGCCTGTCCAGAGGTTGGCAGGTCTTCTGCTTCAGGTGTCGCTCTCGAAGTGTCATTGTCCTTCCTTGTAACAAAAACTGGGGTATCTCCGGCAGAGATACCCCATCCAGTTCGAGATAAGGTGCGTCGTTGGAGTCTATCTCCTTCTGCGTGCAGCAAACCCCAGCAGACCGACCAGTCCGCTTCCGAGGGCCAGCATCGAGCCGGGCTCAGGAACCGGATTGGTTATCGAGATGGATTTCAGGAATATCTTGTCAGAGTCGGTGGCGTTTCCACTCACCCCGATATAGACGTCCTGGCCTGCGGGCAGGTCGAACGTCACCGTTCTGTTGAGCGTTCCATAGCCGCCCAGTCCAGGATAGTCTCCCCAGACTACTACAGAGGATGTCATTGGCCAAGCACTGAAACCGCCATAGGTTGAGTCCACCGTGGGCGCGACTGTTCCGACTCCGACGGTGCCGCGGACTCTGCCCTGCTGAGCCGAGGTGTAGTCGAAGTTGATGCTGGCTGTTCCACCTGCGAAGTCGCCTGCGGTGTGGAAGTGGTAGCAGACTCCGCCGAACTGCCAGCTCCAGTCACCGAGCGTGACAGTGCCAAGCGACCACTCAACCGGGATCGCATAGCTGCCTCCCGGCGAAGTATTGTTCGACTTGCCGGCTATGGCGTAGATCTCGCCAAGAAAGTCGGCTTCGGTTGCACCGAAGGTGGTTGTCCAAGTCGTTCCACCTGCCACGTTTATCACGTTGGCGGGTTTCTGTTGAACGAGCCACGCCGCACTTGCGGCAGACGCCAGGCATACAGCCGCAACTCCGATCACCAATAACAAAGCGAATGTCTTTCTCATCTTTCTGTTTGTGGTTATTGTGCTCCTGTCTCATTCCCTTGGAATGCGGAGCAATGTCTCTGGGATTGCCTCCCAAAGCAGTCCTATTCAGTTAGTGCTGTGCTATCACCTCCTTTGAGTGTCCTCGCTTCCGACACTACTTTCCTTTGTAGTCCCACAGGTAGTCATCCGGGCCCTGGACTATGAACTGGTGCATGCGCATCTGGCTCTGCTTGGCCCACTCGGCGTGCCCGTCAGCAAAGATGAAATTGCTGCCGTTGTTGTGGGAGACCCGCATCAGATACCACGTGCCGGATGGCTTGTTAAACCTGGAATCCTGCATCTCGGCGGCTACTTCCGCGAGAATACAGGCCCAGCCGTACAGGTCGTCCTTGGCACCGGTCGCGGTGCCCATATGTGACTCAGCTATTATTACAGTACCCGCTATACCGTATGGCATAGCCGCAATATCCGTTTCTGTCTTGCTCCACAGCCACGACATAGTTCCGTAACCCCACGACCGCGGAATAACCGTGGGACCCCTGAAGTGCGCGGGTTTGGGTTTGTAGTTTGGGCAATGGAATACGTCCACGTTCTTCACATAACTCAAGAGACCGTCCGGGTAGTAGTACCACTGCCCTATGTCCCAGTCGTAGTGTGAAGCGCAGT
>CAYSLA010000112.1:8301-11487 GCA_964431685.1 uncultured bacterium | reverse complement strand
ACCAGAGCCAAACCGTTCCAGTGGACATACACGGGAAAACCACTCGTTGCATAGGAAATACCACCTATGGGACGCCACACCAGAATTAGTTCTCAAGAAAACATATCCTAAGAGAGAAGAGCACCCGATACGACACTACACACACTACAATACTACGCCACTTCAGTTAGACGGGACGTACCTCTCATAGCTGTAGCGCAGAACTTTGGTCCCTCCCGCGCCGATGGTCATTGTCCATTTGATCGTGGCAGTTCGCTCGGTGAGACGCAGGTCCTGGGTGTCGATCTTAATGACCCCGTCGTCTGATGCGGAAATCGGTTTGCCTTTGACGCGAATCTCCGCGGTAAGATCAGCGGGCTCGGCTCCGTAGTTCTTCAGCTCCAATGTGCCGCCCACCGTCACCAGGTCCATAAAACTGACGTTGTTTGGCGAGTAGTGTTTGAGTTTACGCTCGGTCTCGGCCTCTTTCTGCTCGTGGGTTATGTTCACTGCCGTGGTGACCGGCAGTTCGCCCTTGCCGCCCTTGGGCACGTATTTGAGCAGGTCTTCACTCAGCGCGTTGCTTCCACTCATTGCGAGGCATGGCCCTGTTGTCCAGGCGCTGTCGGTGTCGTTCTGCAGCACCAGGTTGTGTCGAAGCTCATCCGGCGGAGACCAGTTGTACGCGTGACTGTACTTGATCCGCTTGACGAACAGATTCACGATCATCTTCTCGCCGCGCCGTATAGTGAGGTCCTTGCGCGTGTAGACGGTGTAGTCCGAGGCTCCCGCTCCTTCCCACTGAGGCAGGCTTCCAGTGACATCGCGACCGCCGGAGTCTACTGGCCTGTCGCCCACACCAGTTTCGGCATACGCGGCATCCTGCGCAATGCCAGCGCGGCTGGCGATCTGGTTGGAAACACTTGGCGGTGCAACGGCTGCGCCTATGGTCCGGATGACCTGCCCGACGGCCACAGGTGCGAGAAAGTCAGTGTGCACGAAGTTTGGTACACCAACAACGAAGTTCACGTCGCAATGCACCAGGTCCTCCGCTTCGTTCACGATCGTGCCGCGCAGGGTGAGTTCAGCATTCTCATCATCGAGGAGTCTGAGCGTGTACTCGGGAATCCATGTAACGCCTTTGCGAAGATAGGCCATGCCTAGTTTGGTCCTTATCGGCGCCTTGCCGGAATCGGAGCGCACGTGCACACGAAGCGGGTTGTCCAGTATCTGAAGCTTCCTGATCCCGTCAAGCGGCACCGCGGAACTGCCGCTGTCGGAGTCCAGCACCACATACTCCGGACCCACGGACGCCAGTCGGCCCGCCGCGCTGTAGTCTCTGCCTTCGCGTTTGTAAGTGAGCTGCACGCTCAGGAACTGGCTGTCTTCCAGCCGTGAGCGTTTGGAGGCCGCATCGTCCGGCGCGTCCTTGCCGTCGAACTCCACAATCTCACCTGGGCCGGAGCCGACCACATCAACCGTCTCGTCCGACTTGTGCGAGAATATGGCAAGTGTGCCAAACGATGCAGGGGGTACTGCGTCGGACACGCTCCACCCGTCACGAAGCCCAACCTCTCCCTCTCGCATGAAGAACCCCAGCCCGTTCTTGAAGATAGTCACGGAGGTCACGCGCGGCTTCCACAGATACGCGTTCTCCTTCTCCTGGGCCGCGCCGCATTGCAGCGCAGTGATCCAGATCCCCGCGGCAAACAGTCCGAAAAGCAGCCTTTTCATACCAGTCTCCTTCATTCGTATGAGATACTTCTCTGTCGCCCGTGAGTTCTTAGCCAGGTGCGGTCTCGGATCGCATCCGACCGAGTGCATCACCGGTCATTATAGCACGATCGCGCATTCGCCAGCATGCGGGCGGGGGCTGTATAATATGTGTATGTACGACTACGATGTTATCGTGGTGGGAGCTGGTCACGCTGGGTGTGAGGCTGCGCTTGCCGCCGCACGTCTCGGGCGTTCCACGCTACTGCTCACCATTAACATAAGCACCGTCGCCCAGATGGCCTGCAACTGCAGCCTGGGCGGGCCTGCCAAGGGCCATCTTGTACGCGAAATCGATGCGCTTGGCGGCCAGCAGGCGCTGGCTACTGACGCGGCCTACACACACATCCGCCTCATCAACACCGGTAAGGGCCCCGCTGTTCACGCCCTGCGCGCACAGGTGGACAAGCGGCAGTACGAAGCATACATGCGCCGAACACTGATGAATCAGCCCAACCTGAAGCTGGTTCAGGCAATGGTGGAGGAAGTTGTGGTAGAGGGCTGCCGCGTTCGGGGTGTGCGTACACAGACGGGCACAACTTACTACTCCAGAGCCGTTGTGGTCACAACAGGCACATTCCTAAAGGGGCTCATCCATATTGGCGAGACCCAGATACACGCCGGACGGGCGGGAGAGTTCGCCTCCGAGGGACTCTCCGATAGTCTGCGGGACATCGGCCTTGAACTCGGACGCCTCAAGACTGGCACGACTCCGCGCATCGACAAGAAGACCGTGGACCTGAGCAAGTGCGAGTTGCAAGAGTCCGAGCCGGAAGCGGGACCGTTTTCGTTCATGTCTTTTGACCGGGCGCGCCCGGTCAAGGATCGCGGCGAGAGCTTGCTGCCTTGCTGGCTCACATACACAAACGACCGCACAAGGGACGTCATCCTGGCGAATCTCGAGCGCTCCGCGATGTATGGCGGGCGAATATCGGGGGTGGGGCCTCGGTACTGTCCGTCCATTGAGGACAAGATTGTCAAGTTTCCTGACCGCTCCAGACACCAGGTGTTTCTGGAACAGGAAGGCTGGGATACCGACGAGCTTTACGTCCAGGGTATGTCCACCAGCCTGCCCGAGGATGTGCAGATCGAGTTCCTCCGAACCATACCCGGTCTGGAGGACGTGCACGTGTTCCGGCCGGGATACGCCATCGAATACGACTTTGTGCAGCCAACGCAACTAAGCCCGTCGCTTGAGACAAAGAAGGTTGGGGGACTCTTCCTGGCCGGACAGATCAACGGTACGTCGGGCTATGAGGAAGCTGCGGCGCAGGGCCTGATTGCGGGAATCAACGCCTGCAGGCAGCTTTCGGGTGACGAGCCGGTAGTCATCGAGCGAAGCCAGGGATACATTGGCGTGATGATCGACGACCTTGTAACCAAGGGCGTCGCCGACCCGTACCGCCTGCTTACCTCAAGAGCGGAACACCGGCT
>CAYSLA010000112.1:7087-8201 GCA_964431685.1 uncultured bacterium | reverse complement strand
GATGTGGAGGAGCAGGTTGAACTTGGCATCAAGTACAGCGGATACATAGAACGCCAGAAGGAGCAGGTCCTGCAGGCAGAGAAACTTGAGCACGTGTCTGTGCCTCACGATACTGACTATGCATCTATGCCGTCGCTATCCAGGCAGGCAAAGGAGAAGCTGGACGTGGTGCGTCCCCGCACGCTGGGCCAGGCATCGCGTATTCCTGGGATCACTCCCGCGGACACCGCCATACTGGCGGTGTATGTCGAAAAATTAAGAAAGAAAATGGATACAAACAAGTAGGTCTGTCGTCAAATATGGGTACAAGAAGTAAGCATATAGCAGAAGTGAATACACAACCAAATATGGGCTTGGCAGTACCAACCCAAGAGAACCGTAGTAATAGCATTCCGTCCCCGAGTGACTCCGAGGACGGAATGTTTTTGTAGGGGGTGTGTATGGCTTTCCTTCCTCTGGATGTACTGAAGTCAGGCTGCTCAGACCTGTGGCTTGAGTTGACTGACGAACAGCTTCGTCTGCTTGACGAGTTTGCCTCGCTGCTGTGTGAATGTAACACCAATCTGAACCTTACCAGAATCACCGACCCCAATGCCATAGTTACCAACCACTACCTCGACTCGCTGACCTCTCTTTCCGCGGTCAGACTGCAGGAGGGATCGAGAGTTGTGGACGTTGGAACGGGTGCGGGGTTTCCGGGGATGCCGATTAAGGTTGCGCGCCCGGATCTGCACGTGACATTTATGGACTCCACACTAAAGAAGCTGGATTTCATCAGAGACGCCGCAGAAAGGCTTGAGATAGGTGGCGTAGAATTTGCGCACGCTCGGGCGGAGGATGCGGGACACAGGCGCCAGTTCAGAGAGAGTTACGACGCCGCGTTCGCACGGGCGCTTGCTGATATGAGCGTGCTGGCGGAGTTTTGTCTGCCGCTTGTGCGGGTGGGTGGTCAGCTCATCGCTCAGAAGGGTCACGAGTGCGAGGCGGAACTCACTGCCGCCAGGCCGATTATCGGTGAGTTGGGAGGTGTCGTAGAAAAGGTTGCCAGGGTGCACATTCCTCACACCGAGATAACCCGAACCATCATAGTGATAGCCAAAGCAAGGTCGTGTCC
>CAYSLA010000112.1:0-6987 GCA_964431685.1 uncultured bacterium | reverse complement strand
AAGATATAGATGAGAATCAGAAAGAACAGCCACGAAGAAAAGACCAGTATGGC
This sequence comes from uncultured bacterium, assembly GCA_964431685.1. GTDB lineage: Bacteria > Armatimonadota > UBA5829 > UBA5829 > UBA5829 > CAYSLA01. Next base: position 6,934 of record CAYSLA010000112.1, on the reverse strand, counting down.
CTTGGTGAACTGTCCACAGTATACGTGTCCGAGGCCGGGAATCATTGAAAGAATCGCGGCAACGACCGGAGTCCTCCGTTCGGGAACGAATGCGGCGGTTTGTGCGTTCATCGGGTTCAGAAGCTCTTCTCGCTTTTGTGCGATCTCCGCTATCTTCAGCACGCATCTTGCGTATCCGGCTTCCGCGGAAGGTCTGGGCCGCTCAGTTGAGTACAGGCTCTTGTAGTGCTTGGCGGCCTTCTCAAAATCGCCTCGTTCAAAGAGAATGTCTGCCGCCAGTTCCCGCGCGTTCAGGTCGTCAAAACGTATGGCAAGCGCCTTGAGTAAGGCCTTCTCGGCCTCGAGCAGATCGCCGCGCATCTTCTGTGCACGAGCGGCCACCATCAGCCGATCAAACTCGACCTGAGCTCTGATCTTGTCAGCGTTGAGCGATTCCATCATTCCGCCTTGTTTCTGACCAGGCTCTCGGTTTGCCTCCAGAGAGACTCGATGTCGTAGAAATCGCGCTCCTCCTGTGCGAATATGTGGACGATGATGTCGCCGTAGTCTATCAGCACCCATTTGGCCTGAGAATACCCTTCGGTGTGTAGCTTCCTCAGACCACGCTCCTTGCCCTCAACAAGCAGACCGTCCGCAATCGCCTTGATATGCGTGTTCGATGTGCCTGTGCATATCACGAAGTAGTCTGCAAACAACGCTCGGCCCTCAAGGGCTATCACCTCGATGTCGAGAGCCTTCTTTTCGTCCAATAGCGCGCGAGTTACTTCCAGTTTCTGTTCTGTGTCTATAGTGATTCTCCTCGAAAAGGGTTTATTGCGTCCTGCTGGAACCAACCAATCGACGGCCCTCTTCGTGTTAACTGCCGTTCTTCGGCTGTGCCGGTCCTATTGAAGCGGCTTTCGTGCCGCGTAGTCTTTTCCTATGATTATGGTAACATCCGCTCCGGGATTGGCGGCTTGCTCTTCCATTATGTTGCTGCAATCGATCAGTTGAGCCAGTCGCTGCACCGGCTTCGTCTTGCCCTTGTACGTGATGATGCTGCACTTGAGATGTCCGGAAGTCGGCGCGTTGCCGGTCCGCGTCACCTGATAGCCTTCGGCCTTAAGCCGATCAGCAAGTTCCTGAGCCGCCCCGCTAATCCCCGAACCGTTGAGCACCTCCACTTTTGCCGTCTCGCCTGGATCGGGCGGATCGATGGTGTACTCCATGTTCTGGGCCACAATGTTGGGAATCTCGGCCTGATCCGGCACCCAGTAGCTTGCCCCGTGCACCATTTGAGGGGTGCCGGGCAGGACATCCATCTGAGTCTCTTCGGGCTCGAAGTCTTTGAAGAAGTCCGCGAAGGCCTCCCAATCCACCATGTTCAAGTCGCTTACTATGAACTTCTTCTCATAGGCAGTCTCAAGCACCTTCATACGGTCACGTTTGTGCGGCATACTCAGGATGCGATTGGCCAGAGCCCTGATAAAGTACTGCTGACGAACAATTCGGCCACTCGGTATCTTCTCGCCGTCCTTTATGTCATAGCCCGTGTCTCCGAACTTGTCGTGGCGGAAACGAACGAACCCAAGCGCCTGTTCACCGTTCAGGAGCTGCTTTTCGGGACTGGCCTTCAAGTTGATGTAGAGCCCGCCTCGCCGGTCGGTGTATTTCATATTCTTGTCCACCACGATGTACACCCCACCGACCATGTCCACCAGCTTGGCCAGACTTGATATGTCGGTCTTCAGGTAGTAGTCGACGCTGACTCCAAGAAGCTCCGACACAGCCTGCCTGGTCATCTCCGGGCCGCCGAGTACGTGTGCGGAGTTGATCTTGCGGGTACCGTGGCCTGGTATATCAACCATCGTGTCTCGAGGAATTGAGATTGCCCTGGCCTCCCTTTTGTCGCGGTTCAGGGCCAGCACGACGATTGTGTCAGATAGCCCATCTTTGTCCTTGCTGCCCTTCTGTGTGTCGTCGATACCCAGCAGAAGGATACGCACAATTTCTCTCCCTCCAAACGGATCGCGCTTGATAATATCCCACCCGCTCGTGTGCATCGTGCGCGCAGCGTCTATATACTTTGCCAGTTGACTGCCGCCAAATATCCCGACCGTAGCTCCGAATATGACTACCAAAATGAATGCGAACCAGGACGTGCCCTTCATCTATTTCCTCCGTGCCGCGGATAAGATACCACAACAATAGGTTGTTCCCCTCAGATGGGCGCCCTATCGTGGTGCGTAAAGTCGATGCTCAGTAATATACTCCTCAACGCCCGCGGGAACCAGATAGCGAATCGATCTTCCCTCGGCCACTCGCTGCCGGATGTCGGTCGACGAGATGTCCACTCCCGGCATCTGCAGCCTTACCATCCGCTTGCCTATATCACCAGGCAGATTGGAGAGCTGCTCTTGTGTCGATATTCCCGGTCTGTTCGCCACCACCACGGTGGCCATATCCAGTATGCCTTCTGGGTCACGCCACAAAGCGAAGTCCTTCGCTTCGTCCGCTCCAAGCAGCAGATAGATGCGCGTGTCTGCCGGGTATTCCGAGCGCAGCGCACGCAGAGTATCGACTGTATAGGATGGCCCCGGGCGATCAATTTCCATTCTCGAACACTCGAAATTTGAGTTTCCCTCAATCGCGATGCTCACCATTTGGAAGCGCTTCTCGGCAGGCGACACGACAGCCCCCGCCTTGTGTGGCGGCGAACCTGCGGTCACGAACACAACCCGGCTCAGGTTGAGTGCTTCCCGCGCCTGTTCAGCCAGGATCAGATGGCCGAAATGTATCGGGTCAAAGGTCCCGCCCATCAGTCCGACAGCCTCCAATGCCCTATCCCCTCAACTGGCCGCTGCCGGTGACAACGTATTTATATGTCGTTATCTCCTCAATCCCCATAGGACCTCTGGCGTGGAGCTTCTGGGTGCTGATGCCCATCTCCGCACCCTTGCCGAACTCGTAGCCGTCGGTGAATCGAGTAGACACATTAACAAACACCGCAGCCGCATCTACCTCGGTGGTGAAGCGCCTGGCCGCTGTCAGGTCTTCGGTGACTATTGCCTCAGTATGTCTGCTGCCGTATTTCGAAATGTGGCTTATGGCTTCGCCAAGGTCCCCGACTACTCTGACCGCCAGAATGAGGTCCAGATATTCAGTCTGCCAGTCCTCTTCGGTGGCAGGTCTTGCGTTTTGTACAATGGCCGCCGTTTTCTCGCACCCACGGATTTCGACGCCGGCCTCGGCAAGGCGCTTACACATTGTTGGTAGGAATTCGGCGGCTATTTGTTCGCTTACCAGCAGTGTCTCCATCGCGTTGCACACGCTTGGGTTCTGTACCTTGGCGTTGAACGCAAGATCTTGTGCCATCTTCAGGTCAGCCGATGCATCCACATACATATGGCAGTTCCCGTCGCCGTGTTCGATGACGGGGATTGTGGAGTTTTCGACAACAGTCTGGATGAGCCCTTTGCCTCCGCGTGGAATCAGGCAGTCTATGTACTGCTTCATCTTCATCAGTTCCATGGCCGCCGACCGGTCAGTGGTTTCGATTATCCCCACCGCGTCCTCAGGCAGCGAATTGGCCGAGATGGCCTCTCTGATGAGCTTTGCGATCGCCAGGTTCGAGTTTATCGCCTCACTGCCGCCGCGCAGCACCACCGCGCTGCCAGCCTTCAAACACAGCGCCGCGGCGTCGGCCGTCACGTTCGGACGAGACTCGTATATTATCCCTATCACGCCCAAGGGCACGCGAATCCGCTTTACTTCCATACCGTTCGGGCGCAGGTATCCTTCGATGGTTTCTCCAACCGGATCCCGAAGCGCGGCAATCTCCCTGACACCTTCCGCCATCTGCGCGACTTTCTTGTCGGTCAGTTCCAGGCGCTTGAGCATTGCCCCGGATATCCCGGACTTCTCAGCAGCGGCCAGGTCGATCCGGTTGGCTGCGAAGATGCACTCTTTGTTGGCTTCGAAGGCGTCAGCCATTGCAAGCAGGGCTGCGTCTTTGAGCTTGCTGCCCGTCATTCCCAGTCTTATTGAAGCGTCTCTTGCACGCTTGCAGATCAGTTCAACATCGGTCATATTGTTACTCCCGACCCGCCCCCCATACTATGCTTTGCGGACGTTTGTCCCGAAGCTGACTGCACACGTCTTCGGGGCATTTGCCCACGAAGTATCTACTGACCATGCTTCGCGGACGTTTGTCCCGAAGCCCGCTCAGGTCTGGAGGGGGCTACACTCCAAGGACGAGGTTGTCGCGATGGATCACCTCGTCAAAATCGCTGTGTCCCAGTATACTCTCGATCTGGGAGCTGTTCTTGCCCATTATCAAACCTATCTCAGAGCTGCCGTAGTTTGCAAGTCCTCTGGCAATCTGGCATCCACTGCCGTCGACTACCGCGACCAGGCAGCCCGCCTCGAACGAGCCTTGAACAGCCACTACGCCCGCGGGCAAAAGACTCTTGCCACGCTCGAGAAGCGCCTTTCTTGCCCCTTCGTTAATGGCTATCGTCCCACCGACGCGGTTTCCAAACGCGATCCAGCGCTTCCGGTGACTGAGCCCTACTTTCTTGCTCAGAAACCGGGTTCCGATATCTTCACCGGCCACTACTCTGGCTACCACGTTCTCGTGTGCGGCGTTTGCGATCACCATCCGCACACCGGAGCTCACGGCGATCTTTGCCGCATCTATCTTGCTCTTCATGCCCCCGCTGCCGCAGTCACCTTCCGTGCCGCCGGCAATCGCCTCGATCTCTGGGGTTATCCTGGCTACTTCGTCGATCAGACGGCAGCTTGTGCCCTGCCGCGGGTCGCCGTCGTACAGTCCGTCAACATCCGACAGGTTCACCAGCAGGTCGGCATCCACGCAGGCGGCCACGAGTGCGGACAGAGTGTCGTTTTCCCCGAACTTTATCTCATCGGTGGCTACCGTGTCGTTCTCGTTTACTACCGGCACGCAGCCTCCTCGCAGCAGCGTGTAGAGCGTGTTCCTTGCGTTCAGATACCTGGTTCTGTGACTGAAGTCATCCCTGGTAAGCAGCACCTGTCCGCACGGAATGCCGGCCTCGGTGAACAACTCGGCATAGAGCTTCATCAGTGCGACCTGGCCGACCGCCGCGGCCGCCTGCTGTTCAGGGATCGTCTTCGGGCGTTGATTCAGGCCCAGGCGCTCCATTCCCGCGCGAATGGCCCCCGATGAGACCAGCACCACCTGTCTGCCCTGCGACACCAGCGAAGCCAACTGCCCCGTCAGCGTGCGGATCTTCGCCGGGTCGAGCGATCCAGCCGGACTGACCAGCGAGCTGGTTCCGACCTTGACCACTATTCTGTCCGGCTGTTTGCTGCTATGCTTCATCGGAGAACTCGAACTCCCATTCGCGGATTCTCACGATGTCGCCGTGCACGGCTCCCGCATCCCTGAGTTCCTTGATAACGCCCATTTTGTCCAGTTGTCTATGCATCCGGCGAAGGGCATACTCGTTGTTGATGTCGGTCCGCGCGACCAGCACCTCGACCTCGCGTCCGACCACGGCATACTCACCATCGCCGGTCTTGTCCACGTGCCACGAATCGACTTCCGGCCGCACCGTAAAGCGCACTACTTCGTCGGTTACCACGGATTCTCTTGGCAGATCCTCCAGAAGATGGGCGATCCGATATACCAACGGCTGCACGCCCTCTCCGGTCACCGCGGAGATCTCGAACACCTCAAGCCCTCTGGCGACCAGCTTGTCACGCAGCCTGTCGACTTCGTCGCGATACGCTGCGACATCAATCTTGTTCAGGGCCACAATCTGCGGCTTCGCGGCCAGTTTGTCGCTGTGAGCCGCCAGTTCCGCGTTTATCGCGTCAAGACGTTTTTCGGATTCGGTCAGCCAGTTGGCGCCCGCCTCCTCGGCAGAGACGAATGGCTGATCGGTCATGCCCGACACATCGATGAGATGCACCAGCAGTCTGGTGCGTTCTATGTGCCTCAGAAACAACAGCCCGAGCCCGGCTCCATCGTGCGCGCCGTCTATCAGCCCGGGCATGTCCGCCACCACAAAGGACGTATCGCCCGCCCTGACTACACCCAGGTTCGGCACCAACGTCGTGAACGGGTAGTCCGCGATTCTCGGCTTCGCAGCGGAGATGCGCGAGATCAGAGTTGACTTTCCCACATTCGGGTAACCGACGAGTCCCACATCAGCGAGCAGCTTCAGTTCCAGCGAGAGCTCTCTGGGTTCAGTAGGCTCGCCCTTTTCCGCGAACTTCGGAGTCTGGAGCGTGGAGGTGGCAAAAGACGCGTTACCGCGCCCGCCCGCGCCTCCTTTGGCGGCTGCAAACTCCTGTCCATCGCTTGCAAGGTCTGCTATCACGTTGCCGGATGCAATGTCCGTTACAACTGTCCCCACTGGCACCCGGATGATGATATCCTCGCCATCCTTGCCGTGTTTGTCATTCGAGCCGCCGTTGCCGCCCTTCTTGGCCTCGTACTTGCGTTTGTATCGCAGGTCCACCAGCGTATTCAGGCTACCGTCGGCCCTTATGATGACGCTGCCGCCGCGGCCGCCGTTACCGCCGGAGGGACCGCCCCTGGGGACGAATTTCTCGTGTCTGAACGTGACGATGCCATCACCGCCGTAGCCGGCTTGCACCGTGATTACAACCTGATCTACAAACTGCATTGGTCTGAAAAACTTCCTGTCCGGAATGGCCGCCCCGGCTGTTTCGCTGGCCTCCGTACCCTGAGTGAATTCTAGGCTATTTAAGCTTGTAAGTCAAGGAAAGCAACCTCAATGATCGCTGGACATGACGTCCGCGGTACCTGAGCGGAGTCGAAGGGGACGACTTAGCGTTCGGCGGGCAGCCAGACGCCCTTCGCCAATCGGTAGGAGCTCAGTCTCGCTGAGTACTACGTCATGCCGGTCCTGAATCAAGTTCAGGATATCCGGCACCCATCCGGAGA
>CAYSLA010000111.1:9572-11501 GCA_964431685.1 uncultured bacterium | reverse complement strand
AGGCTGGATTGTATAGGTATAAACGGAAAAGTTGCACAGGTCGTGGGCGTGCTTGTGGAGTCGCTTGGCCCGCCATGCGGGGTCGGAGAAGTAGTGGAGATAGTGACCAAGCGAAACGAAGAACCCATTCTCGCTGAGGTGGTTGGGTTCCGAGAGTCTCGAACTCTGCTGATGCCATTCGGTCCGGTGCAGAACATACGGCCCGGAAGCGATGTGATCGCCAAAGGACACTCCTTAAGAGTCGCCGCAAGCCCGCAGTTGCTGGGAAGAGTGCTGGACGGACTCGGACAACCGCTCGACGGACTCGGCGCGATCTCCGTCGACTGCCAGATCAACACTTCGGCGCCCCCACCCCACCCCCTGGATCGCAAACGGATAGACGAGCGTCTTTCGCTCGGAGTCCGTGCGATAGACGGGCTGCTCACGGTGGGAAAGGGCCAGAGGATAGGGGTTTTCTCCGGCAGCGGAGTCGGAAAGAGCACTCTGATGGGTATGATCGCCCGCAACACCTCCGCCGACGTGAACGTGATAGCTCTGATCGGCGAACGCGGACGTGAAGTGAAGGATTTCCTTGAGAAGGACCTTGGTCCCGAAGGTCTGGCGAAGTCCGTGCTGGTAGTGGCAACGTCGGACCAGGTTCCTGTCGCCCGCATACGCGGCGCGCAGGTTGCCACGGCCATAGCTGAGTATTTCCGGGCCCGCCACAAGGATGTGCTCCTGATGATGGACTCTGTCACCAGGGTCGCGTGGGCTCAGCGAGAGATCGGGCTGGCCGCCGGCGAACCACCAACCACACGCGGATATACTCCCAGTGTGTTCGCTGTGCTTCCTCAACTGCTGGAACGCTCCGGAACATCTGAATCGGGCTCCATAACAGGTCTGTACACGGTTCTGGTCGAGGGCGATGACATGAACGAACCGGTAGCTGACACGGTGCGCGGGATCCTCGACGGTCACATCGTCCTCAGCCGGGACCTCGCTGCCCGCAACCACTACCCGGCGATCGACGTGCTCTCCAGCGTATCAAGGCTTATGTCGGATGTCACCAGCAAGCAGCATAGGGAATCCGCCGCCGTCATGCGGGACGTACTGGCGACGTACAAGTCAGGTGAGGACCTCATCAACATTGGAGCTTACGCTCACGGCAGCAACCCAAGGATGGATTATGCGATAGAGAATATCGCCGAGGTGAACAGCTTCTTGAAGCAGCAGGTGGACGAGAAGTCCGACTTCGACTCGGCAAGCTTGAAGATGATGGAGAGGTTCAAGCCGGATGAAGAGATTTCAGTTCAGACTTCAGACGCTGCTTGACCACCGCAAGGCGCGAGAAGAGGAATTGCTGGGAGAACTGGCTGTCCTCAGACGCGAGGAGCTTGAGGAAACGCTGAGGCTGGAAAAGCTCAGCGCCCGGTTCGAGAAGGCCCGACACCGCTACGACGATGCCCTGCGCCGGTGCTCCGATCCTGCGGAGCTATTCAGGCACGAGACCTACTCCCTGTCCCTACTTGACGACATCGCGGTGCAGAAGCTGACGATCGAGGCCGTTGCCGAGCGTGTCAACGCCAAGCTGGGTCAAGTGGTTGAGGCTATGCAGCAACGGCAGGTTCTCGACACACTCCGAAACAACCAGAGACAGGCCCACATCGCCTCCGAGCAGCGTCTGGAACAGAACGCATTGGATGAGATGGCAAATGTTCGCTATGCAAGGGATCCACGCAGATCAAACGCCGGACGCCTCACAGAGCGCGGTGTGAAGCCGCGTCCCATCAGCATCCCGGATGAGAGAGGACACGACCGTAATGTTTGAAGGCATAGTCGGGGCTATGTCCAGAGTGAACGAGATCAAAGCCCGATTCGGCTCGGCAGGCCAGGGCGGCAGAGTCGCGACCGCTGCACACTGGAGCGCGGACCCAGACGCATCTGTGCCGG
>CAYSLA010000111.1:0-9472 GCA_964431685.1 uncultured bacterium | reverse complement strand
CCCGGGTCGGTGGCAAAACACCACGGAATTCCGCCATTTAGGGAAACGCACTCCTATGTCGATAAGGTAATTGGGTATCGGAACGCCATCCGTTCAAGATAGCCAATAAACGCCTTTCTGGGCGACATCTCAATCTGATGTTTCGGAGTTTTGGACTTATCGAGTCCCTGGGCATGAAACGTGTCGAACTCTCGAAACATCGCAAACCGACCTAGAGGTGATACCTTGATCGATGTTTCGGTCGCACCGCGGAATTCAGACGTGCCCGCTTCCATACTGGGAACGGACGCCGCATCGGCGTTCGGACAGACCGGTAATGGGTCTGGTGGACGTTCGTTCGCCGCTGCTCTCGCGGGGATTGTCTTGGAGGCAGGTGATAATCCGCAGATAAAGGAACTGGAGGCGTCCGAGCCGCCAGTTGCAGACCACACCCAGGCTCCGGCGCACTGCGACACGACCGCTGCACTTGGTGCGCAATCCTTGACCGTACCACCAATAGCGGCACAAGATCAGCCACCACCAGTCAATTTCAACTCAGATATAGACCACGGTCGCTGTGACGCGCACCCAGTTGTCAGAGGCGTTCGCGAGCATCCTTACGGCAATTATGACGCCGCAATCACCGCCGCACCAGGCACACCGGAACTGGGGGACCCATCGGCGGTTCCTGTCAGCGATCCTTCGCTACGGTTTGGCTCAGGACAAGAGGCTTCGCTCAGGACAAGCACCGGGCTTGGACGCGGAGAATCCACCGTACCGGCGGAATCACCACAGATTTGGACCCAGGCCCCGCAGGAGACCATAGATGTCCCTGCGGTGGAACACCTCCCCCTCCCCCCTCCGTTTCGGACGGGGTTAGGGGGAGGTGTGCTGGTCGAAGAATCCGTGTTGCCAAGCCAGGGCATGGTCAGAGAGATGCACTCGGGGCCGCGCGCTAAGGCAAACCAGCCATCGTTCGCCGAATCGGAAGAGCCAGCGGGCACCGGTGCGGCAGTCCAAATTCGGGCAACCGCTGTCGGAGATGCGCAGACTATAACCGCGGGCGGACAAGCCGGATTTGGGCGCGGCAACGCCAGAGCCCCGTTCGACTCCAATCCGGAGCCGAATTTCGCCCCTGTGCCAGGAACAGGATTCAGCAGCGAACACACAGAGAAGAGCCCCGCGGCATCGGCCCAAAGTCTGCTTTTCCCTTCGACCCCGCTCAGAACAAGCGACGCTCAGGAACCGCCGACCGCGCGGACATCGGTTGATGAGAGGCAGACCGTTCTCAACGCCGAGCCCCGGGCGCCGGTCGCGCCAGCAAGCCAGACTGATGGCGCGGGGCACACCGAGGCCAGACCCAGATTCGACCACGAGCTCCAGCAGCGAATAATCGACCAGATGGTGCGCGAAGTCCGGCTCAGCAGGTTTCCGGAACGCAGCGAGTTGGTGGTCAGGCTTACCCCGCCGGAACTAGGTTCACTGCGCGTGCAGTTGATTCAGAGCGGTTCCGGACTTACCGGCCAGATAATGACTTCAACCGACAACGTCCGCAACCTGATCCAGGCGTCGCTGCCGGCCTTGATGGACGCGCTTTCGACCGCCGGTCTGAAAGTGGAGTCGGTGTCGGTGGCCAGTAATCCGACGATGTTTTCGTTTGAACATAGTACCGGGTTCGGCAATCCGGCTCACAGCGGCGCGAGTTCCGGACAAGCTGGCGGAGCAGAATACCGAAGCAGCGAACCGAAGGAACTCTTCGCGGACATGGCGGCAATGGAATCAGTGACAGACCAGGCGACCGGCTATAGCTGGCTTGCCTAGAATTGCGGAAATACGCGCTCCGCGTAAGGGAGCACTTCGAAGTGCTCCCCTACTGCAAGAGGAGGAGGACATAAACTAGATGGATACCGGCGTAGTAACCCGTATCGGAACCACAGGCGATGCTAGTATCACTAGACAGGTTAGGGAGCTCGACAAAGATGCTTTCCTGAAACTGTTGATCGCGCAACTGCGTAACCAGGACCCGATGAATCCGATTGAGGACAAGGACTTCATCGCCCAGCTTGCCACGTTCAGCTCACTGGAGCAAATGCAGAAGCTGAACACGGCCAACGAGAAAGCCGGTCAATCCCAGGCTGCCGCGCAAGCTGTAGCCCTGATTGGCAGGCAAGTTGACTTTGCGTCCGTCGACTTCGATATGCCGATGTATGGCGAAGTCACGAGCGTAGTATTCGAAGGCGGCGCACCCCTGCTCAGGGTAGCCCTGCCTGGCTCTTCCGGCGAAACCGCACCCAGGGTGGTGCAAATCGATCCGGCGTATGTAACTGCAGTCTATTGATAACTTCGAAGACGATCTGTCCTAAAGCAATCGGGAGGTAAGGAAATTGATTCAAGCAATGTACAGCGGCATCTCAGGCATGAAGGCATTCAAGTCGAGCCTCGATGTGATCGGCAATAACATTGCCAATGTGAACACCACAGGCTACAAGTCAGGCAGGGCGACGTTCAAGGAAATGCTCAGCCAGACCCTGTCCGGCGGCAGCGTACCCACAGAATCCGTGGGCGGCACAAATCCATCTCAGATCGGGCTTGGCGTGCTGCTGGGAACCATCGACACCGACCAGACCCAAGGTGCAATGACCTCGACAGGTCGGAGAACTGACGCGGCCGTTGAGGGCAACGGATTCTTTGTGCTTGGCAACGGAAAACGGAACTACTACACGCGGGACGGTTCGTTCGCGCTGGATGCCAAGAACTATCTGGTAGCGTCGTCCAACGGCATGAAGGTGGCAGGATGGACACCCGACCCGGTGACCGGCATAACGGACACCTCGACGCCAATTAGCCCTTCGTCCGGGGTGCGCATCCCAATCGGCGAGCTGTCCATCGCCAAGCAGACAACAGGGGTCGACATCGGCGGCAATCTGGACGCCACCTCCGAAGACGGCGCTTTCTACGATATGAAGTTCGACGTGTACGATTCACTCGGCATCACTCACCAGGTCAATGTCAGGTTTACGAAGACGACCACTCCGGGAGAGTGGAACTACGAAGTCATCTGCCCCGACGTGGACCCCACGACTCCGCTGACACCGGGTACGCCCACACCGGTGCCGCCCGCTGCGTCGGTGACGGCCGGAACGCTGGCTTTTGACCCTCTGGGCGCTTCGACGACCGCCGGTGTGCCGTTCTCCTTGACGTTCGCAACTCCGACCGGAGCGACTTCTCCGCTGGACTTCGAGATCAAGCTGGAGAAGATGACTCAGCTCAACGGAGCCAACACTGCTGACATGACATATCAGGACGGTCTGCCGCTGGGGACACTTGAGTCGTTCAACATCGACCGCGGCGGCCGGGTCGTAGGCACGTTTACCAACGGCTCCACGAGAAACCTCGGCCAACTGGCGCTGTCCGCGTTCAACAACCCTGCCGGTCTGATGAAGACGGGGACCAACCTGATGATCGAAAGCGCCAACTCGGGCACACCGAGGATGGGTGTACCGGGCGAAGGATCGCTTGGCATGATCTCCTCGGGTTTCTTGGAGGCGTCGAACGTCGACCTTGCCAATGAGTTCTCGCAGATGATCGTCTCTCAGCGAGGCTTCCAGGCCAATTCCAAGATCATCAGCACATCGGACGAGATACTCAATGACCTGGTCAATCTGAAACGGTAGTTGCCGTTGATAGTTGACAACTGACATTGCAGTGGGGGCGCCGACTCGTCGGTCGGCGCGCCCTTGGCAAGAGGCTTTCGAATGATCAAACTAACGATGTTCAATGACTCGGACGTGATAGTGAACGCCGACTTGATCGAGTCAGTGGAACGCACGCCGGACACCCTGATTTCGCTTACCACCGGCAAGAAGGTCATGGTGAAGGAATCCGTGGAGGACGTCATCAGCAAGGTAGTCAACTACCGCAGGATAGTAACAAAGAGCCACCGCATACTGGGAAGACGAACGGCTCGAGCAAAATCGAGGGCATAGCGATAATGAGAAGCCGACGGATTGATCTGGCAACTGTAATAGGCCTGATGCTGGCCTGGGGCGCGCTTGCCGTCTGCCTCACTCTTGAAGGCGGAGACGCCGCCGGGCTCTTGAACGTTCCTGCATTGGTGTTGGTTGTGTTCGGCACCTGGGGCGCCGCCCTTGTGGGCACCAGTCTTCGCACAGTTGCGAGTCTTCCGGCGGCGTTGCGTTCAGCACTCACTTCAGACACCCTTGACGCCGTGGAGGTTATTGCTGCAATGACCAAGTACGCGCGAATTGCGAGAAGACACGGCGTGCTGGGTCTCGAGAAGGCCGTCTCCAGGGTCGAGAACCAGTTCATTCGCAAGGGTCTGGAACTCGTAGTGGACGGGACGCAGTCGATGACGGTTCGAGAGGTTCTGGAAACCGAAGTCGCCACGATGCGCGAGCGTCACAAGGCTGGTGAGGCGATATTCACCAGTATGGGTGGATTCTCCCCTACCCTGGGGATCATCGGCACTGTGCTGGGACTGATAAACATGCTCACCAAGCTAGACGAACCCTCCAAAATGGGCCATGCTATAGCCGCGGCTTTCATGGCCACATTCTACGGAGTCGCGCTGGCAAACTTGTTGTATCTGCCAATAGCGGCCAAGATGCGGTCAAGAACGGTCCACGAGGTTCTGACCTATGAAATGGTAATCGAGGGCATCCTTGCCATACAGGCGGGCGAGAACCCCCGGTCTGTGGAATCGAGGATGCTGGCCTATCTTCCCCCGAGTGTGCGACCGGCAGCAGCAGTCGCCGCACAACGCAGAGAGGACTCGTTGGCCGCATGAGGCAAAACTTAGGGGACGACTCAAGAGAGAATACAGATCGCTGGCTGCTGACATACGCGGATATGATAACGCTGCTGATGGCGTTCTTTATCATGATGTACTCGATGTCCATTCTGAACCTGGCCAAGTTCAAGGAAGCCGCTGTGTCAATCCGCAGCGGCTTCGGCGGAGATGTGGCTGGTCACAGCCCAGGCGTGCTCTCAACGGGCAGACCTCCGCACTCCCAGCCCTTGCCCAACGGGCAGACAGGCATTCGCACCTCAGTCGCAGTCCCGGATGAAAGCGCAGCCTGGAAGGCCATCCGTCCACTGGTCTCGTACATCCAAAACACCGGCGGCAAAGAAAATCAGAAAATGCGAGTCTACCAGGACCAGCGAGGCATAGTAATTGCTATGAACAGTGATGAACTGCTCTTCGAACCAGGAAGCGCGAAGATCAAAGGGGACGCGTACCCGATCCTGAACAGGATTGCTGAGACTCTCTACAAACTCGAGGGGCCGGTGATTGTTGAAGGACACACCTGCAGCATACCACCGGTGGGAGCAAACTACCGCAGCAACTGGGAGCTCTCCACTGCCAGGGCGACAAACGTCATCCGGTATCTGGTTCACAAAGGAATTGAGCCGCAAAGACTGGCAGCTTCGGGGTATGCGAGCTTCAGACCGCTGGCTCCGAACACGACGGCAGCCGGACGGATTCGGAACCGTAGAGTTGAGATAGTGCTTCCGGGGGGGCCGAGATTTGCCATAGGCAAACCGGCCACCGTGAATCAAGTTCAGGGCCAGGGCAGTTCGTTGGTTGATGAGAACGGCAAGCAATAGCGGCAAGCGTTCCTCCCCGCTAGCGGGGAAAGTCGCCATTCTGAAGCTAGTATAGAAGAAAGGACAGTAGATGCTTCATAGTATAGCAGGCAAGAACAAGCTCTTAATCATCATTGGTCTGGCGGTTGTAGTGGTGGCCGGTGTCGCAGTCGTGACAGTCACAGGCGGCCGGGCCAAAGGCGCAAAGACCGAAAAGGGGCATACGCAGACAGCAGAGATGAATCTGGGCCAGTTTGTAGTCACGTTGGCTGACTCGCCGCAGGTTCGATATCTCAAGACTGATATTGTGCTGGAGGTAGCGGGCAAGCTTCCGGAGGGACACGGCGGCGGACACGGCGGAGAGTCCAAAGCGCCAGCCCAGATTCGCGATGCGGTGATTGAGGTGCTCAGCAGCAAGACGCTCGCTCAGCTCAACAGGCCCGGAGGTCGGGAAACGCTGAAGGAATCGCTTATTCTGTGCATCAACAATCGCCTGGACAAAGGCACACAGGTCAAGAATGTCTTCTTTAACGAATTCGCAATGCAGTAAGCCAAGCACCAGCAGAGGTAAGTCAGAATGTCAGATGAACTGTTAAATCAAGAAGAGATAGATGCGATGACGGCAGCCGCGTCCGAAGTGAACACCGGGGCCGCAGAAGCCGATGCAGCGGCAACCGGCGTGCCGGCCGCCGCGCAGAGTGATGCGGTGGTTCGACCGGTAGAGTTCGCACCGATGAGTTCCCAGCAAGGCCATGGAGTGCGGAACGGCGTAGAGCTGATACTCGATGTCCAACTGCACGTGGCAGTCGAACTTGGTCACACGACCATGAAGGTGAAAGACGTCCTCGGTCTGGTCCCAGGCTCGGTAGTGGAACTCGACAAGCACGCCGGCGAGCCGGTGGAGGTGGTGGTCAACAACAAGACGATAGCTCGCGGAGAGGTCGTCGTGATCGACGAAAACTTCGGCGTCCGGATCGCCGAGATAGTCAACCGCAACGAAAGGCCGGGCTATGCGAAGGCTGCTTAGCATAGCCCTGATTGCGCTTGGAGCGGCCTTGCTGCTTGGAATAGCCGGCAGCGCGGAGGTGACACCCACCCTGAATCAAGGTCAGGACCGCCTTTCCAATCCGCCTGTGGCAAACGAAACAGCCGCGGCAGGCAAGGCTGTGGAACTTGCGCCGCCTGCGCCCGAGACCGATTTTCTGGCGTCTCTTGAGGCAAAGGAGCAGAAGACTCCCCAGCAGAAACCTGTGCCTGCATACAGAATAGCGCTCGGGATGATAGCCAAACTGGCCATAGTGATCGTGTTGGTATATCTCACGATCCTGGGGCTGAAGAAGTTCACGAATCTGAAGTCACCCGTGGCAAAGTCGGGCCAGCACATAAGGGTGCTGGAAAACTCAATGTTGGCAGCCAACAGGTCACTGCACGTTGTAGAGGTCGGCTCGCGAAAGATTGTTATAGGCTCCACGCCCAGTCAGGTGAGCATGATCACGGAGCTTCCCGAGGAGGAACAAGACCAGACGCCCGTCGCAGACTCCGGGTTCAAGAACCAACTGGCTGCGTTTATCAGCGGAAGGAAACCGGCGGAGGCACAACTCGAGACGGCCGCAACGGTCGCGGAGTTGCTCCGTGAGTCAAACGAGTATTTGCAGGACAAGGTGAGGGAAGTTGGAACGATACGCGGCAAAGCCCGTTAGTTATGGGCAAATCCGTTTCTCCGCCGCAGACGGAGCGGGCCAACTAGTGCTAGACCGCCCGGCTTGGACGAAGGCACTGGGCGTTATCGCACTCGCAGTGGTCATTGCGTTCTTGACCGCGGTGTGTGTGCATGCCCAGACAGGCATCCCAACCCCGCGGATCGACATAGGAATCGCATCGTCAAAATCGCCGCAGGAGGTCTCCAACAGCCTCCAGATAGTCTTGATTCTCACCATTCTGTCGATCGCGCCGGCGTTGCTCGTGATGCTGACATCATTCACGCGAATCGTCATCGTGCTGTCATTTACGCGAAACGCCATCGGATCGCCGCAGATTCCTCCGAACTCCGTGCTGATGGGCCTGGCACTGTTCCTGACGTTCTTCACGATGGCGCCCGTGTGGCAGCAGGTGAACACCAATGCGCTGCAGCCGTATCTGAAGCACGAGATCACCATGGAACAGGCGACCGCAACAGCCTCGGTGCCACTAAAGGACTTCATGCTCAGGCAGACGCGGCCGAAGGACATCGCGCTGTTCGTAAACCTGTCGAACTCGCCCAGACCGCAAAGCAAAGCGGACCTTGAGATGACCACGCTGATCCCCGCGTTTCTGATTAGCGAGCTAAAGACAGCCTTCACCATCGGCTTTGTGGTCTTCATTCCGTTCCTGATAGTGGACATGGTTGTGGCTGTCATACTGATGTCGATGGGTATGATGATGCTTCCGCCAATCATGATCAGCCTGCCGTTCAAGATACTGCTGTTTGTGCTTGTCGACGGATGGAACCTGCTGATCGGATCGCTGGCCCACAGCTTCAAGTAGCTGGGGCAGTTGTCCCCCCTGGCGTCGGGGGATATGTCATTCCGAGCACCAGAGGGGCGAATCCCGTGATCCTGCACTTGCTTCAGGAACGCCCGTTGCACGAAATGACCCAGGAAATGTATCAGCGCCTTTGGGCCGCATTCCTCGTCCATAGCCACAAACTCACCACCACACCTAAGGTCGCCAGAACTGCGATAAGCACGTACGGCGCGCGGTTTGACTCGAAGAGCTGGGCCACGGCCCCGCCAAGCAGACTTCCGCACAGAGCTCCGAGTACGATCAGCATTTCGTGGATGCCGGTGTTGGTTCCCAGGTCCTGACGGGAAGTTAGGCTCTGGTAGAGAGCGGCCGCGTAGGTTACGGCGGCGCAGCCACCAAGGAAGAAGAACATCACTCCCATTAGTATCGGCGATGATGAAAAGACGATACATACGGCAGAGACTACGAGCGTAGACTGCGTCGCAATCATCGGCCAGAGCTTGCCTTTCCACCACGGCGATACGCTGGTGACGATCATAAAGACACCCATCCCCACCGACAGCATCACAACCACCGCGGCAGTGCGCGGCTCGCTCCAACCGAGGTCCTTGCCAAACCGGGCAAACAGCACTGAAGCGACAGTCAGTGCGAAGAAGGCCACGAAATTGCTAATCCTGGTTATGGAAAGCAGCACAACGTGCCGGGCCCCACGTGACGGGTGATCGTCCGGAAGTTCTTCCTGGATGGCGTGCTCACTTCTATAGATCGCCCCCAGGAAGGCAGGCACGATGGCGAGAGCCGCACCGGCGTAGAAGCAGTACGTGAGATCGACTCCGATCAGCCATAGCACCAGGAAGCCACCGATCAGCCTTCCAATGCACCAGCCCAAGTTGAACTGACTCATGTTCCCTGCCAACTCGCCTGGTCTGGATATTCCCCCGATCATGGCCTCAAGCGGCGGGAAGTAGCAGGCACAGAACACCGCGGCCAGGGAGTATGCTATCATCACTTCGACAGGCGATCTGGCGTAAAGCAAGGCGAAAGATGCAGC
The DNA here is from genome assembly GCA_964431685.1 of uncultured bacterium. GTDB lineage: Bacteria > Armatimonadota > UBA5829 > UBA5829 > UBA5829 > CAYSLA01. The sequence continues at coordinate 333 of CAYSLA010000111.1, read as the reverse complement.
CGCAACAAGCGCAGCGGCCGGGACTATCAGTCTCTTGCGGCCGATTATCTCCGAAAGGCGGCCGGAAGTGAACGTGAAAGGCAGAGACGCTAACATGGACACTGTGCCGATCATTCCGAGCATCATGCGACTGGCGCCAAGCCGCACCGCTAGAAACGGCACTGCAGTCATAACCTGAATCATAGCGAGTTCCATGAACCAGGCCATCAGAAACAAGAATCGGCGATTGTTCACGTATTGTCTTACCTTTACTATTCTATCTTCTGGGGGTTCGCCATATACAGTGCGGAAACCTTCACGCCTATGCTTCGCGGACGTGTGTCCCGTCATGCT
>CAYSLA010000110.1:0-11524 GCA_964431685.1 uncultured bacterium | reverse complement strand
TTCGTATACCCGGCAACGAGATTGTCGAGCTTCCCGTTGAGCCACTGCCCTACATTGTATTCCCTCCCCACCGGCGGCGTGTAATACGTACCTCTCATCAGTTGGTTAGGGAACCTGGGATCATCAGTGTAGCCCTGCATGCGCGACATGGCCAACACAATGGAGTTCAGCGCGAAACGGAAGCTATCAGCGGCATCCCTGTCTGGATAGGTATCAGCCGCGTGGAAGTAGGCTGCCAACGCCCACAGATTTCTCTTCGTGAATAACTCGTCAACTGTGCGGAAGTTGCTGGTGCCAGCTCTCCATTTTACGCCCCAACATTCCTGGTCGTCCGGTGCATGCATCATTCGGTCTGTCGGGTACAGATATGGAATACTGCGGGCCGCGATCTCGTCCAGCTTTCCTAGATCGTACTCCCGAAAGTAGCTGCGTTTCGTGTCGGACACGTCGTTATGCCGTCTAGACTTGGCCTGCGTCCCGCAGCCACCCAGACATCGGTATGTTACTTGAACAGGAACGCTGCCGAACTTTTCGGTGCGCGTACTTACCTCTTCGATCTTCCCTTCAACATAGCAGTGTGGGCACGCGTTAACGGTCTTTACAGCGCCCTTCGCCGTAGGTTTCTCAGCTTTGATGCAGTCAAACAGAGGGACTTTACGGGTGCATCGAGTGCACACATACAGCTCGGAGAACACCGTATCCAGTATCAGCGCGTCAGCACCGCATTCATCACAGCGTGTTCCGTACAGCCAGTTGACCTCATCCTGAACCAGCTTCCCGATCTCGGAGAAACCTTCTCTGAGGCGTGCGGGCTCGACGGGCGTGCAGTATTGCTTTGATATGAAAGTAGCCGCAGGGCTGCGATCCATGATGACTGCTTTCCGCCCCTCAAGTAGCGCGGCCAAACCGGTGCTTCCTGATCCGCAGAATGGGTCAACTACCAGATCTCCAGGAGCCGTGTAGTGACGAATGTACTGCCTGATCGCGTCATGCGGCTTCTTCCCCTGGTGATAGGTATGCATATTGTAGACTGCAGTTGCTTTTGACGTGTCGATTGGTGTATCAAATGCCGGCACATCATAGTCATCTGTTTCCGGGTCGTAAGGCCTCTCCCTGAGATGCGCCTCCACAAACGAACGTAGGTTCGGGTTAGGCTTGTCTCCCCAGTAGTACCCCTCCGCCATCTTGGGAATCGCCTCATCAAAGAGCACGCTATTCTGCTCGTTATTCTGTCTCTTTGCCATCGCCTTACCTCATGCCCTTGGGCGTCATCCCGAGGATGTTGCCAAGCCCGGGCGGAACCCGCCTGACCACCTTCTCGGAGTTCAGTTGTATCGAGAATTTCCGAGCCTGCGACTTCCGGACGGTCTTGCCGTTCTCGCGATATGTGACCGCGACTGTCAGCAACCGCTCCATGCTGCCCGCAACCCGTTCTTCGGCCGTTGCTTCGGCCGTGTCGGGCCGGAACGTGTAGACCACGTCAACGCCGCCCGCGCCGAGGTACAAAACCTGGTGTGGAAGAGCATCGTCGCCGGGGCTGACCGTGGCCTCTACATCAATCCGCAGATCATCCAAAGCGAGGCTGGAAGTAGACGCTCGTCTTATCGGCATTCGGAATTCGATCTCCTGTCCCTCCAGCACCTCGTCCGGACAAGAGACCGGTTCCAGCATCAGAAGCCCCTCTTCCTGAGACCTTACTCTCAGAACGGCCATCGGGATCATCAGTTCCTGAATGGATATGCCGCCGTGAGTGTAGGCGTCCGGGCGGAAGTTGCTGCCGGGCCTTGAGAGCGCGAAACCCGTTCTGGGGAAGATCACCGATGCGTATCGCTTCTCCCATGGCTTCTTGGTGCCTGGGTCGGTCACCGTCTCCTTATCTGGAAGCCGGATATCCTTGATGGGAAACTCCCAGACGCTGTTTCGCACTTTCGCCGGAGCATTCACAGCGGTCAGGGTGGCCATCAGGCGCGCGTTGAGATAAGCGCAGTCACTTGGCTCGTTCAGCCAATCCTCATTAACCCAGATCGGATCACGCTGCACTCGCCCGAATCCGTGGTCGGCCGTGATGAAAACCTTGGTTCCCGGAGCAAGCTGCCGAACCACTGCCATAACCTCGGTGTCTATGATGTTCTTGAGGTGCTGCCGGTATACGAACTCCAGCGGCCGCGACGGCACCTGTCTGCCGCCGGGCAGGGTCTTCACGTCGATCTTGTGCAGCTCCTTATCGCACAGCTCGAAAATGTAAACATCGAGGTTGCCCGCGCGATAGCGCACAGTCTCACCAACGCCCATCGCGTCCGGAGCGATTACATCAACACTGCCGGTGTAGCTGAACTCGCGCGCGAGCCCTTCCTTGAGCAGCGCGTCTTCGCCCCTACGGCTGTCGAAAGAGTCAGCAGTCGTGCCGGCGGAGATCGCCTTGCGGGTGATGTGAGTTTCCGACGGAAGCAATGATGAGGCCGGTATGTCGGCAAGCAACTCCATGCGGTCGCCCAGCATCGGCTTGAGGAACTCGTCCCAGATGTCGTAGCGCATACCGTCGAAAATGAAGACAGCGGCCTTTTCGGTCTGTGGGTCCCAGTTTGGCTTCAGACACCTGCGCAGGAACTGGCTAGTCAGCCTGACTTCACCGTCGGCGCTGACCCAGTTCTTGTACTGAGCGAACACCATTTCCTGGAACCTGCGGTTGAGGTCGTCCAACTGCAGGTTTACTTCGTCAACGGAGGCCGTCACTGCCTGACGGATCCTTGTGAGGGCATTGACGAGTGCCGATGGCAGATCATCTTCCCCGCGCGGCAGGAACTCACCGCTATAGACGCGGCGCTCCAGCGACGACAAGTAGTACTCGAGCCGGTTGACCCGCTTGTCGTTCCATATCTCGCGGAAGTAGGCGAACGTGAGCTGGTCCGTCTTCAGGACCTTCAGATACTTGATCGCGTTCGCCAGCTCCGACCGGATAGACTGGATCTCGTTGGCCAGGCGGAATGACTCTCGCAGGTTGTGCCAGGTAACCGACTGGCGACTGTCCACGAACCTCGGCTGCGGCGTCCCATCGTCAGTAAACAGGGCTTTGGTCACACGGTCCAGCTCTGCGTCCGCCTGCCGCTTCGACAGGATGTTATCCAGTGCGAACAGCAGGGCCAGCGACCTGAACAGCGTCGAGTACCGCTCGTTCTCTATCACGGCGGCAAACGACGCCGGCGCGCTCACACCTATCTGGTCGAGCAGAAGCAGTTGGATAGCGTCACGGCCCAGGCTGTTCTCCACCGCCTGTAGATCGCTATCAGCTTGTGACGGGTTCAGTCCCACGAGCCTGGGAGCCGACTCCTTGAGAACGTCCGCATCTATGCCCGACAGCGAGGCTAACGACGGGTCCACATTTGCCAGGAGTAAGTTCCAGTTATCTGTGTGCTGCTGGAGTATCGCCGACAGGTAGAACACTCGGACAATTGTCTCAGGGTCTCTGTCGGCAAACCAGCAGAAGGGAGCAGGAGCTTTTCGAAGCTCCACCTTTATCGGCTTTGTTATCTCCGGGACCAGGTCATCGATCTCGTCCAGCGCGCGGTGACCAAGCAGGCCAATGCGCCAGTAGTCCTCCGCATCGAGCATCTTGAAGGCAGACTCCGCCACGCCCAACGACGCATAGGCGACGATGGTCTTGAAGTCCTGATCGGTGAACCGAGTCTCGTGCGCCGCCCGCAGATTGCGATGCGCGCGGAGCGCGCCGGTGAGGTTCCGGATAATCAGCCGAGCATACAGCGGATCGTTCGTTTCCGCAGGCCAGTTGGGGTCGTTGGTGGCCTCAATCAGGAACTGCCTGAGGTCAAGCTCGATCCGGGCTTCCTCGCTCGTCTTCGCCAGGAAATCCGGGTAGAAAGGCGGCGGAGCCTTGGTGACTGAACGATTTGCTCTTCGCCGTGAGGGTGCGCGGTCGATTACCAGCAATCTCTTGGTTTCCTCATCAGCGACGGCATTCTCGTACAGCTCACGGAACGCCAGGTTCGTCGACGCCACTATGACCGTGTAACCGTTCTCCCTGGCGAAGCCGTGCAGAGACGCATCCGCCTCTGGCAGCAGGTGCAGAGGATCCTTCATGAGCACGTTGTCGTGATCGCGAACAGTCTCCAGTTTGCCTAATGCCCACTCCCTCAGCATCCCTGCCTCCTACTCCAACTGGAGCATCGGGAGCACATCGCTCCCGCCCTGGACGCTGTCCAGTTGCTCCTCAAGGAACTTCTGAAACTCCTGGGCCAGACCGCCGATCTGTTCTTTCTCGACCATTGTGGTGGTAGGCTTGAAGTCGGCAATACGCACCTGCTTGACAGAGAAACGCTTGAGATAGCGGTTGATCAGGTCAATGATCGAGGGATCATTCAGCACGGCTGGAAGCAGGTATTGTCGCACTGCTGCGACACCCTTGCAGTCAAGCAGAGAGGCAATCACCGGCTGGTCTTTGCCCTGCTCAAGATTCTGCCTGACAGTTGGATTCAGGAATACTTCGAGCTTGCGGTTGATGGCGTCGTCGAGCAGTTCGGCATTCGCGGTGGCGACGTCCTCGCAGTGCTTCAGATGCTCATCAGCGTTGCCGAACGCTAGCCCGCAACTGTGGATCGGGCCGTCGCGTAGCTGAGCCTCGATGGATGCATAAGAAGGCACTTCACAACGGAATAGACCCTCCGCATTCGCGCTGATCTTCTCCTCCAGTTCGGGCGACACTGCCGGTTGCACCACAGAGACAGACTCTATTGCCTTGAGGGCCTTCAGGTCGTCACCGCTCAGCAGGCTCTCTGCGCTCTGAACGCACTTCTCGGCCTGTTCGACAACGGCGTTGTGAAGGTTTAGGTAGAGGCTCGTGTACTCCTGCACCATGCCCCAGAACGTGGTGTCGCCAGGGTCCGGCGGATTGTAGCCTATTAGTTCTGTACGAAGCTTGACGTCCGAGTCGACGTAGGTCTGTGGGCTCTTGAGCTTGTCAACGATCTTCTGCTGGATGCTGCGGACAGTCTTCAGCTGAGGCAGATCCGGCAGGACGTGAGTGCAGTAAGCATGTGCGGCCCGAAGCTCGGTCTCGAACTCCAAGAACCTCTGTATGTCATGGTAGTTCTTCAGCCTGTTCGCAAGATCGTCAACCTCGGTCTGCGACGCGGCAACCGCGTCGAAGGCCTGGTAGCTGAACACCTCTTTCAGTGCATAGAGAAGAACGTTGATATCATCTCCGCTCAGGTCAGTTGCGAAGAGCTTTGTTAGCTGCGCGGTCTCGTCCGCATAGGGGTCGGTGACCTGTAGCGCCTCGAACAGGCCTTTGGCTCGACTCGCCGTTCGAGCTGACTTCTCCTTCTCCTCCGTGAAGAGCGTACGGAGATCAGATCGATGCCTGGATATCTCGGCATCATCGTGCGTAGCAGGAATCGTGACTCCCAGCAGTTTCTCGGCATATGGCCGAAGCACTTCCCAGTTCTCAGGCTTCGCAACCTTCTGAACGTTCTGCAGGTTGTCCACCACACGAGCGGCGAAATCAATATCAGCGATGTTCGAGTAATCGACCACGAGCGTCGATAGCCCAGATTTCGGGTTGACGCCGAGGCGAACCTTTCCTTGTTGGACCAAACACAGCAGGTATATCTGCACCATCCGCCGACTGAGGCCGTAGTCTTTCGGGCCACCGACACCCATAAAGTTCTTGTAGACGGTCTCGATGCTCATGCTCTGATCGTCGTCCACGAGCTTGCTGTCGACGAATGAGTAGATGTCCTGGATGTGAGTGTTATCGGAGACGTCGAGCTCCTTCTCCGCTGACTTCTTCATGATCTTCAGCCCGTAGCCGAAGTTCTGCGCGGCGCTTATATCTTGGTTCGGCTTAGCGCCTTTGGGTATCCGCCCGGTCTTCACGATCCCGTTGATAACCTTCACTCCGTCCTCTTTGTGGAACGTGAAGGGGTGCTCGAACTTGATGTCGCGAGACTCGTAGACCGCTGTGAGGACTCGGCTGACGACTGGCTCCAGCACGCTCGCGAGTTCACCCGCAACGCGGAACTCCATGTGGGTGTTATTAAGGGCATCCATCCGCCCCCGGGAATAGCTGCCATCTATCGCCTTCATTATCTTGCCGAGGTCCGACTGGAGAGCGCTTGATACCCAACTGATGACGGCAACTGCGTCCTCGCTCTCTTTGCCTTGCCAGGTGGAGACGAGTTTCCGATACGCGGCGAAATCAAGAAGTCGGTCCCGTTCCTCCTGGCTGAGGTCATCAGGCACCCAAAGCACGACCCGAGGGTCACGCATTCGCTCAAGTATCTTTGTGGTGGCTTCCTGTGATGCAGGCTTGGTGCTGATAAACACCGCGAAGTCCTGATCCGTTGAGTCGCTATCGATGGTGGGCAACGGCGAGTTTTCTGCCGATACCCTAGCCAAATCCCTCATTCCTACCAGACCGGTAATGCTGCGGTGCTGCCAAGCTACTTCCAGCGGCTGGTCGCCTGCTTTGGAGAAAAGACGGTCCTCCCACGGTGCCACATACGGCGCGACATCCTTGAACATGGATTTCACGCCATTCGAGAGGTCGATGGTCATCTGACGCGTGCGGACCGGCCAATCGTCCAGGGCAAGAAGATGCTGCCACGCTTCCTGCAGTGCAAGCTCGTTAGACTCCGCCTCGTCGCGCGCCCTCTGGAACTCGACCCGAGGATCCACGCCAGTAAAGACTGGATCGAACTTGTAGCGCGGCTTGCCATCATCATCCAGCGTCTCTACGACCTGGCGAAGCTCCTTCCTCAGATTGTCCGCCACGCTCTCGTAGTGCTGGATGTTTTCCTCTTGCGTAGCATCCGCGCTGCGCTCGATCAGAACCGAGTTGGCTATCTCCTCCGGCGACAGTCCCTGCTGGCGAGTCCTCGCTACGTGATACAAGAACAACGTCTGGATCGTCTTCACCGCCCGGTCGTGGTAGACCTTGAGATAACCCTTGGTCAAGCCATCGATCTGCTCTTTGCACGCCTCGTAAGCTCGGTACTCCATCTCCCGCTTGGTCTTGATGGCGACAAGGCCAGCGTGAACTCCGCTCGGGTCCTCTTCATACTGCACAGCCTCATCGAACAGCTCCCACAAACGGATGAGCTCCGATCCTTTGGCCTTGATCTGATGCTTGAGGGTCTGATGCATGAAGTGGATGGCGGACCGGGTTGTGGTCAACTCGTAGGTGACCGCTCTTAAGACCTCAATCGCTGGCTTGTGGAACGGGAAGAAGTGGGCGAACTCCTGATCGCCAATAGTGTTGGGCCACGTGAAGCCGCGTTTGTAGTGCAAGTAGTAGTTCGCTATGGCCGACGGATCGACGATCTCTCGGACACGCGCGAGTACGATGTCATAATAATCCTTGTCCTCTTCGAGCAGCTTCACGAGCTTCAGACGGTCATCTGCAATGATGTTCTTGACGCCCATCTTGCTCTCGATTGCCTGCTGCGCGGCGCAGACCGTCCATATAGGCAGGTTGTGGACCTTGGCGAGTCTGTTGGATAGAACGACGAGAGTCTTCTCGTCGTCGGTGCGCTGGTCGTCGTCTCGGTTCTTCATGAACAGAGAGACCTCGTCCAGGACCAGAAGCACGCCGCAGTACCCCTCAGCGAGAATCGTCTCAACCAAGTGCTTGAGGATGTCTTCCGTCTCAGCAGGGATGTGAGGTTGTACCTTCAGGAATTCCGTGTAGAAGCGCCAAAGCTTGTTACCGCAACTTCTCTTGTACTCCGGTGACAGATTCTGCTGTATGTCCTGAATGAAGCTGTTGACGTCCTCGAACTCATCCTCGTCAAAGAACCGAGGGTCGCGCAGGAACTTAGCAAGATCGGCACGATATCGGTCGAGGTCGTCAGAGATGAAACGGTCCGCAAGAAGCTCTACCGGGTATAGCGACAGATTCTTCCCGAGTTCTGCTTGGATCTGTTCTTTTGCCGCGTCAAGTATGTACTCAGTCAGGCGCTGGCCCTTGTCATTGACTCCGACCGTACCTCCACCAGCGCCAACCAGAGTCTTGACGATGACGAACACTCCACGCCCGTCGGCGCTCTTCTTCTGCAGACCCTCTTCCCAGAAACGGAACAGTGACTCGCGTTTGCCTCTCTCAGCCTTCTGCTCTTTCAACCTCACAGCTTCCCAAGCATCCGGATTCCCAAGCGCAAGAGCAGAGAGAAAACAGAGCAGATGGGACTTGCCGGATCCGAACTCTGCTTGGATCCAGTAACCCTGCCCTATGGGATTGTCACGATGGTCTGGTGAGTAGGGTGCAGCAACATTGCGTAACACGTCGTTGAGGAACGGTCTGACGGGATCGATCTGGAACTCGTCTATTGTCTGTAGTTCGGGCTGACGGAGCCTGCGAGCTTCGAGGGAGTTCGAGTCGGCCCAGACGTGCTTCTCCAACGAGTAGACCGAGATGATCTTATCAGGGACTGAACATATCTGATCTAGGCTCTTCCTAGTAGTAAACAGGTCATCAGTTGTAGGCACTTGCGACCTCCCGTTCTAGTGTCATACAGCCCCGAAATCCGCACGCCTGTAGCGTGCCAAGGCCCTCTTACTGACTTCATAGCATTCATCAAGCTCAGCGTGCTCTGCTGGACTCAGACTGTGAGTATCTAGGCGTTCCTTCTCATATAGGACCGTTGCCTCGAAGTACCAGCCGACACGACGGCAGAAGCTCATCCACTTGAGGAGCCTCGAACCGTCAAGATGCACTGCTGCCGCCGGATTCTCCAGCAATAGGCGAACCTGGCGCGGTATCTCCCGCAGCAGGTTCTCTCCGGCTCTTCTGAACACGATTGTCTGCGCCCTAAGATACACATTCTCAACGTACCAGCCTGCCGTCACCCAAGGAGTGTTGCCCATGTTGGCCCACCAAGTCCGATCTGTCAGCGCAGACTTGGGCAGATCAGATCCGATGATCCGGCCTATTTCCTCGAAGCGCATAGCTAGTTGCGACTGCTCCTGCGTAACGCCGCTAAGGAAAGCCGACAGCCGCTCGTACCGTCCCGCCTGACGGGCGCTCTCGACTGCCTCACCGATCCGCGCAAAGGTGACCGACCCGCGTGTCAGATCTGCCTTGACGACTTTCCACCCGGATGAAAGCCAGATCGAGCTCGGCGCGTAGTGTCTTGCGTTTCCCCACCAGACGCGGTCGGTCCTAGCCGTCCGAGGAAGCGCGAAACCCAAGACCTCCTCGACCTGCTCAAACGATAGATCGATCTGAGAACGATCCTCAGGCTGGCCCAAGAAGAATGATGCCAGGACATCGTACTTCGACATATCAACCCTTGAGCTCCCATAGATGGTTCTCAGCGATCAGGTTGATGGGCAGAAGGTACTCGCGATCCTGCGAACCGGGAAACATAACGACTCTTCCCCGCTCCCGCTTGCCTGGCAGGAGCAAGATGATCCGCGTGTCGTCGGCAGCCATGGTGCGGAGCAGGTTGAGTTCCACGTTATAGGCGAATAGCAGCTCTAGATTGGACAGTAAGAGAGTGTTCCTGTGTCTCGTCTTCGACCTGAGAAAAGTCTCAAACGCTTTGGCTACGTGTGCCGCGGTCGGCTCCGGACGGCGTGCTTCGTCCAAGACAAGCCTCTTGAACTCGTCATCCGGTATGGCGGACAGTATGCCGTGATTGACCGACAAGGGCTTTGGAAACTGCTGGCTATCCGCCGTGCGAGCCTGCCTTAGCTTCTTCGCAAACCCATCCAGCGCCGCATAGTTTCCCAAGACACCATACAAATGTCGTCCTGTCTCCACGGCGAGCTTACTCCTGATCGATTCTATGATCTCGGTGTCTCTCACGGCGCAGTCTCCCCTGCAAGCCTGCCTACTACCTGTGCCAGTGTATAGCGAGTGGTAAACTGCCTTACATTGTCGATCTCCGAAACCTTCGCAATGAGACCCAGATTACGCATCTCATACAGTGCCGGAAGAAGCTGGTCGCCTTGCCAAAGCATGTTACGTACAGCTTGATTGGATTCCAGCTCCGAGATTGCATACATGCCTGGTGTGGCAAACTCACTGTGGATGATGAATGCCAGAGAAGGAATTGGCACATCACGAAGCGAGATCGAGACACGGGTTCTATCTGCTCTTACTGCCTTGACCGCAACTAGCGCGTCAACCGCAGCGCCGACACACTCCTTCACGCTCTTCGAGTCCGGAAACCGACGATGTAGGAACTCTGATATAGCAGATCGCGGCAAGCTCCCACTTCCAATGGCCGGAACGATTAGCTCCTCGATCAGCAGGTACATCAGCCGTTCTACCGTGCAGAATCTGTAGAAGCACACGTCACGTAGCTCTTGCGTGTCAACAAAAGTCACGGCGAAACGCCGCAACTCCACATCAGCGTATCCTTGCGGGAATAGGCGACGGAGAATGTAGTTGGAGTTGCGTGTCCGGGTTTCCTCAGCACTAAACGGTAGGTTCGCCCGCAGGTAATGCCTCAGTTCGGATAGTAACTCCGTATCCGGAAAAGCGGGAAGCAACTCCACTGCTTCAGCGAGGAGAGCCTTAGAGAAAAGCCCTGTTCCTGCTCTCGATGTAGGCTTCCTCGGCTTCTTTGGCACGGCAGACGCTGCTGGGGGAGTGGGATCAAGAGTGTCTAGATCAAGCTGCGCTTGGAGACGGTTCATCGATGGTTCCTGTGCTTCCTCAGCTCTCGACTGCGGACTATGCAGACGTGATCCTATACGTCCAACCAGTCGGATCAGAACAGCGGCAGCCTGCTTGATGCCAGCGAACCCACACAGCTCAGCGAGATCGGCATTGATCACGGCGTGGAGGGAACCGTAGAACGCCATCAGCTCCTGCGCCAGCGGTCGCACATCCCTCTGTGGAATGGCGTAGCATAGCAGCAGCTCAAGGATTGCCTCATCGCCAAGGTCCTCACCTTGGGCGAAGCGTTGTCTCAGTCTCTCCCTGTGACCCACGTGTGCGTTCTCTGCCATTCGAATCGTGTCTCCAGATATCAACCCAGAATTGTGTTGGCCAGTCCGACGAGTTGTTCAGTGCCCAGAGACGGGTCACTCATCGCGGTTCTTCCGTTCCTCGGCCCCGCCGGACCTAACCCACTCGTCGACATCCTCCTTGCGAAACCTCCAGTGGCGGCCGACCTTGTGGCCGGGCATGCCACGGCTCACGACCCACCGGTACACGCTCTCGCGAACGATGCCCAAGTAGGCTGCGATCTCTTCCACGGACAACCATCGGTCTTCCATACTAAACTGCTCCGCCATGCGTGTGCGAGAAGCCAGTCTGGACTCCGGCCAACCGAGTGTAGGCTTTCGCCCTCACTAGCCTGTCTGCCAACCAGTCCACTCATTATATCATCAAGGCCGGGGCAGTTTCCACCCCGGCTCACTGCATATGATTCGGTATAACTTGAGCCGATGCTGGGTCGCGGCCACTGCCCCGTAGCGTGTTTCGATACCCACGCCGAAAAACAGCGTTTTCTCGATCTTGTGGACTCGCAAATCCGAGACCTCAAGATTCAGAGAGAAC
>CAYSLA010000109.1:0-11620 GCA_964431685.1 uncultured bacterium | reverse complement strand
GCTTGACGTGGCCGTGTGTGTAGTACTATCATTAGTGGTAGGATCGCAACGGTTCGGTATTGGATCAATTGGAGGACAAGCGGATGAAGATTGCGTGCGCCAGGAAGGACATCTACGAGGGAGTGCAGACTGCGGGACGAGCCGTGAGCCCGCGAGTGGCTCTGCCCATTCTTTCACACTTGCTTATCAAGACCGAGGGCGACAAGGTCAGAATAGTGGCTACTGATCGCGAGGTCGGGATGGAGTGTCTTGTTGAGGCGCACGTAGAAGAAGAGGGTGCGATGACTGCCCAGGCCAAGGTGCTTACGGAGGTCCTGGCCTCACTACCAGAGGCTGATGTTGTGATGAGCGTTGACGACAACGACGCCGTGAGCATTCAGTGTGGCAGTTCGCAGTTCACGATTCTGGGATTGCCCGCGGATGAGTATCCGTTTTTGCCGGAGGTTGTTGAGGAGGTTAGCTTCGAGGTTGACGTTGACAAGCTTCGTGAAGGAATAAAGAAGACGTCGTTTGCTGTCAGCCAGGACGAAGCCAGGGCCATCCTCACGGGTGTACTGATGAACGTCGAGGAGTCCGTGCTTACTCTGGTGTCCACCGATACGCACCGTCTTTGTGTATATGAGTGCGGTATTGACAACCTGGTAGGTGCGGTGAATGCGATTGTGCCGGGCAGAGCCATGATGGAGCTGAGCCGCGCCCTGCCTGAGTCTGCGGACAAGGTCTACATTGGCATCTCACAGAATCAGGTGAAATTCACCATTGGAGATACGGTTGTCATATCGACCCTGATAGAGGGACAGTTCCCCAACTACCAAAAGGTGCTTCCGACCACGTTCAACCGCAAGCTCATCATACCGACTGATCCACTGGCTCAGAGCGTGAAGAGGGCGGAGATTGTGGCTCGGGAGAATCTGCACCGGACCACGTTTAGCCTCACTGCGGGCACACTCGTGCTCAATGCAGAGAGCGGCACTGTTGGTCGAGCTCAGGAGGAGGTAGAGGTGGTCAACGAAGGCGATGACATCCGCATAGTCTTCAACGCGAAGTACCTTGGTGAATTGCTCAATGTGGTTGACACCGAAGCCATCGAGATGGAGCTCAGCGGCGAGTTGAGCCCCGCTCTTATCCGTCCTCAGGGCCAGGACAACTACAGGCACGTTCTAATGCCTATGCAGCTGGACTGATTGTTTTCTATACCTGCGTTGAAAGGGGTTTGTTATTGAATCGCATCAAGATTGTGAGTGTCGGCTGTGCTGGTGGGCGCGGTCTGTGGTTTACCGGGGAATTGGCCAGGCATGATGACTTTGAGCTTGTAGCTTTGGTCGACGAAATCCCCGAGGCTGCAAAGGTGATCGCGGAGAACCTCAATATCTCCGACAAGCCGATATTCCAGGACACCGCGGAGGCATTATCCAAGATTGACTGCGACGCTGTTGTTGTTTCTACTCCGGATGCACTCCACAGAGACTCTGCCGTAGCGGCTCTAGGTGTCGGAAAGCACGTCTTTGTCGAAAAACCGCTTTCCGTCAATCTTGAGGACTGCCTCGACATTGTGAAGGCTGATGAAGCGGCGGGACACAAGACCATGGTTGGCTTCAACCTGCGTTTCGCGCCGCTTTATGAGCAGGCAAATCAATTGGTGAGAAGCGGGGCCGTCGGGCGTGTTCTCACAATCCAGGCTGATGAGTTCTACGAAGGCGGCAGGACCTACTTCAGGCGGTGGAACCGCCTCCGGAGTATGGGTGGTGGACTGTGGATTACAAAAGCCAGCCACGATTTCGATTTGCTCTATTGGATGGCGGGTGAACTTCCGAAGCGCGTTAGCGCTTTTGCCAGACTCACACACTACGTTCCAAAGCCAGAGGCAGGAGCCAGATGCAGTCAGTGTCCCATAGAGGTAGACTGTCCCGACTCGGCAATCAAGGATATGGGCGTTCTGGAATCACCCTGGAAAGAGACTGCCCGAGATCTGTTCGCTGTACGAGAGAAAGTAGGCTGGTATCCGGACTTGTGCCTGTTCAACTCCGACAAAGAGACCTTTGATCACGGGATCGCTCAGGTCGAGTTCGAAAAGGACATTATCGGGACCTATACGTGCAACGTTGTGGCGTCTCTCACCGACCGTCGCATGAGAATATCGGGCAGCGATGGCATGCTCGAGGGCCGGCTCGAAAGCAATGAGATGATGCGTTACAGACGCCACACTCCGGTCGACGGTAAGGAGAACCCGCAAGTGATAAGACTTGTGGAGTGCGAGAGTCTTAACGGTCACGGGGGCGGCGATCAGCATCTTCTGAGTGATTTTGCCCGATTTGTGCGCGGTGAACCGGCACGGGCGCTCAACCCGGTCCAGGCGTCGGTAGCCATTGCTATCGGACTGGCGGCCACGATGTCCAGTGACTCAAACAAGACCGTTGAGATGGATGAGGTTCCGGGCTGGAATGAACTCAAGGGCTATCTGGCCAGGCAATGATCGAGCGGATGTCTGTGGACTCCAGTGTTGGCGATATCCTGCGAAAATCGCTTTCTGGAGAGCGCCTTAGCCTAGAGGATGGAATTCGGCTGTTTGAGTCTGACGATGTGTGGGCGATGGCAGCCGCTGCGGATGTTGTCCGCCGCAGGCTGAATGGAAACAGGACACACTACATCGTAAACCGGCACGTCAATCATACGGATATCTGCTGTAACAACTGTGCCTTCTGTGCCTATTCCCGTGTGCCCGGTGATGAGTCCGGGTATACTCTGTCCGTCGAAGACGTTGTCAGGCGAGCCAGCGAATTGTGGGGCACGATGCAGTTTACGGAGCTGCACATCGTTGGTGGTCTGAACCCGGCCCTGCCGTTTGACTACTATGTCACCCTGCTTCGCGAACTGAGATCACGCTTCCCAAGTGTTCACCTTCAGGCCTTTACCGCGGTTGAAATCGATCATATCGCAAGGGTCGGCGGACTGGACGTACAGGACACGCTGCTGCAACTGCTCGAAGCGGGGCTTGGGTCGCTTCCTGGAGGAGGCGCGGAGGTGTTCAGCCCCAGGGTGCGCGAAGTGTTGTGTCCGGAGAAGCTATCTGCCCAGAAATGGTTGGATGTGATGCGCACAGCACATAGTCTGGGCATTCGAAGCAATGCCACCATGCTTTATGGCCACATCGAGACCTACGAGGAACGAGTGCGCCATATAATCGAGTTGCGTGCGTTGCAGGATGATACCGGTGGTTTCCTCTCGTTCATTCCCCTCAAATTCCACAGGGAAAACACGCGTGTCCCTGAACCTACTGCACCGCTTGGAGCGCTCGAGGACGTTAAGCTGTACGCGGTGTCACGCCTGATGCTCGACAACATACGTCACCTGAAGGTCTTCTGGATTATGCTGGGGCCAAAGCTCGCACAGACACTCCTGGGATGCGGAGCTGACGATCTGGATGGAACTGTCATAGAAGAGAAGATTACTCACCGTGCCGGTGCGCGCACACCGCAAGGTCTGACAGTAACTGACCTCTGCGGCCTTATAGTCGAAGCAGGCTTTGTTCCGGTGGAACGTGACACACTATACAACGAGGTGAAACGCAGTGCGACTGGGGAGTTTGCCGTATCTTAATGTAAAGCCCCTGGTCTACGCGCTAGAGTGTGGGAGTATGGTTGGTCAGGCGGAAATGATCTATGCTCCTCCCTCCAGCCTTGCTCGTTTGCTCTACTCCGGCGAGATTGCGGCAGCACCCGTGTCAACTTTCGCGACATTTGTTCAGCCGCTCGAGATATGCGGCGGTATATGCATTAGCTCGGATGGGCCGGTGGGAAGCGTGATCGCTTTCTCAAAAGTGCCATTCCGGCAGATAGAGAGCGTAGCGATTGATGGAAGCAGTCTTAGCGGGGCGAATCTCCTGCGCATTTTGTTGCGGGAGAGATACGGCGTTACTCCGGAGCTCAGAAGCGTGGAGCCCGCCTCCGTGGACGAGATGCTTTCGTGCGCCGATGCCGCTCTTCTCATTGGCGACGCGGCGATGAAAGCTGATCTTGGTGGTCTTCACGTCCTGGACGTGGCTGAGGAGTGGAAGCTGCTGACCGGTCTGCCAGCCGTGTTTGCGGTGTGGGCCGGGCAGAGAATTTCGGTTGAGTTGGAATGTGTGCTCATGGCCTCAAGATCCGAGGGGCTTGGGCATCTACACGATATATGTGTGGCCGAATCGCGTCGCCTCGGGTTTTCTTACGAGCGCTGCTACGACTACCTATCCCAAACTATCTGCTACGATCTTGGCGAGCGCGAGGTGGAATCGATCGACGTGTTCCGCAGGATGTCGATTGAGCACAATCTGACACAGGAGGCGCATCTTCTTTGGACGCAGCAGCGACGTTAACGTCAGCCGTTGATGGAAACCGAATAGGTCCGGCGGATGCTCTGCTTCTGCTCGAAGTAGCTACGGTGCCCGAACTTGGCTGGGCCGCTGACAGGGTCTGCACGGCAATGCATCCGGAGCGCGAGCGGACCTACGTTATTGATCGCAACATCAATTACACCAATGTTTGCGTGTCGGGGTGCAAGTTCTGCGCGTTCTTCAAGCGTCCGAACGAAGATGGCGGGTATGTGCTATCGGACGAGGAAATCCTCAGCAAAGTCGACGAAGCTGTTGCACTGGGGGCTACACAGATCATGCTCCAGGGCGGTCTGCATCCCGACCTGCGCATTGACTACTTTGAAAAACTCTTCAAGTGCATCAAAGCGACATACCCGGTTGCACTTCATTCGCTCTCGGCGCCTGAGATTGTGCACATTGCCGGCGTGTCGGGGCTGTCAATCTCGGCCGCGCTTGGCAGGCTTCGTGATTCCGGCCTGGATTCTTTGCCGGGCGGAGGCGCTGAGCTACTGTGCGATGAATGGCGCCGAAAGGTGAGCCCGGGGAAGTGCTCGGCGGATGAATGGCTGCTCGTCATGCGAACTGCAGCGGAACTCGGGATGAAGGCGACTGCCACAATGGTATTCGGGATGGGCGAGGAATTGAATTGCCGGATCGAGCACTTGGGCATGATCAGAGATCTTCAGGATGAGACCAGCGTGTTTACCGCCTTTATCCCTTGGACATTCCAGCCGGGCAACACGGCTCTCGGGGGCAATCCAGTCGGCGCGTGGGACTACCTGCGGACGCTCGCCGTGTGCCGGTTGTTCCTGGATAACGTAGCGAATATCCAGGCTTCGTGGGTGACCCAGGGAACGCAGATAGCGGAGCTTGCGCTGCGTTTTGGGGCGAACGATCTGGGTAGCACAATGATTGAGGAAAACGTTGTCGCTGCAGCGGGCACGACGTATCGAATGACTGAGCAGGACCTTGTCGACATAATACACAGAGCGGGTTTCGACGCGGTTCAGCGAACGACGCAGTACGGGTTTGTTCGGGCGCACAGGAGGCGAGTTTGTCGGACACAACGGCGATAATCGGCGGAAGCCAGGGATTCAGAGTTCTTGATGGAGCTGTGCCTTTGGAGACGCTCGGACCAGTCGCCACTCCATTTGGTGAGTCGGCTCCACTGCATCGTATCTGGACTGACGCAGGAACGGTGTTGTTCCTTTCGAGACATGGCGAAACCGGCTATCACGTGTCTGCGCCTTTCGTAAACTACCGCGCCAACATTTGGGCGCTCAAAGAACTCGGCGTGGAACGCATCATTGCGTGGTCCGGGCCCGGGGCGATAGACCCATCATTGCCGATTGGTGATGTTCTTGTGCCGGGCGACCTGATCGACGAGACGCGCAGTCGTCCATCCACTTTCTACGAGGGAACTGGCCTGGGTTTCATAAGGCAGAACCCGGTCTTCTGCCCCGAGATCAGCCGTGTACTGACAGAAGCCATTTTTGCGGATCAGGGTCACTGCAGAACGGATGATGTTTACGTTTGCACTGAGGGGCCCCGTCTGGAGACCAGAGCAGAGATACGGAAGTTTGCCGGCTATGGCGCGAGTCTTGTGGGAATGACGCTGGTTCCGGAGGCTTTTCTGGCCAAGGAACTCGAAATGTGCTACTGCCCAGTTTGTTACGTGACCAACTACGCTGAAGGAGTGCTGAATCGGGGTTACTCTACGGGCGAGCTATTTGAAGGGCTGCTCTCTGATGATGAGCGCGTGCTGGTAGACAGGGCTGTTCAGAAGCTTCCGGTCATCGCAATGCGGGCATTGTCGGCACTGTCAAAGGACAGGCGCTGTCCGTGTGCCGTTTCCATGCAGCGATATCGGAACCGGGGAGACATCGGCGAGGATTGGCGGTCGTGGATAAAGACGTAGACCGTGCCGCACGAGACGCTTTTGTTCGAGGATTGCGCAAGTCGGAGCTTCATGTGCATATTGAGGGGTCGGTACGCCCCGATATGCTCTATGACATTGCGAGGAGCAGACTGGGGCAGAAGTCTCCGAGCCGTGCCGATGTGCAAAGACTCTACAAGCAGGACGGCTTCAGCGATTTTCTGGATCACTACAAGCAGATAGTGCGATATCTGACTAACGAAGAGGATTTTGGCCTCATCACTGGCGATCTGCTATCGAGACTTGCGGATCAGAACGTGCGGTATGTGGAACTCACGTTTGCTCCGAGCGTATTGGAGCAGTTCTGCGGGATTGATTACGACCGACTGCTCCATCATACTCTTGCCGCTATCGAGTGTGCGGAGCGCGATCTTGGAATCCGATCATACCTGATCATTGATCTGGTGAGAAACATGGGGGCGGATAACGCTCGTCGAATGGTTGACTATGCAGCCAACTCCATGGACCGTCGAGTGGTCGGGATTACGCTGGGGGGCGACGAGCGTGCGTTTCCGGCCGCTGGGTTTGCTGAAGCGTTCAGGCTGGCCAGAGACAAGGGACTGGGGCTGTCTGCCCACGCCGGCGAGGCTGCCGGCCCCGAAAGCGTATGGCAGTGCATCGACCAGCTTGGAGTTGCTCGCATTGGTCACGGGACAAGTGCCGTCTGTGACCCGGCGCTTGTGAAGCGGCTGGCGGACTTGCGAGTCCACGTTGAGTGCTGCATTACGAGCAATCTGCTTACGGGTGCGGTTCAGAATGTCCAATCGCATCCAATAAGACGATTGTTTGACAGTGGGGTCAGCGTGTCCATCAACACCGACGATCCGGCGATGTTCGGAGTCTCTTTGGTTTCCGAAATCGACGTTGCGATGACCGCTCTCGGGTTCAGCGAGTCTGAGATTGAGAAGATGCAGTTGGATACTGCAGCAGCGCGTTTTGGAGCTTGTGCATAGGGTTCGTGCCCGGTGTGCGATGACGGATCGCCGTGACGCGGAATAGAACGCCCAGAGTCTGGGTAAACTACAATGACTGGTCTTTGCGACCCGACGTTTCAAATCGTGCCCGCTCAAGCGTGTGCTTGAGGGCGACTTTCTTGTTGAGGAGACAACTATGCCTGATATGCCAATCTATCTCGACCACGCAGCTACTACTCCGGTGGATCCCGAAGTTCTCGACTTCATGATGCCTTTTTTCCGCGAGCGCTTCGGCAGTGCAACCACTCTATACTCGCTCGGCAGAGACGGTGGGGAGGTGGTGGAAGAAGCTCGAGTGCGTGTCGCAGAGCTGATCGGGGCTAAGCCCGAGGAGGTAGTATTCACCAGCGGTGGCAGCGAGTCGGATAACTGGGCCATATTCGGTGTCACGGCTTCCGCGGTGAAGAAAGGCAGACACATCATTACTACCGCGATCGAGCACCACGCTGTCCTGGAGCCTTACCATCTTCTGGAGAAGCAGGGATATGAGGTAACGATACTGCCTGTGGATGAATGCGGACTCGTGAGCGTTGATCAGCTCGAGTCTGCTGTTCGTGATGATACTGTGCTGATATCGATCATGCACGCCAACAACGAGGTAGGGACCATTGAGCCTGTGGAGGAGATAGGCAAGATCGCGAAAGCCAGGGGCATCCATTTTCACGTGGATGCGGTACAGACTGTCGGACACATACCGGTCGACGTCAATTTGATCAACTGCGACAGTATGGCGATGTCTGCCCACAAGCTGTACGGGCCCAAGGGGGTGGGGGCGTGCTACGTCCGCAAGGGGGCCAGGATGGCGCGTTTCATGTATGGCGGAGCGCAGGAAAAGAACCGCCGCGCCGGCACTCACAACGTGCCAGGAATAGCGGGATTCGGAAAGGCGGCAGAACTCGCCGCTGCTCGACTCACTGAAGAGGTGGAAAGAGAGACAGCTATCAGGGACGCGCTGATTGACGGCATCATAGAGAGGATACCTGAGGCAAAACTCAATGGGCACAGAGCAAAGCGCTTACCGAACAACGTGAATTTCTCATTCAAGGGTGTCGAAGGTGAGTCAATGATCCTTCTGATGGATATGAATGGCATGTGTGTGTCTTCCGGATCAGCGTGTACTTCCGGGTCCCTCGATCCGTCTCACGTGCTAATGGCTCTGGGCCTCCCGCACGAGATTGCACACGGCTCGCTGCGGATGACTCTGGGGCGTGACAATACGGAGGCGCACGTCTCAAGAGTCCTCGACGTGTTGCCGAGGATTGTGGAAAGACTTCGTGAGATGTCGCCCATCTACGGCGCGGACATGGGTGGGTAAGGTGTGAGCAATGACCCTGATCATTGAAGCGGCGGCGACATTGGTGTGTTTGGTGCTTGGAACTCACGCCTACGCCCGGCATCTTCGCGAGATGAGCAAGCAGTTCTCCACCCGGCGTTTGTTGTTCTGGTTCTATTCCGCAGCATTTATGTTGCTTGGAGTGGGAACGCTGACGCAGACGATGGTGGCGATGCGTCTGTCTTCTTTCGGTGCGTTCTTCAGAATCGACTATGCCGCACTTGTTGTGGCGGCGTCGTACGGCGCCATGCTTTCCGGGGTTTCGGCATACGATCGGGAATACACCGTCAGACCTCGCTCTCGGGGTCCGCAATAGCCCGAGTTGTTCACCTGAAGCACGATTGCCCGGCTGAGAGTCATATCGAACACGGTGCCGGACATCGAGCGGACTACTCGCAGTGCCGCGGGATGCCGCAGAGATGAATGGCTGGCACAAAAGAAGCAGGCCATGCGGAAACCGCGAGAATTCGGCATGGCCTGATCATTTGTTTGGTCAGGGAACGCAGTTCACTTGACCCTGCGTGCGCCTCTGTACCTGGGAGCGTAGTAACCTGAGGAGAGGGAGTCTACCGTGACTCCGCGTCCGTTGCTGGCCGCGTGCACAAAGCTGTTGTTGCCGATGTATATGCCAACGTGGGAAATGCCTTTGCGGTAGGTCTGGAAGAACACCAGATCACCTTCTCTGAGTTCGCTCTTGCTGACGGGGGTTCCGATACTGGCCTGCGCGGACGATGAATGTGGCAATCCTACTCCGTACTTGGCATAGATATACCGTGTGAATCCGGAGCAGTCGAAGCCGCCACGGCTTGTACCGCCTCTTCTGTAACGTGTTCCGCGGTAGTTGAGAGCGGTGCGGATGAGTCCCTGGTCACCGGCAGTCTCCGACTCGGTGGACACTTCCTGTGGGGCTTTGGCCGACGTCTCGCTGGATGCGGACGTACCAGGCCCGTGAGCGACAAGAGATCGGCTCACGTAACCGCACAGGCGACCGTCTGCGGATACCTTAACCCACGATCCGTGGACCGACATTGCCTTGAGGTTCATCGTGGGGTTAAGCAACCCTAGTTTCTGTGCTGATGTCGATGGTTTGCTTCGCAACACCACATTGTCGTGCGTCGCGTGCATATAAACAGTCCGCTGGATAACCCTGGGCTTTGCGGCTGCAGCCGCAGTAGCCTTGGCCGCGGGCTTGGCGGCTTGCTTTGATGGGACAGTGATGGTTGTTCCGAGCTTCAGAGTTGCGTTTTCGGAAATTCCATTTGCCCTGCAAATTGCTGATACAGTGGTCTTGTGCTTGGCTGCAATCTTCCACAGACTGTCGCCCTGCTTGATAGTGTGTTTAGCGGCGGATGAAGGAATAACGAGGCTCAATAACACCGAGGTCACGGCGAGAGTCAGCCCGACTACTCCGCTAGGTCTCCTTCTGATCAAGGTTTTGTGTCCTTTCAAAACTCGATTTTCGCGGTCTCGTTTAGGTCTGGACGCGCATGGCCCAGCTAACGACAAGCATTGTAGCGGGTATTTCCCCGTATGTCAACACTGATTCCTGCGCTTCTGAGCGTGAACGCGCTCTCAGGAAAAACTTTTTTTTTCGAATTTGGAACCTTGCAGGGGTTTAAATGCGTACATGCTACTGGGGGAGGATGAATGGTGGAGCTTTCTGAAGTACTAACAGATGCGGCTCGTGGTGAAGCTCGCAAGGAGTTTGATGAGCTGGTGCATCGTTACCATAGGCAGGCCTACAACGTTGCATATCGGATGGCAGGCAACCATGCGGACGCGGAGGACTTGACTCAGGAGGCCTTTATCAGGGCCTACAGGTTTTTCGGACAGTATCGCAGGGATATGCCATTCGAGAACTGGCTGTATAGGATTATCTCCAACGCATTTATCGATTTGCTTAGGAGGAAGCCGAAGTTCGGGACGCGGTCATTGGATCAGCCGGTTGTCACGAGCGAAGGGGAGGCTCCTCTTGAAATAGCTGATACTTCGGCGGGTCCGGAAGAGTTCGCTCTGTGCGCAGAGATGGACGAGCGCATACAGGAGGCTTTGCGAGCGATGCCTGCCGTGTTCAGGATTACGGTGGTATACGCCGATCTCCAGGGATTGTCCTATGAAGAGATCGCTGAAGCCACCAATACTAACATAGGAACGGTTCGTTCCCGATTGCATAGAGGACGCAGGATGCTCAGAGACTTACTGACGGAACATGGCGATTTGTTTGGCAACGCGACTGAATGACAGAGGTAGGTGACAAAACATGAACTGCCATCAGGTTACAAAGGTGATTTCCGCCTATATTGATGGGGAATTGACTGGTCGCGAGATGCTCGCGGTTCGGCACCACGTTTCATACTGCGAGACGTGCGCCGAGGAGATGGAGTCCATAAGGGGCGCAAAGCTGATCTTGTCGAGGCTCCGCACGGTCCAGCCGAAAGCCGGATTTGCCGATCAGATCCTTGCGAATCTTGGTCACTCCAGACCCGGCGCTTACCAGAGATTTGTAAGCGCGCTGGACTACAATGTGCGCAAGAGATTGAGTCCCGTGGCTGCGGCTCTTGCGGTTGCGGGGCTCGCTATGGTGGCTTTGACTCCCAGAGGTACTGGTTGGCCCGTTCCCAATATGAACCAGTCCACACTCGTGGCGAAATCTCCGTTTGCTGCTCGTGTTGCTGTTCAGGATGCATTTGGCGGTCTTAAGAACGGTATGGTGGAAGCGTTTCCCCAGGAGCCTCTCAGGGTGTCGGAGAAGTCCGAAATTGGCTATAGCGTCAGTCTTGCATCTTTTGGCTACCGGTAGTTTTTCCTGGCAGACGGCTGGATAGCAGTCATTCCGGAAGCGTTGCGAGCGGTATCAGGTGCGTTACGAGGGCGGGGGTGGGTTCTGTGTTGCCTCCGCCCTTTTGTTCGACACGTAGACGGCTGGGGTCTGTTGCAGACCGGTATGGAACGTCACGTAAAGCAATATAGTCATACTCATCGGGTTTCTGATATGACTCCCGACACGGTGCAATTCCACATCGCGC
>CAYSLA010000108.1:4889-11628 GCA_964431685.1 uncultured bacterium | reverse complement strand
ATGCATAGGTACTGTGCAGCTTCGGGACGAAGAGCAGTCCCGAAGCATAGCTCGTGCATAGGCATTGGCCTTGTGACTTCGGGGCACACGCCCGCAATGCATAGGCAAAGAGATTGCTCACGTTCGTTCGGAATGACATGTTTAACTATGACGTGTCTAACCTCGAATAGCTTTGCTCAGCTTAATGCACAGAACTGCGGTAGTATACGTCACACAGGGCAGTCTGCCGCGAAAGTGCTTGCTGTAGAACTTCAGCAGCGAATCGTGTGACTCTCGCCGCATCTTTCGCTTGTCGACCTGGCTGGTGCTTGCCGCGCCGTGATGGACGAATACCGCATCTGGATTGAAATAGACCTTGTATCCGGCCAGCTTAGCACGGTATAGCCAATCAACTTCGTTGAAGAAGATCGGAAAGTCCTCGTCCATTAGTCCCACTCTCTCGATTGCCTGTCGACTGAGCAGCAGGCAGGAACCCATTGGCTGATCAACTTCAGCAGGCTCATCATAGTCAAACCAGGTCATCCTGTAGGCGCCGAATGTTGGACTTCGCTTGAGTAACTTTGACAGGCCCAAGACTTCCCACGCTATCGGGCCGGGGTACGGGAATGAGCGAACAGAGCGATCTACAGTCCCGTCCGGCCTGACCAACTTCCCGCCAATCGCCGCGGCTTCGGGGTGAGATACGGCAAAGCTCACCAGGTTCTCGACAGCTCCGTCCGTGGCCTCTGTGTCAGGGTTTAGCAGCAAAACGCAGTCACCCTTTGACTGTGTGATAGCTTGGTTATTGGCTTTCGCGTAGCCCACGTTACTGGAATTCGCTATCAGAATGACCTCGGGAAAGTCGGACTCGAACCGCGCAACGTCGAAACCATCAGACGCGTTGTCCACAACTATGATCTCGCACTCAAATGGTGGTTTGTGCCGGCGGATGGACTCAAGGAGCGCACACAACAGTTGCGTGGTGTTCCAGTTAACGATCGAAATCGATAATCGCATCCAACGCCTCTTTCAGATCCCAGACCACAACGTCAGGCTTCACCACATCGAAGAAGTCCATAGGCCTGTCCTGCCGCAGATAGCCAATCGTGCGCATCCCTGCTGACTTGCCCCCCTGCACATCCATAATATGATCGCCAACCATCACTGCCGCTTGGGGCCCGACGCCCAGTAGGCGCAGTGCAGCGTGAATGTGCTCCGGGTCCGGTTTGTGCTTTTCCGTGTCTTCCCGGCATACCATAGCATCCGGCCGTATGCCTACTCTATCCAGAGATATCATACTCGCCTTGCGGCAGTTCCGAGTGACAACCCCAATCCTGGCTCCACCAACACGAAGAGCTTCAACCAGTTCAGCGGCAAACGGTATCTGCGTCGTATCCTCAGCGTGAGCCATCTCGATCTCCTCCAGTCTGGCCATTGCCTCTGCCCTGAACCGCAGGGCGTCGGCGTGTCTGCCGTGACTGCGAAGAAGATAGATGGTTCGGCTCACAACGCCGAGGATATCGAGCCCCACCAGCTGCTCAGGACTCGCACCGAACGCGCCCGCGATTCGCAGCGCTTCGCGCTTCATCAGCGGAAAGTCGATGTTCGTCTCTACGAGAGTGCCGTCAAGGTCGAACAACACCGCCTCGATTGTGGATAGTCGATGCATCACGGTTTTTCCCGTTTCTGGAGTCTCCGGGCTCGGCTCGGCAGGTCCCTCAGAAAGACTCCGGTTCTGGTCGCATCCGTCTCGGGAATGCAACGCGCTATCAATCCTGCGGCAAGAACAAATATCGCGACCAAGTAGAATGTGACACGCAGATCCGCGTCTATGCCGGCTGCCTTGATCCAGTCAGGTATGTAGCCTCCGATGGTCGGCATAGGCGAAGCAACAAGCACAGCAACCACAGCGTGCAATGCAAACTGCACTGACCTTCCAACGCTGGGGGTGATCTTGTAGAGCATGGTTGCGGAAGACACAGAAACGCCGCTAAGCCAGAACCCCTGCCACAGGTTCACCGGCACAATGATAGCGTAGGCCAGTGTCTCGGTGGTAACGAAGTACCAGGACACTGCTGTTGGAACCGTGGCAAGCGTACCGGCGACCATAATGGGCCTGCATCCGTACTTGTCCACCATCCTGCCCCAAAACGGCGCAAACAGGAGCATAGTGACTGTGACGGCCGCGTTAACCACGCCGACTCCCAGAAAAGGCATTCTCAGATCTCGTAACATGTACGTGGCATAAAACGGCGCTGCTATAGTGGTAAGAGACCAGGTCACTGCGAAACCGGTATATATCACCAGCGCCCGATTCGCGAATGCAGCGGTAACGAGACTCAGAAAAGACGTTGTCTTCGCGTGTCTTGGTAGTTTGACATCCGCCTGAGGCCGAAACAGAATGGTGTTGATGATGCCGAATACCATCCCAAACACGAAGAGCCAACTAAAGGCCCCTATACCCATCTGCTTCACGTTGTCGAGAAATGCCCCTTCGAGCAGGGCGAAAACGGTACCGATGATACCGCCATACATTGTCATCTTGCCAAAGAACGTGCCGCGCTGTTCGGATGGTATGAGATCACCGATCCAACTGCCGCGTGCATTCCCTGAAATCTGCGCAAAGAACGAGACCACCGCGATCAGAGCTATCAGCATCCCTATCTTGGCGTTGCTTTCAGCACCGTGCATCAGTTTTGGCAGAAGCGCCACCAGCCCCCACCCGGACACATTGAGAGCAGCACCCACAATCGTCATGGACTTGCGGCTGACCCCACGTTCTATGAAGACCGAAGCGATTATCTGTGCGACGACACAGAGCATCGGGATGGTGCTCATCAGTCCGATCTGGACGTTGCCTGCACCAAGTCTCAGGGCATACCCGATGATGAACATTCCCCCTGTGGAGGCGGCATACACCGGCCCAACCATTGCCTGCGCATAGGATAGCCGTATCGCCCTCTTCACATCCGATGGCGACACGGGATGAAATTCTGCGGAACTGTCCGGAGTTGTCATAACGGATAATACGATAGCTTCTGCTCTCTTTCCTCCAACATCGATCGCTGGGATGCCAGAACTTTGGTCAAGCGACCGTGAAAGGCCGCAAAGTCAGGACTCGCTTGAAAGTAGGCGGTCAAAGTGCTAGACTATTGCAGGCGGAACGAATCGCCCGACTATCCAATTTCTGGAGGGACATGACCTAAGATGGCAGTAAAGATCGATAAGGATAAGTGCAACGGTTGCGGTCCGTGCGCCGAGACGTGCCCCGTTGAGGCAATTAAGA
The DNA here is from genome assembly GCA_964431685.1 of uncultured bacterium. Lineage (GTDB taxonomy): Bacteria > Armatimonadota > UBA5829 > UBA5829 > UBA5829 > CAYSLA01. Next base: position 8,363 of record CAYSLA010000108.1, on the reverse strand, counting down.
TTGAGAATGACCTGGCTGTCGTGGACGAAGACACTTGCATCGACTGCGGACAGTGCATTGACGCCTGCCCGTCCGGAGCTATCTCCGAGTAGCCAATTCCAATCAGCGTCCGGGGCTCACAGAGTCCCGGACGCTCGGCACTATTCGTCATCATCCCCAGTTCAGCATCTCGACAAAGCTCTCCAACCTGACTCGCGTTCTGGCGTCAACTTTGCAGGGAGAATCGCCTTCTATCGCCAAGACAGGAACATTCATCCGCTTTCGAATGATGATGTCCTGGATCTGTCGGAAACAGAAACTCTGAGTGTAGTGAATGATGCCCGCGATTGACCGGCGTTCGACCTCGCGCGCTATGTCCTCCGTCCTTGCGAACACGTCATATGGATAGGTGTACAGCGCGTACTGCTCCACGATATCGTCCGTATCGTAGGGCATGGCAAACTGCCGCTGCACCTCGTTAAAGACCACACTCACCCCAAGTTCATCAAGCACGTCATAGAGATCGGTGAAGATCGGAGGCACTCCTACGTAGCCGATCCGCAGCTTTTTTGCCACAGGTTGCTCGCTGTGCGCCCTCGCCAGCCGTCTGTCCACTTCGGCCTCAAACTGTTGCGGATTCCCGTTAAAATCGCTGCAGCATATCTGGTAGTAGTGGTTCTCAAACGAAGTTAGTTTGTTCTGCTTCCACGTCATCTCGTCGAGACTACGCACCTTGCGCCTAATCCTGTCCAGCCGCAGTTTCCACTCCTTCGCGACTTCCAGGCTCGTTCCCATACTGTGCGCAAGTTCTTTGATATTCCTGTGCAACAGGCCGCGGTCCCGACCGTAGGGATACGAAAACGGCAGGATGGCGACGCCCCTTGACTGAAGAGTCTCGACCATCGCCTGAGTCTGAGAGCAATCACCTTCGACCACCGGCAGCAGCGCATCCAGATTCGACTCCAGAGCGACGGCGTATATGCCCTTGATCCAGCCACAAGCGCTTCGAGGGTAGCCGTCACGCTCGGCGATGGATATGTAGCGTTCGGGGTTGTCGGAGGTTATGAAGACGTTGTTCAGGTCGCACGGAGTCCAGCCCGCCGCATAGACCACCTCGACCGGTATCGTGCTGGTAAGCCCGATGCGCTTCATTGAACCCCCAGCATCTTGTGAATCTGAGGAATCACCCGCACATCATCTATGATATCCAGTGCAGCGTCCTGCATCTTCGCCAGCACAGCCCCATCCGGTCCCTCGCCGAAAACGGGCTGGATCACGAGCGGAATCGGCCGACGAACGGATAGGATTACCTGCGCGCAAGTGGCAATCTCATCTACGGACGTCTCGCAGTTCACCACAGCCTTGGCGAACACCTCAGATGTTGCCGCTATCTGCAGGAACCCTCTGTGCTGGTCCCAGTAATCCCCCACCCTGGCGGAACTCGGAAGTTTGAAATCCATTGCGACAATGTCCACAAGCTCGCGGACCGAATCGAATTCATCAGGCAGTGTGCCGTTGGTCTCCAGGTAGACCAGCAGCCCAACTGAACGTATCCCAAGCGCAAGTTCTCTCAGAAAGCCAGGCTGGCAGAGAGGCTCCCCCCCTGTAATGGCAACCACACGAGCACCCGTCTTCGAGCACACGTCCACTAAGCTGGCGACATTGACCGGGTTTGATAGCTGCGATCCGGGGATGTCAGAAGGGCAGATGCGGCACAGCGGCGGGTCGGGCTTTCGCGACCAGGCGGTATCGCAGTAAGCACACTGCAGGTTGCATCCGGCAAGACGAACAAACACATGCTTCTGGCCGCAGTATATGCCCTCGCCCTGGATCGACGCGAAGATTTCGTGGACGTAGCCTGTCCTACTCATGGTCGAAGTAGGTTGCGCAGGACGTGGCCGTCTCCCAAACGCTCACGCAGTATATGGAATCGAACTCGGTCTTGAGTCTGGTGTAGATGAAACGCGCCACGTTCTCGGCAGTCGCGTTCATCACCTGGAATTCCGGGAGGTCGTTGATGTAGTTGTGATCCATGTAGTCGAGCACGCCTCGAAGCGCCCGTTTGGCATCCCTGAAATCGAGCGCCATCCCGGATGAATCAACGTCCGCGAACCGGAAAGCCACGCGAACCCGATAGGTGTGACCGTGCAGCCTGCGGCAGGCACCTTCGTAGTTCTTCACGCAGTGAGCGGCATCAAAACTATCTTCTACAGTAATCTCGAACATCGCACCGATCGGCAATCAAGTAGTTGGGGCCGCTGAGTCGGACCACTATCACACATGATACACTGCCAAACGAGCGTAAATCAATTTTTTCCTCGACGGCGGCGGATGCATTGACACCTCAGAGCGTGGCTGGTACCATATCCAGAGTCGAAACACTGGGTGGAGGTGGTTACATGTCTGAACGAGCGGTGGTAGTTGGAGCCGGGGGCATATCGGGCGCGTGGTTTCCGCAACTGATAGCAGAGGGCGTCAAGGTCGAGGCCGTGGTTGACCTGAGCGCAAAAACCGCGGAAGCCAGGATAAAGGAATACGCCCTTGATGCAAAACCATCCAACAACCTGAAGAAGACGCTGAAGAAATTCTCTCCGGACTTCGTGGTTGATCTCACGATCCCGGAGGCCCACTGCGATGTGACTTGCACCGCGCTAAACATGGATTGCCACGTTATCGGCGAAAAACCGATGGCATCGAGCATGTCTGAGGCGAGGAAGATGGTGCGGACTGCGGAGAAGTCCGGCAAGACATATATGGTGAGCCAATCAAGGCGATGGGATGCACGACACGAGCAAGTGCGCCTGACACTGGAATCGGGATCGGTTGGGCAGATCGGCAACATCGTATGTGAGTTCTTCATAGGAGCGCATTTTGGCGGATTCCGCGACGAGATGCGCAGTCCTTTGATTCTGGATATGGCCATTCATCACTTCGACCTGGTGCGGTTTATGACGGGCCTGGATCCGGTGGCCGTGTACGCACGTGAGTTCAATCCGGCCGGATCGTGGTATCGAGGCGATGCTGCGGCCAGTTGTATATTCGAGATGTCCAACGATGTCATATTCACATACACGGGAAGCTGGTGCGCCGAAGGGTTCAATACTTCCTGGAACGGCGATTGGCGCATCATAGGTGATAAGGGTACTCTCAGATACAAAGCAGATGACGATCCGAGCATCGAAGTAGTAGCCGGAGAGGAAGGTTTCACTAGACCACTGCGGAGCACATCAGCCGTCCCGTCACAGACTGACGCCGCGAAGACCGGTATGCGCGGTGCGTTGTGCGAGATGCTGGACTTCATTCGCGAAGGCAAGACTCCGCAAACTGAGTGCCACGACAACATCAAGTCCCTTGCAATGGTGTTTGCGGCAATTGAAAGCTCCCGCAAAGGAAAGCGTGTGCCTGTGCAATGGTAACACCAGGAAATGGTCCTCCAAGACCGCAGCACGCCTTCTCTGGGACGGGATTTCAAATCCCGTCCCATCGTAGGGTCAA
>CAYSLA010000108.1:0-4789 GCA_964431685.1 uncultured bacterium | reverse complement strand
TCCCGTCCCATCGTAGGGTCAAATCCAGTCCCATCGTAGGGTCAAATCCAGTCCCATCAGGAGGGTTCTGTGGTTAACCGGCCAGCACTAGGACAGATCAAATGATATACTCCGGATTGGTCTCCATTACATTCAGACAGTTGCCGCCTGAGAGGATAGTCGAACTGGCCCGTGACTGCGGTCTTCGGGGAATCGAGTGGGGCGGCGATGTGCACGTCCCACACGGAGATCTTGCGAGAGCCAGGGAGGTGGCGGCTCACACGCGAGATAGTGGGCTTGTAATAGCTGCGTACGGTTCGTACTACGTGGCCGGCGAACCCACCAGAGTGGATTTCGCTGCTGTCGCAGACACTGCACTGGAACTTGGAACGCGTCTGGTGCGCGTGTGGGCCGGAGACCGCGGCTCAGAGGAAGCTGATGACGACTACACGTCCGCGGTTGTCGATGATACCCGGAGAATTGCCGAGATAGCGGAGCGTTCCGGACTACAGATCGCGTTTGAGTTCCACGGGGGAACGTTGACCGACACGAACGAGTCTGCGACAGAGTTCTACTCCCGACTGCCGGAACACACGGTCAGGGCCTACTGGCAGCCAGGCATCTCATACAGTAGAGAGCAGCGGATCAGCGGTCTGCGATCGCTGTTGCCCAGACTGTCCAACCTGCACGTGTTCAACTGGGGTGCTGATCCCGGCGAGCGGTTCCCTTTGTCTGATGGGCGTGAGGAATGGCTTGAATACCTGAGGCTGGCGAGCTCGGCGGATGGCGACCACTTTGCGATGCTGGAGTTTGTTCCCGCTGACCACCCGGCGTCCCTCTATCCGGAATCCAACGCGCTCAACGAGATGATAGGCTTGGTGAACAAAGAAAGCTCAACGGCAGAGCAAGACGGCAGGAACGGAAATGACTGATCTTGAGAGATTTGGAGTGTCGATGGAGTCTGAACTGCTGAAGAGGTTCGACTCCCTTCTGGAGCGCAAGCACTATTCATCTCGCTCGGAGGCCATACGCGACCTGATACGCCGTGATCTGGTCTCGGAGGAATGGACCGACCCCGACGCGGACGTAATAGGCACAATCACCATAGTCTACGAACACCACGAGCACGAACTCGCCTCAGCGCTGGCTGACCTGCAACACCGGCACCACTCGCAGGTTGTCTGCAGCACACACGTGCACCTCGACGAACACAACTGCCTGGAGGTCATAATCGTGCGCGGGGCAAGTCAGAGGGTCCGCAGCATCTCCGACTCATTGATAGCGACAAAAGGTGTCAAACATGGCGGCCTTGTGTGCTCCACCACCGGACGCGATGTGATGTAGCCACGTTCGCCGCTTCGGGACGAGAGCTGTCCCGAAGCATATTCCCGAAACGTCAACTGTCCGTTGTCCGCTGTTTGGCCGCCGCACCAATTGCGGCTATGTGGGCTGGCGTGGTTCCGCAGCATCCGCCAATGATATTCGCTCCGGCATCAATCAACTCATTGACCTGCCTGGCCATGTCCTCAGGCGTGTCTTTGAACACCGTGCAACCGCCCTCCAACACGGGCACACCGGCGTTGGCGTTGATCAGTATCGGCGTGCTGGGAGCCGCTTCGCGCATCTGCCTCGTGATCTCGATCATATTGCCAATGCCGTTGCCGCAGTTGGCCCCGACGATGTCAGCGCCTGCATCCACACAAGCTTCGGCGGCCGTGGCCGGATCTACACCCATCATCGTGCGGAACCCGCGCGCGCCCGGTTCGAACGTGAACGTGCAGATAACAGTCAGGCTGGTGTTGTCTTTGGCGGCTCTGATCGCCTGAGTCGCCTCGGCGACCGAAGACATTGTCTCGATGCACACAGCATCCGCGCCGCCTTCTTCAAGGGCGAGGACCTGCTCCTTGAATGCATTGTAGATGTCTTGCTCGGTCACCATCCCGCCTTCGTCTTCGACGATCTGGCCGGTGGGACCGACGGAGGCCGCGACATACACGTCTGAGCCGGCCGCTTCTCTGGCAAGCCTGGCCGCGGCAACGTTGAGCTCCCTGACTCTACCCTCAAAACCGAATTCCTTGAGTTTGTAACTGGTCCCGCCGAAAGAGTTGGCCTGAACAAGGTCGGCTCCGGCAGCGACATAGGCACGAGCAATTTCCCGTACTTCATCGGGATGGGATATGTTCCACTCTTCGGGACACTCGCCAGGCTTGAGCCCCTTGGCCTGCAGAAACGTGCCCATTGCACCGTCAAATATAAGGATTTCACCCAACGCGAGTCTTTCAAGGATGGTTGCCATTTTGTCGTTCTCCATTTGGACGGTCGGCCCGCCATAGTGCGGGTTAAGAAGCGCAAGCAGTCGCTGAAATAGCGTTCGATGGACTGGCGCTCAACCGAGTTATCAGAGTTCCGAAGTCTCCAGGGACTCTTTCCAGAAGCAATCCGAGGCCGGAATATGGTATATTCTATCAAGTACCATATCGACTGGGCAACCAGGATCCCAAGCACCCAGGCACCGTTTTCTTTCCGAGCCATCGTGCCGAAATAATGAATGTGAGGCAATACATACATACACTCATAAGCAGTAACGCTCTCGCGTGGCGATGTGTCGCCCTGCTTGCGATCGCAGCGCTTCCTGCAGCGGCGACCGGGGCTGCGCGATACTCTGTGACGCTCCAGCCTGATGCAAACGTCGTGTCAGGGGAGACCATGATTCGCTTTCTGCTGGATGCGAAGCGCCTGGTCTCAGATGCTGATGGCGCGCGCCTACAAACGTGTAGATTGCCGGCCCATTGTTCCTACCCCTCGACTCTTCCTGCGATCCTGGCCGGATCGGGTATTGAGATAGCATACCATCCATACGAAACAATCTCTGAACCTTTCTACTGGAAGTCGCCTGATGGTTCGATCATATACACGCGTTACCTGTCCGCCGACCAGAAGATTCCCCCGGAGGACTCGTGCACAGACGTTGATATTGAAGTTTCTCCCACTCGTTCCGGGCCGTTCCCGGCCGAAGCATCGCAATGCGGGCTTCCCAACACACTGATATCAACCAGGCATACGAGCCTGGAAAACGCTCTGACAACTGCGGAGAAAATGTGGGCTCTCGCCTATGTGCTGGGCGCCGAACCCCCCGATGGACTCGGGGAACTCTGGCGGCTTGCTTACTACCCCTCCTCGCCCGATACCTATCTCCGGCCGTCGCCAAAACCGGCAGAGATGATCTTTGCCGCAGCCAACGCTATTGCCGACAAGATCGACACCACGGGTACCGGCACACCAATCGTTGTCTTCAATACACTATCGTGGACAAGAACTGATGTCGTTGACGTCGCATCTCCTTTTCCAGGTAGACGAGTCAATGTTGTGATTACCGACTCGAACGGCACGCGCTGTGCGGGACAGAGCATCGGCGACAGACTCTACTTCACAGCTCGTGACGTTCCTCCGATGGGCTATAAGCTCTTCTGGGCAAATCGCGTGACGGGCGCTGTCTCCGGTCGACTGTCTGCAACCGCCGAGGGCATCATAGAAAACGAGTTCTTCCGCGTCGAATGCTCAACTGTGACAGGTTGGGTGAAACGGATATACGACAAACTGTCAAAGAGAGAGTTGCTCCCGCCCGGCAGGGCATCGGCGCAACTGGTGGTTAGAGCAGAGAAAGACGGCCGGACCGCGACACGATCCACTGTCGTGGAAGGCAACAGTGAGGTCGTCGAAATGCTGCCCGGGCCGGCGAGAGCAAGTCTGGTTTCGGACCAGCGATTCAACCATTCGCAGGTCACTCGAGAGATCACTCTATACGACGGAGTCCCTCGCATCGACTTTCGTTTCACCGTTGACTGGCAGGAGATGAGAAGCGGGGACAGGGCGCCCGCGAGACTGTGCGCAGCGTTTCCCGCTCCCCAGAACGCCAAACTGTTCATCAGAGATTCGCTCTTCGGTACAGTTGAAGCCAAGGCCGACGGCACGTTTGCTCCATCCAGGCATTTCGCTGCGCTCTCCGGCAGCAACGGAGGACTGCTTGTGGTGACGAACGGATGCCCTGGGTTCGCTTACTCCGGAGGAGCCGTGCTCGCATCTCTAACACAATCTCTCACAAACGATGATCTTGTCTACGACCACGATGCCTACGAAATGAGCTTTGCCATCTGGCCTCTGGGCACTCTTCTGCAACCCCTCGTGCTCCATAGACGGTCGGCCGAGTTCAATGAACCTCTTGTGGCCGTCGCAGTTTCCCAGCACAAAGGCTCTCCAGTCCCCCGGAAGTCTCTGATTTCCATATCTACTCCTAACGTAGTGGTCACGGCGTTCAAGAAGGCACAGTACGCTGAGGCAGTGGTGGTTCGTGTACGTGAGACCGACGGGAAGGACACAAAGGCCAGATTTACAGTCCGTTGGCAGCCGCCAGACGTCGCCGCGTGTGATATGCTAGAGACTCCCACAGGAGAGTCCCTCTCGGTAGAAGGAAACAAGTTCGACTGCACGATTGGCGCACTCCGCCTCAGTTCATTTCTGATACCTGTTCCAAAGAAGTAGCATGATCCTTGCGTGTTTGTCATACTGACCGTGAGACAGGTTCGGCGCTTTCAGCATCCACGGGCAGGGAAGGTGGGCCCTGAAACAAGTTCAGGGTGACGTGCCGGTGGTCGGTGTATCGGGAATCTTGTTCCCGATACCCACGCACGTCGGCAGTTGATGCTTTCGGGATTCGTGTGCGTCTATTCGCGAGCCACATCGCGGGGCGCCTTCGCACTATTGGGAGTCATTGGGAGGTTCGTCGCCGGTTCGCCCCGGCTCTTCTTTGGGA
>CAYSLA010000107.1:9807-11694 GCA_964431685.1 uncultured bacterium | reverse complement strand
GACTTTGTGAGTGGGTAACGTGATCACTACAGACCATCATGCTGCGGGGTTTGTCATTTGCAGCTTGACCGTGAATCCGGAGAACAGAGTATTTGGCAATACTCGTGTTGCTGGATTCCGGATATTGTGGGAATGACACGCCCCTCGCAGGCTATCGTGACCTGAACTTGGGATGCACCCGTGGAAGTAGTGTGAACGTGCGTTATCTCAATCAATACGATATAATTGACTAACAAGCATTTCCAGGAGCGATCCGGAATGAACGATAGGGTTTCATATTGGCTGGAACTTGCCGAATACGACCTTGAGACCGCGCGAGCGATGCTCGACACCGGCAGACACCTTTATGTGGGTTTTATGTGCCACCAGGTCATCGAGAAGACCCTTAAGGCCGTCGTTTGCAGCACCGGCAGTAGTCCTCCTCATATTCACAGTCTCAGCAGACTTGCGGACTTGTCCGGGGTCTACGATAAGCTTGCCGATGTGCAGAAGGACTTGCTCGATAGCCTGGAACCCCTGAACATCCAGGCGCGGTATCCTGAAGACAGAGACCAAGTCTTCAACGCACTGAACCCCGAACGGTGCGCCAGGCTGATCGACCAAACGAAGGAGCTTCACCAATGGATAAGGGCTACGTTGTAGAATGTGTTCGCTCCTTTGCTGACAAGGCGCGGCAGAGCATGGGGGTGCAGCAGGTCATACTGTTTGGATCATATGCCAAAGGCACTGCCACGGAGCACAGTGACATTGATGTGGCAGTTGTCATCGACACTCCCGTGCAAGACTGGCTCGAGGCGTCGGCGGGCCTCTTTCGCCTGCGGCGAGACATCAACTTGTCGATTGAGCCTGTGTTGATACACGCCTCGTCAGATCGAAGCGGTTTTCTGGACGAGATCCGCGAAACCGGCGAACTGATATATGAGCGCGAGCTCAGATAGACAGCTTAGCCAACAAGCCCAAGCTCAGCGTCTTCAAACTCCGGCTTGTCGAGTACGCGGCTGGTCTTGGTGTTTTCGTCGAACTCGATCCAGATGCAGTTGTCGACTGTGTCGTGGATGGACTCTATGTGAGTTATGAGGATGATCTGCTCGAACCGGTTCTTGAGGTTGGTAAGCAGAGACACGACATTCTCACGCCGGCTCTCATCCAGCGACCCAAAGACCTCATCGAGCACCAGCAGCGAGAACTCCTGGCCCGCCCTCTCCACAATCATCTGCGAGACCGCAAGCCGCATAGCGAGGTTGACCACGTCTTCCTCACCACCGGATATCACCGGTTTCAGCTCGCCGTCGTCGCGGATCATGGCATCGTAGTCTTCGTTGATCTCCAGCACGTTATACCGGCCGTCGGTTATCGCAGAGAGAATTTCGCTGGCCACAGCCTCCAGTTCCGGTCGGATGCGGTCGTTTAGGTCAGCGCGCAGCTTGTCGAACGCGATCGTCAGGGTCTCCAGATGCGCCCGCTCAGATCTCATCTGGGCAAGCTGCCCCACCCGCTCATTATAGACGCTCTCTTCACGCTTGACCGCGTCAAGCACCGCGTTCGCCGCGGCAGTGCTCCCCTTCTCGCGCTCAAGGGCAATCCTGGCTTCGTTCACAGAACTAGCCGCAGCCTCGTGCTCCGCCTGCAGTCTCGTGTGCTCTTCTTCGGAGAACGCAAGTTCATTGAGCGACTTCTGGGCAGAGGCGATCTCGGCATTCTTTGTCGCCACGACTGACTCAGTTTCCTTCAGACTCTTTGACACGTCAGCCTCACGCTGCAGTGCGCCACTGATCTCCTTGGACCTTTCCCTGATCGGACGGAGAGATTCACCGATCTTCTGAAGCTCAACAAACCGTGCCTGATCGAAGCCGGTCGGAAGCGCATCCAACTGCTTCTTGAGCGACT
>CAYSLA010000107.1:0-9707 GCA_964431685.1 uncultured bacterium | reverse complement strand
CCCTGCAAACGCGCGTCTACGGTCTTCTGCTGGCCGATCCGCGACTCTCGTTCCTGCTGAATCGCGCTATCCGCACTCGACAGCCTGTCCTCAGCCTCGGTCAACACCGCAGAGACCTTCACGGTAGCCTCTTCGGCAGCAGCCAGCTTCCCCGCCTGAACCCTTAGCCCGGCAATATCCTTTTCCAACACAGCGATCTGACCGGCCAACTCACGCCGCGGCGCCTCATACTCCTGCAGCTTCTTAACCCCGGCAAACTCCTCGGCGGCCTTCTCATACTTCTCGAGGTCCGGCCGAAGAGATTCAAGCTCTTTGCGCAGCTCATCCATCCTCGTGAGCTCCGTGGACAGATCAGCGGACAGTTTGTCTGCCTGCTCCAGCGCGATTCTATCCAGCTCAAGCCGGTGGGTGAGCTCCTGATAGCGCTTTGACTTCTGCAATGAAAGCTCCCAGATCGGCTTTGTGCGAGCAAGCTCCGATTCACCGTCGGCGAGAGCTTTTTCTGCCAGCTTCACTTCGGCCTCCGCCTGCTTTAGGTCGGCCTGCGCCTCAGACTTGCGAGAAGCCAGTTCCTTTGGATCAGCGAGGCCCTGTTCCATCCCGGCTATCTGATTGGCTAACGCGTTCTTGTCGTTGTTCGCTCGCTCGCGGGCGCGCGTGAGACGATCATAGCCAAGCATCCTGCTTATCGCGTCGGCACGTTTTCTCGCCCCATCGATACCCGCAAGAAACTCCAGCTTCTTTTGCTCGGTAAAGAAGCTTGTAAAGAACGCTTTGTAGTCCATACCGAGCAGACGGGCGACGCCATCGGAGACCTCTGTCATGCCTTTCTTAATGGGCTTGCCATCGACCTCGAGCACCGCGGAACCGGGGCGCCCGGCCGCGTCAAGTTCCCGACTCACTCGATATGTCGATCCATCGAGACCGAATACCACCGTTGCGCTCGGACGTGCACCACCGACGGAAGCCTTGGAGCGAACGGTGTCGTTGTTACCTCGCAGCGCCGGCGAGCCGTATAGTGCCCAGGCAATCCCCTCGAGCACCGTGGTCTTGCCGGAGCCATTGCGCCCCACAATTGCAGAGACTCCATCAGTGAAGTCTATATGTGTATCCAGATGCTGACGGAAGTTTTTCAATTCGAGAGATATGAGTTTCATCTTGGTTCCAAGAGTAGAATGCTGGAATCAGAACTCTGCATGCACTTGTGGTGCACGCACCTTCTGTCATTATTAGTCAGTATCTGACCGGCTGGTCAAGTATCCCAAACCCATTCTTGTGAGCCTTTCTCTGTCCACTCCACCCGCTAGTTCCAGCGTGCCCGCGAACTCCTGCCATTCTTCTTCGAGCGACTTGGCCATTCTGGCACCGTTGTCATCTGAGGCCGAGCGACCGTCCCGAGACGGCGCTCTCAACTGAAGCTCAAAGTGCAGAGCCTCCGTTCGTATTGAGCGGATCAGCGCGTAGTCCAGATCGTTCTTTACCGCGCGGTCGATGTTCTCCACCACAAGGCGCACTATCTTGTCTTTGTGACCGCCGACAATCCCGCCCACCCTGTTCTCGATCATTCGACTGACCTCTTCCGCGGTGAAACCGGTCGAGTCTATCGGTCTCAGGTCAACGACTTCGCGAGTGGGAATCTTGTGAAACGCGATCAGCCTGCGCTCATCGAGGTCATACTCGATGAATCCCTTCTCTTGACCGGACTCGGCCCAGGTACTTGTTGATGTGAACTCAACCGACCCGGAATACCACGCATTTGGAGCCAACTCCGTAAAAAGATGGTAGTGGCCAAAAGCGATGTAGTCCCACGCGTCGGTAATGACCTGCGAACGACTCAGTTGGTAGAGATCGTAGTCGTGCCTGATCACGCCCTCGACGGTGCCGTGCACCATCAGCACGTTTCTCTTATATCCTGGATCCGGTTCGATCTTCAGGTCAGAGAGGTTTGGCAGGGCCCGGTGACACAGGCAGAAGACCGACGTCTCAAGCGACTGAATAGGAACTTGCACATAACTGCCGTGCGCAACATACAGGTCCGGTATGTTCGTCAAAAGATCAAGTATGCAGCCGGTGTCGGCGGAACGCGGCGAATCGTGGTTGCCGCCGATTATGACCACCGGCGCCCCTGTCTTCCGCCGGAGGTCGAGGAACTCTTTGAATGTCTGCTGGATTGTCAGGTTGCTCGGTCGGACCACGTGGAAGAGGTCACCCGCGATCAAGATAAGGTCAGGAGATATCGCGGCGATCTCATCCATAGCACGGCGAAAGGCCGCAAACACGTCGGCCTCCCGCCGGTTGATGCCCTGAGTGGTCACCCGGTTGTAGGCTCTGTAGCCAAGATGCACGTCGGATATGTGTGCGATGCGCATAATTGCCTTTCAATTGTGGGAATAGCTCAGACATAGGTTGCACCGCCTCGGCGATTCCAGGCACATCACTTCGCACAGCATACACATGCCAGAACCCCAAAGCACCAAGATGGACTCAATCCATGCACCGGTCGCAACCGTCACGGAACTTTACCACAGGGCGTCTTGACTAGTCAAGCGTCTTCTATCCGAGACTGAAACAGAAACAAAACAGAACCGTGATGCAGCCGCGATGTTCTTCGGGAACTGCCCGCTAAGGGGCTGACGTCAAAGCCACTGGAAGCACGCTGCGGCTCAGTCGCTTCTCAGGAATCGAGTGGCGCGGAGGAACCGAAGACGTTGCTGGCGCACCACCGGCGCTAAGCCTTGAAGGAACCAGCTCAGTAGGTATCTAAGTATAACATAGTAAGTGTGAGCAACACCCAGGAGGAACCCCACATGAAAAGAGTCTTGCTTATCGTAACCGCATTCGCGACGTTGGCCTGCAGCGTGGCTGCGTGGAGCCAGGGCAATCGGCCGAACCAGCCTGGCGGACCGCAGTCCGGCGGACAGTTTGGTGGAGGTCGGATGATGATGTCGTGTCCGGCTATGGCGGTCAGGCCTCCGAGCGCATTCATGGTGGATCGTCTGGCGGCGACGCTTGGGCTTACGAAAGACCAGACAGCGAAACTCAAGAAGATCACCGCCGACAACGACAAGAAGATCCTTGCGCTCCAGCAGACTGCCGCCAAAGCGACCCAGGCGCTCCGTGCAGCAGTGCTGGCCACAAAATACGACGCGAAGAACGTCAAAGCTCTGGCTCTCAAGGCCGATAAGGCGGAATCCGCGGTCATCAACGCGAGCATAGACGCCTGGACACAGATTAGGGCGATTCTGACAGCCAAGCAGTCGGCTGGTCTGGAAAAGGCTATGGAGGCCAGACGCTTTGCGCCGGGCGGGCCACCACCTGCCCCGCCCGGACAGCCAGGCAAGTAACGAGGACCGATCGCGACGCGCTACCCTCCATCTGAGCCTGGTTGTTTCGGGATTCTGGCCTGACGAGACCCACGGCATAGCGCAAGCCGAAATCCCGAAACATCGGCCAAAAAGCTCTCTACAGGCCGTTTGAACAGGAGGTATCCCACCTTGGCCACCAGACTCAGTTGGAAGGTAATGACGCTCTTGGCAATTGTGGCGGTGCTCGCGACTGCGCTGTTCGCGTCAGTCAGGCAGGCGCCCTGGTATCCGGGCAACTACAACGTGGTGGCGAAGACCGCGAATGAGCATCGGAGCGCCGCATATCACCACGAGAAGATGGCGACCTATCACCGCGACATGGCATCACATCACGAATCGATGGCCGCCGAGCACAAGAAACTAGGCAACTCGCGGATAGTGAACAGTCACGCCAAGATAGCAGTTCTGCACAAATCGCTGTACTATGAACACAAGGCTTTGGCTGGAACTCACAGGGAATACGCAAGGGTGAAAGGCAGATAGTACACGTTGTTCCGGAATACTGGGCTTTGCAGGACTGACAGCCCTGTCGCATCCGAAACCTCGGAACATCGGAGGCTCCTCTGAGCCCCCAATGATAGGTTGACAGTTATCCTCAGGATTTTGTACGATATACCCGATAGATCTATCGGGTATAACAACAATGGCTATTTCGACTGGGTACTACGCGGTAAAAACTAATCTCGAAAAGCGACTGGTGGAACCGGCTCCCAGTCGCGTGCAGATGCTGAGCGGTCCAAGACAGGTCGGCAAGACAAGCATTCTGCTGGATATCTGTCGTCGGTGGAATGACTCGGCGATCTATCTGGCGGCTGATGCTCCCGAGGCCTCGTTACCAGGTTGGTGGGAGATACACTGGAGGCGAGCTACCGAACTTGCACGAAGCCAGAATGCAGTGCTTCTGCTTGACGAGATCCAATATCTTCCGAACTGGTCCCGAATTCTCAAATCAGCGATCGATCAGGTGTACCGCGAACAACTTCCACTGCACATTGTTGCTACAGGTTCCGCGGCGCTGGAACTTGGATCGGGTGCGCGTGAGACTATGGCTGGTCGATATGAGCGCCTGTTGATTCGCCAGTGGACCGCACGCGATCTAGCCCAGGCTTTCTCACTCACTCAAGCAAGAGCGGTCGATTGCTTTGTCCGGTTCGGCAGCTTTCCTGGTGGGATGAGCCTGATTTCTGATTTGCCGCGCTGGAAAGCCTACCTGCGAGACGCCATTATCGAGCCTGCCGTCGGCAGGGACCTGATGATGCTGGAATCCATCCGTAAGCCCGCACTTCTTAGGCAGATATTTGCTGTGTGTACCGGACACCCCTCGGAAATCATGTCGCTGACCAAGATAGCGGGGGCCATCACTGACGCTGGCACACTCGAAACAATTGCCCACTACCTAAGCCTGTTGGATTCGGCTTATCTTGTCAGCACAGTAAAGAAGTTCAGCGCCAGAGAAGTGCGAAAACGAGCATCATTGCCAAAGCTGGTGCCTCTTAACAATGCTCTTCTGGCTGCGTCACGCGTCGGTGATCCGCCCACCGTTCAATGCGCTCCGGACGTCTGGGGACGCTGGGTTGAAAACGCCTGCATTGCTTTTGCAGTAGGATGCGAGCAGGCTGTAACTTACTGGCGTGAAGAGCCCCTGGAGGTTGATGCAATAATTGACGGTTCGTGGGGTAAGTGGGCAGTGGAAATCAAGACAGGTGAATACACAAGCCAGGACCTCAAGGGGCTCCTGGAATTCTGCTGGCGCTGGCCCGAATACCGCCCCCTGGTCTTGTGCGACGAGAAACACACAAAGACCGCGGCAGCTACTGGCATTGGCGCTGTCGCGTGGACGGACTTTCTGTGGGACGGACTTGCCGCGCAAGACTGATCCAGGGAATGATGATCAACATCGCCGTCCGTGCCGACGTGGCCGTCGGGCCCTCCCAGACTCACACCATAATGCGTCCCTGTGTCTCGCCACAGCCGGCCAGAGCCATCTCTTCGCGGACGATCTCAACCCAGCGGCCTAGTCTCCACGGCTCACCGCAGAGAGTGTGGACGTCTTTCATGGCAAACTCCACGTTCAGCCCTCTGGTGATCTCCAGTGTCTCTCGGATGTCTCTTCGGATTGTGTCCTCGTTCCACGCTGTGCTGATGAGCGCGGGATTCGGTTTTCGGCAGAAGACATGATCTTTGCCGAGATTGGCTGCCATCTTCGTCTGATCGGACCACGGAGAGATCGACACGCATCGAAGGTTCGGTAGGCGCTTGACGACCTCCCAACGGCTGTCAATCGGCTCGCAGCACCCGTAGTATGAGAGCCCGAACTTCTCAGCCACAGGTAACTGATATGGGAATATGAACTCCTCGAACAACTCAGGGGATACCCCCACGGTCTCCTGAGACTCCGATAGAACCCACATATCACGCGTTCTCGCAGGCGAGCCCGGTTGGTAGTCGGACTGCGGAAGAAGATCGGTATAGCCTATGGACCCTGAGCCAATATAGTCGTCCTCGTTGTTGACCGTCAGCAGTCCGTTTGATTCCAGCCAGTCAACTGTCTGCAGGTGATCGTCTCGCAAGAACGCCATCAGGGCGTGCAGACCATCCGGGCAGTCATAGAACGCCATCAAGAGTTCCTGCAGACCGTAAAGTCCCACGGCCGGGTTCGTCAGGCCGAGTGTCCACCAATAGCTGGACTTGTTCTCCACAGCAAGAATGCCTGCGAAAACGCTTTCCAGCGTGGTCTTCGACTCCAAAGTCGCCTCAGCGTCAAATACGTGCTCCCTGAAATGAAGCTTTTCGATATCTTCCGGGAGTTTCTTAAGAGGCGCATCCCACACGTGGCTGCCCAGCACTCCGTCAGTTTCGGGCTTATGGTAGACCGTCTGCACCCCAAAGTCTGACGAAGTCACAACGCCCCCATAGTAGACCCTCGGCTCGACGACGTAGTCGTCACCGACGCTTTCTGCGTGAAAGATGCGATCCCTGAGCCAGCGTTCTATTCCGCGCGCCCACTCACCCTCGCACTGCAACGAGCTCAGCGGGACAACCTCGTCGATCACTCCGCCGGACTCGGCCAGAATCATGGGCCGCACACCCCTCAGAGCCTTTTCGGCCTTCCACGAAGAACGCCGTTCATCCATCACCGGGTGTTCGGCTATTCGGGCGATTTTCTCACCCAGCGAGCGGAGTATCGAAAGGTCATTACTATTTAGCATTGGTTATCTCCCAAGACGGGCCGGCGCGGAGGCACGGCCCCTACGGCCGGCGAACGACGACACGGAAACACAATGGGCAGACACACAGGTCTGCCCCTACAGGCACGTTGTGATCTTTCCGAAACGCAGTTTTCCGGCGCGAAGGACTTGACCGTCCTTTGGCTCCAGTTCAAACGACATATCCGGAATCTTTTCGCCGTCGATGGATACCCCACCCTGCTGCACCAGTCGTCTGGCCTCGCTGTTAGACGAAGCCATGCCGGCCTTCACAAGCAGCTTTGCGATGCCGATCTTGCCATTCTCGAGGTCGTCGGCTCCCAAGACTATTTCGGGCATATCCTGCGGTATCTCGCGCTGGCTGAACACTCTCTCGAACTCAGCCTGTGCCTCAACACCTGCCTCCGCGGAATGGTATATCCCAACGATCTCCCGGCCCAGCCGCTTCTTGGCGTCCATCGGGTGCATCGCCCCTGAGGCAACGTCAGCCATCATCGTCTTGATATCATCAATCGGGACGTCGGTACAGAGCTCGAAGAACGTCGGCATCATATCATCTCCGATGGACATTATCTTGCCGAACATGTCTTTCGGGGACTCGGTTATACCAACATAGTTGCCCAGCGACTTCGACATCTTCTGCACGCCGTCGAGACCGGGGAGAATCGGCGTGAACAACCCAATCTGCTCGTCCTGGCCGTACTGCCCCTGCAAATCACGCCCCATCAGTATGTTGAACTTCTGCTCAGTGCCGCCGACCTCCACGTCGGCCTGCAACTCCACCGAGTCGTAAGCCTGGCAGAGCGGATACATGAGCTCGTGCAGACTGATTGGACGGTTCTCGGCCAGCCGGGTGGCGAAGTCATCACGCTCCAGAACGCGCGCCACAGTGAGCTTGGCGGCAATTGTGATGACATCGGCAAACTTGAGCTTACCGAGCCACTCGCTGTTGAAGACCACTTTGGTCTTAGACTCATCAAGTATCCGGCAGTACTGCTCGTAGTAGGTCTTTGCGTTATCCTTGATCTCCGACTCGGTAAGCTGCGGCCGGGTTACGGTTCGACCCGATGGATCGCCGATGGACGCGGTGAAGTCGCCGATAATGATGTAGACTTCGTGGCCCATATCCTGGAACTGGCGCATCTTCCGCAGCACTACGGCGTTGCCGAGGTGTATGTCAGGCGCAGTCGGATCCAGGCCCAGCTTTATCCGAAGCGGCTTGCCCGTCGCCTGAGACTTCTTGAGCTTCTCTTTCAGAGCCTCCTCAGGCACTATTTCAACGGTGCCGCGCTTTATGGCTGTCAGTTGTTCGTCAATAGTCAATTTGATGTCTCCGTGTGTAGAACCTTCCGCGGGAGGACGTTGAAGTGCTCCCTTACGTGATCGATGATACTGCTGCAAAGTCAGACTTCAGTGACTGATACAGCGAACGGTACACCGGGTAGTAGTTTTGGTATATGCGCTTCGCAGCGGGGTCGCTGGAAGTAGTATTTGTCACTTTGATCACCGATCGACAGGCAGATTCGACGCTGTCATATATCCCCACTCCGACGCCAGCCAGCAGCGCAACACCGAGAGCCGGCCCCTCATCGATGTTGATCGTAACATGATCGTATCCTGTCACATCCGTCTGTATCTGGCGCCACAGCCGACTCCTTGCGCCGCCGCCCGAAGACCGCACCTGTTTGATCGGGACTCCCATCTCCTCCAATATGCCAAATGAATCCCTCAGTCCGTAAGCTACACCCTCAAGCACTGACCGGATGAACGCGGCCCTGTTGCTCCTGAGTGTGGCGCCGAAGAACACACCTCTCGCGCTGGCATCGGGGTACGGTGTGCGTTCGCCGGTGAGATAAGGCAGGAATATGAGCCCTTCGCAACCCGCGGGAGCGGCCGCCGCTTCATCACACATGATCTCATAGGGGTCGCGGCCCTGTGCATTCGCCACGGCAGTCTCGCATTCGCAGAAGGTGTCCCGATACCACCGCAGACTTCCGCCCGCGCTGAGCATCACGCCCATCACGTGCCACTTGCGGGGCACAGCGTGGCAGAAAGTATGCACGCGCAGACCAGGATCAACCGTCGGCTTATCCGAGAATGCGAACACGACACCGGAAGTGCCGACCGTCGATGAGATTATCCCCGGCTCCACAATTCCATTGCCCACCGCACCGGCGGCCTGGTCCCCTCCCCCTCCGGCGACAGGGGTTCCCACAGCAAGACCCGTGGCGGAAGCGGCACTAGCGATTACTCGCCCACTTATCTCAGGACTCTCGTATACCCTGGGCATCCAGCCGGCGGGGATGCCAATCGCATCCAGCACCTCGTATGCCCAGTCACGCTTTGTTACGTTGAAAAGTGAAGTCCCACTCGCGTCCGACACTTCGCTCGCGTACTCGCCCGTCAGGCGCAGTCTTATGAAGTCCTTTGGAAGAAGCACTCTCCGGACTTTGGCGAACACTTCCGGCTCGTTGTTCCTGAGCCAGATGATCTTTCCTGCGGTGAACCCTGTGAGGACGGGGTTGCTCGTGAGCTCGACGATCCGCTCAGCGCCTACTGTGGCGGTAATCCAGTCGCACTCCGACTGTGTACGCTGATCGCACCAAAGGATGGCCGGACGAAGCACCTCGTCGTTCTCGTCGAGAAAGACTGACCCGTGCATTTGTCCGGAAAGGCCCACGCCCTTTATGTCCTCCGGCTTCGCGGATGACGCTTCGAGAACATCCCTGATCGCCAGAATCGTCCCTTGCCACCAGTCATCGGGATTCTGCTCAGCCCACTGCGGCTTTGGAGTATACAACGGATAGGTGCGTGTTGACGATGCAACCACGTGTCCGTCGCGCTCAGCGTCGATCAGCAACGCTTTGACACCGCTCGTCCCGATGTCTATTCCAAGCAGAAACCTCATCCCAGCCTCCAATGCAAACCTCTCACAAAACAGACTATAGAATACCGAATTGGACAGGCTGAAGTCAAAGGGTAAGAGCTCAGTCTCGCGGAAAACTACGTCATGCCGGTCCTGAATCAAGTTCAGGATATCCGGCACCCATCCGGAGAAGGGATGGATCCTGAACCAAGTTCAGGATGACGTGGTTTCTCACATAGCCTGAGCTCTTACGTCAAAAGTTGCCCGAGT
>CAYSLA010000106.1:0-11773 GCA_964431685.1 uncultured bacterium | reverse complement strand
TGCAGGAAGATGGCTCTGGGTTCTGTCTTCATCGTCTACGGCGCGAAGCCTGCATAACTTCCGCCCGATCCGGCCTCGTTTGCTCCACTAACAAGCTCAGTCACCCACCCTGCGTCTTAATTCTTCGTGAATCTGCAATTTTCCGGGCAATTGTTATTGACTTAACGATTCAATGGTGGTAGAATCTAATCGTTAGTTCACTAACGACATCGGTTTGCTGCCGCGCGGAGGTGCGTATTGCCCAAAGCAATCATAGTAAGGCTCGAATGCTACCTGACGTATCTGGGGCAGATGAGCGCTCAAGGAAAGATAACGGCCACAAGCGAGGAACTCGCCAGACTCTTTGGCATATCCAGTTCGAGAGTCAGGCAAGACCTGGTTGCGCTTGGGATGGTCGGCAAGCCGAGGACGGGTTACAACATATCCGAGCTTGAGGCAATCATCATCAAAGCTCTGGACGTGAGCAACATCAAGGGCATCGCCCTCATCGGATTTGGAAACCTGGGCAGAGCTCTTGCAGGTAGCAGAATCTGGCGACAGGGCGGGTTTGATCTCCGTGCCATATTTGACATCGATCCGAATCTTGTCGGACAGGATTGCCTGGGCATCAAGGTAAGAGCTATGTCCGAGTTGTTCGGATCCATCAAGAGCGAAAACATCGAAGCCGCCTGCGTTGCGGTGCGCGGCTCCGCCGCACAGGACGTCGCGAATCTGCTTGTCTCGGCTGGCATCAAAGGAATCTGGAATTTCTCACCAGTGGAGATTAGCGTTCCACCCACGGTGGTGGTCGAAAACCAGAGGCTTGAAGAGGGTCTGATGACCCTGTCATATCGAATGAAAACCGCATAGCGAACCCATCAAGGAGGTATCGATTATTGGAAACCGCAGTTATGGATAGACCCGCTGGAAGCGAACGAAGCCTGGAGAAAGTCCAGCGGATCATTGAGGAGTGCGGAGCGAGCAAGAGCGCACTTATCCCAATCCTGCAGCAGGTGCAGGAAGAGTACAGATATTTGCCACAGGAAATTCTGGCTTTTGTTGCCACCGCGCTGGATCTTCCACCCGCGACCGTCTTCGGCGTTGCCACGTTCTACGCTCAGTTCTCGACGGAGCCGAAAGGCAAGTACATTATCAAGGTCTGTGACGGCACCGCCTGCCACGTTCGCGGCAACAAGACCATAGTGGACGCCATACGAAACAAAGTGGGACTCAAGCCAGGCGAGCACACCACGCGAGATATGCGCTACACATTTGAGACTGTCGCGTGCCTTGGAGCCTGTGGACTGGCTCCCGCCGTCGTAATCAACGACAAGATATTCGGCCATATGACCCCTGACAAAGTGGTAGCGGCGATTGACTCACTGGAATCGGAGGAAACCAACTGATGAGTAACGTGAATGTGATTAGCTCTCCTGACGATCTGAGCACACTCAGATCGGAGTTCAGCAAGGCGATCAAGTCTGAGAAGGTGCGACTGCTGCTGTGCTGTGGAAACGGCTGCGTAGCCAGCGGCGCTCGCGAGGTGTTCGAAGCCCTCAGCGCCGAGCTGGAATCCAGAGGCCTGCCCATCAAGGTTGACCTGGTAGATGACCGAACAGACGGCATCCGTCTGGCGGCCAGTGGATGTCAGGGACTGTGTCAGTTTGGCCCACTCCTTCGCGTCTCGCCCTTTGGCTATCTTTACGGTGAAGTCAAGCCGGAGGATGCCTCCGAAATCGTGGAGACTACTGTCATTGCCGGCAAGCCAGTTGAACGGCTTCTTCTAAAGGACCCCGCAGACGGGTCTACTTACGCCACGAGGGAAGATGTTCCGTTTTTCAAGCACCAGACCAATATCCTGTTGGCCGACTGCGGTTCCATTGACTCCCGCGACATTCGCGAATACATAGCGCACGACGGTTACCAGGCGGCCTGTCAGGTCGTGTTTACAATGACTCCGGAGGATGTCTGCAGAGAGATTACCGCCTCTGGTCTTCGCGGGCGCGGAGGCGGAGGATTCCCCACCGGCAGGAAGTGGTCGATTACCCAGGCCGTGCAGTCCGAGAAGAAGTACGTAGTGTGCAATGGTGACGAGGGTGACCCCGGAGCATTTATGGACGGCGCCATTATGGAAGGCAATCCTCACGCGATCCTCGAGGGTATGATGATCGCGGGATACGGCATCGGTGCAGATCAGGGCTACTTGTACGTCAGAGCCGAATATCCGCTGGCGATTAAGAGCCTGCGCAAAGCGATTGAACAGGCACGCGAGGCGGGTATTCTGGGCAGTCGCGTGATGGGTAGTTCGTTCTCGTTTGATATCAGCATCAAAGAAGGCGCTGGCGCGTTTGTCTGCGGCGAGGAAACCGCACTCATTGCCTCAATAGAAGGCGATCGCGGAATGCCGAAACCAAAGCCGCCATTCCCTGCACATTCCGGACTCTGGGGCAAGCCCACCGTTATCAACAACGTCGAGACCTACGCCAATGTACCGAAGATCATTCTTCACGGTTCGGAGTGGTTCCGCAGCTTTGGCGTGGAATCGTCACCTGGGACAAAGACTTTCTCCATCACTGGCGAGGTGGTTAACACAGGACTGATCGAAGTGCCGCTGGGAACGACCATCCGGCAAGTGGTCTACGACATAGGCGGCGGAATCCGCACCGGTCTGGATTTCAAAGCGGTACAGATTGGCGGCCCGTCAGGCGGTTGTCTTACCAAGGAACACCTTGATCTTCCGCTGGACTATGACAGCCTACGTGCAGCAGGGGCGATGGTAGGCAGCGGCGGACTGGTGATTCTGGATGAAGGCACCTGCATGGTTGAGGTTGCACGCTATTTCATGAACTTCACCCAGAGCGAGTCATGTGGAAAGTGTGTCCTCTGCCGTGAGGGCACCAAACGCATGCTGGAGATACTGGAGAAGATCACGCAGGGCTCAGGGAGCGTCGAGGACATTGATACCCTTGCCGAGTTGGCGGAGACAGTGCGGGACGGATCCTTGTGCGGACTGGGCAAAACAGCTCCCAACCCGGTGCTTTCGACACTGCGGTATTTCCGAGATGAGTATCTGGCACACGTGCTTGACAAGAAATGCCCGGCCGGACAGTGTCAGGCTTTCAAGACATACTACATTGATCCTGAAAAGTGCATCGGCTGCGGCCTGTGTGCGAAGAAGTGCCCGACTGGGGCAATATCGGGCGAAGTAAAGAAACCGTACGTTATTGACGTAACAAAATGCATCAAGTGCGGCGTCTGTGAGGACGTGTGCAAGTTCGACGCCGCAGGAATACAGGAGTAGGCAATGAGCAAGAACTTCGTTACAGTTGACGGATTGAGAGTAGAGCTTGCCGGCGAGAAGAACCTTCTGGAAGTCATCCGAAAGGCAGGCATCGATCTTCCAACTTTCTGTTACCATTCCGAGCTGTCGGTATATGGCGCGTGTCGTATGTGCATATGCGAGATCGAGGGAAGGGGACTGCTGGCAACTTGTTCAACTCCTCCTGAGCACGGCATGGTCATAAGTACCAACAGCGAGAAGACGCTCCGCATACGCAAGATAGCGTTGGAACTGCTTCTGGCTAACCATCACGGAGCTTGTCAGACGTGCGAGAAGAACACAAACTGCCGCCTCCAATCTCTCGCTGACAGGCTTGGGGTCACCAACGTCAGGTTTGACAATCATGACGACATCGCGGCAATAGACACTTCAAACACCTCTCTGGTTCGCGACCCGAACAAGTGCATACTCTGCGGCGACTGCGTGCGGATGTGCAAAGAAGTGCAGGGAATAGGCGTCCTTGACTTCGTCGGACGCGGCTCCAAAGTGCGGGTTAGTCCGGCCTTCGAGAAGAACCTGAAGGATGTCGAGTGCGTCTACTGCGGGCAGTGTGCCACTACCTGCCCGACTGGCGCGTTGACTGTGAAGAGCGAGGTAGACAAAGTATGGAAGGCTATCCACGACCCTCAGAAGAAGGTTGTTGTCCAGATCGCTCCCGCGGTCCGCACAGCAGTCGGAGAAGCTTTTGGCGTCTCTGACGGCGAGCTTGCTATGGGCAAGACCGCGGCGGCGCTTCGCCGGATTGGGTTCGACAGGGTATTTGACACCTCATTCGCTGCCGACCTGACAACGATGGAAGAGGGAACGGAGTTTCTCAAGCGGCTTCAGGCCAACGAGAGGCTTCCGCAGTTTACGAGTTGTTGCCCTGCCTGGGTCAAGTACGCTGAACAGTTCTATCCCGAATTCCTGGAGAACCTCTCGAGCTGCAAGAGTCCACAGCAAATGTTCGGATCATTGGCGAAAAGCTACCTTCCATCGGAACTCGGTGTTGAACGGAATGACTTGTTTGTGGTATCAGTAATGCCGTGCACGGCGAAGAAGTTCGAGGCCTCAAGAGGTGAGTTCAGCGTCAATGGGAGTCCTGATGTAGATGTGGTGCTGACCACTCAGGAACTCATCAAGATGATCATGCAGGCTGGTGTCCTCTTTGCCGAAGTCAGACCGGAGTCGCTCGACATGCCATTTGGCCTCAAGAGCGGAGCTGGAGTCATATTTGGAACAAGCGGAGGAGTCGCAGAGGCAGTTCTACGGCTTGCTTGCGCCGCAGACAAGAACATAGATCACGACTGCGAGTTCCACGAGGTTCGCGGACTGGAGGGGATCAAGGAAGCCGCAGCTAAGGTCGGTGACCGTGTCGTCAAAATGGCAGTCGTAAGCGGCCTGGCCAACGTGAGCGAGCTCATTGAGAAGGTGAAGTCCGGGGAGCGTGAGTACGACATAGTGGAAGTCATGTCGTGTCGCGGCGGCTGTATTGGCGGTGCGGGCCAACCTCTCCCCAACGATATGGCTGCTCGAGAGCGCCGGAAAGACGCCCTCTACGACTGCGACAGCGTTCAAGCGCTGCACGCGGCCCAGGACAACCCGTTTGTGCAGGAAGCGTATCGCAAGTGGCTAACCGAACCTAACAGCCACACTGCGCACGAACTGCTTCACACCACCTATAAGCACCGACGCCGTCTTACGGGCGAAGTGATAGATATTCAGGAAGGAGCCGCCAAGGAGAAAGTCGACGTCAGGGTCTGCGTTGGAACCTGCTGCTATACCAGCGGTTCCTACGACACAATGAGAAAACTGATGGAGCTGGCCGACTCCGCCGGCTATTCCGACAAGATCGATTTCAAAGGCAGCTTCTGCTTTGAGAACTGCAACGTCGGTCCGAATGTGGAGGTCAACGGCGAGCTTCACGGCAGTGTGTTGCCGCAGAACACGGAGGATTTCTTCCGTAACGTCGTAGAACCCCTAATAGAGGGAGCCAAAGTGACTGCGTAGCGGCTTTGTCTGACCATTTCGCTGACTGTGGTGTCGGCCACAGTCGCATTTGAAAGGTAAGCTGCACCTGCGGTTCGTCCGTACGAGCCCCAGGCCGCGGCACTTGCGGAATGATCCATAGCTGGCTCCGAGATTGATTCAGGGTCATTGAAGCGGTGAGTTCCTGAGCCGGGAGGCTGTTGGACTATGATAGAAGTCAAGGTGTGTGTAGGAAGCTCATGCCACGTGCGTGGTGGCACTGAGACTCTGATGTTGCTTCAGGCGATGATACAGGATGCCGAGCTCTCTGACAAAGTGGAGCTCAAGGCCGACCTGTGTCTGGCCAACTGTCTGGAGGCGCCTAATGTCGTTGTAGACGGCGTTATTCACGGCAGCGTAACGCCAGACAAAGCGCAGGACTTTTTCAAACGCGAGGTCTTGCCACTCGTGTCACGTGGAGGTTAGCCTCAATGGCCAGTTCAATCATATCAACGGACAAGGCGAAATGCCGCGACTGTTATCGCTGTGTGCGAGTGTGCCCGGTCAAAGCTATTCGCATACAGGAGGGACAGGCACGGGTCGACGCAGATCGGTGTATTGTGTGTGGTACGTGCGTCAGGGAGTGTCCTCAGCGGGCCAAGCACGTGCGCAACGACCTGCAGCATGTGCGCCAGATACTGGCCTCTCCCGCAAAGACAATTGCTTCCGTCGCGCCTTCGTTTCCCGCGGCACTCCCCGAATATGGAGGCGGACTGCTGCAGTCTGCTCTCATCAAGATGGGGTTTGATATGGTTACTGAGACCTCTGTGGGGGCGGAGATTGTTGCCGAGGAGACAGCAGAGCTTTTGCAGCGCGAGTCACGCACTATGGTGACGTCCGCCTGTCCCGTGGTTGTCAGTCTGATTGAGCACTATCACCCGTCAGCGTGCGAGAATATCACACCGATTCAGTCTCCTATGATTGCCCACGCAAAATACCTCAAGCAAAAGTACGGAAATGACTACAAGGTTGTATTCATCGGGCCGTGCTCTGCTAAGAAGCTGGAGGCTGAAATCGAGGCCGCAGGGATTGTCGACGCAGTGCTGACATTCGAGGAGCTTCGACAAGCTTTCGCAGAGGATAACATCCAGCTCAAGTCTCTCAAACCCAGAGCCTATGACGACGTCAGGCCCGCAAACGCGCAGTTGTTTCCTCTGGAAGGTGGACTTGCACGGACAGCGGCCATCTCCGGCGGGCTTCTCAACGAGGACTTCGCTGCAGTGTCAGGCAGTGAGCACGTGGAGGAGATGATTGAGCATCTTTCGCATCACAGTCCAATCAGACTCTTTGAGGCCCTGTTCTGTCCCGGAGGGTGCATCAACGGTGCGTGCGTTGGGGCTGCCAGCGACATGTTCACTCGAAAGAACCGCGTGCTGCAGTATCACAAGCGCAATCCATTTGAGGCAGAGGAGGTGTTCAGATCGGAGGACGGGAAGTCGCTCGATTTGTCTCGCTCCATAGCCACCGAAGAGATTAGACAACCCGCATTCGACGAAGAGGAGATTCTGAGTGTGCTGCGTGCATCAGGCAAGAATAGCCCGGATGATGAACTCAACTGCGGAGCTTGCGGATATTCTTCGTGCAGAGAGAATGCGGTGGCCGTATTGATGGGAATGGCGGAGCGCAGCATGTGCGTGCCGTGGATGAGGCATCTCGCGCAACGAAAGACCGACCAGATCATCGACAACTCACCAAACGGCATCGTGATGGTGGACGAGGAGTTCAACATTGTCTCGTTCAACCCTGCTTTCGGGCAGATGTTCGCGTGTTCCGATGAGATCGTCGGACAGCCTATCAGCACAATCGTCGATCCAGGCGACTTCGAGCGAGTTGCCGCCGATCTCGTTCCGCGCATAAGCGGAAAGACAGTAGTATTTCCTCAGTACGGCCTTGTCACCAGCGCCAGCATATACCGCCTGGAAGATGAGGATGTGATGATCGGCATATATGCCAACATCACCAAGACCAAAGAAGATGAAGACCGGATCGCGCGTATTAGAAACCAGACTCTCGCGAACGCTGAGCAGGTCATAGACAAGCAAATGAGGATGGCACAGGAGATCGCCAGCATACTTGGAGAGACTACGAGTGAGACCCGCGTTCTCCTGCGTAAGCTGACTCGCCTCGCTGAAGAATCTGAAGACCCAAAGACCGAACAATGAAACAGTACGCCGTAGACATTTGCGCAAGGAGCTTCTGCAAACACGGTGAGGACATTTGCGGTGACTCGCACAAAGTCTTCTACACGCCCGACAGCACCGTGGTTGTTCTGTCCGATGGGCTCGGCAGTGGCGTCAAAGCCAGTGTTCTCTCCACCCTCACCGTGGAGATCATAGGTGGACTGGTTACCGGTAATCTGACAACTCACGAAGTCCTGGAGACACTTATTTCCACTCTTCCGGTCTGCAAGTGGAGAGGTATAGCGTACTCCACATTCTCAATCCTTCGCATCTACAACACCGGACAGGCTACCTTGGTGGAATACGACTCGCCGAAAGCACTGCGAATGCGCGGCGGCTCGGATGTGATCCCGATGAACGGTGCGAACCTCGATATCTGTGGCAAGCCAATCCGCGAGAGTCACTTTAGGATGCGGCCTGGTGAGCTCTTTCTCCAGATGTCCGATGGAATAATCCATGCGGGAGTAGGTTCAACCCTGCCTATGGGCTGGCAGGAGAGCGGGGTGCAGAGCTATCTGAAGCACGTTGCGCCGCTGGCGGAAGGTGACCCCGAGAAACTAGCCGAATACGTCTTGAAGCAGGCGAGCGAACTATGGATGACCGGCGCTGGCGATGACGGAACCGTTCTTGCCACGCGATACCGCAAGGCCGTCAACGCAGTTGTAATCACGGGTCCGGCGGGAAGCCCTGACGATATGCCCGCTATGCTCAGCGACTTCGCTTCATTCAAAGGACGCAAGATCGTCTGCGGTGGTACGACTTCTCACCTCGTGGCCGACAGGCTGAACGCCGAGGTGCAGGTGGACATGAAGTACCTCACGAGTGGACTTCCTCCCACCGCAAAGATCAAAGGAATTGATCTGGTCACAGAAGGAATGCTCACCCTGAACAGAACGGTCGAATACCTCAAACATGGAATTCCTCAGGGCGAGGAAAACGCTGCAACTGAGTTGGTGAAGAGCCTCCACGCAATCGATGGGATACGATTCCTCGTGGGCACGGCCAGAAACGCTGCTCACCAAAACGCGAACTTCCCTTCGGAGCTCCTGCTGCGTCGAACCGTGGTCGAGTCCCTGGCCGTGCTGCTGAGAGGCGTTGGCAAGCACGTCGAGGTAGTCTACTACTAGCAGCAAACGGCAGGTCCGCCCCAACTACTGCCCGACCTGCCGCAGCTTGTGTCATATTGGCCGGTATGTATGGCATTCTGACCAGCGGGTCGGAATGACATATCTAGTCGAGCGCGAGCAATCTCCGGGCGAAGACCTGGGCAACAGGATTTCTCTCAATCCGGCCCGCAAGCTCAACCTGACATATCCTTACACTGCCCTGCCCCACCCTCTTCTCAGCAGCGGCCAGGGCAGGCCCCCAGTCACCCTGCCAGTCTCCGTTGCCGGAGGTGAGAATCGGTCTGAAGCCACTCGCTTGAAACACAGTCGACAGCATAGGAGTTGCGTAGTCACACCTTGGATCAAACCAGAACTTGAAGTCATTCGTCAGAAAATCACTAACGATGGGATGTCCGGTTCCGCAGTTGACGAAGTTTCTCTCACCCATTCCGCACTCGGAGACCACCACCTTGCTGCCAAAGACCTTGTGAGTTCCGGGCAGGATGCACAGCAGAATGAGGCTTGCCCCTCCACGCACTGAATCCGCGAGAGCCCCCCATTCAGGAATCGATGACGCGGATATGTCATCCATCAGTATCGTTTCGTCCGCCGTTGATGTGCCTCCAAAGACAATCTCGCAGCCGAGGTCTGCCGCCAGTCTAGCCGCTGGTCCGTCGCTTGTGCCATACACGCGAACGGTCTTGCTCTTTGCAGTGGCGAGTGCTGGAAACAGGCTGACGCTCAGACTTGTGTGATGCAGAACACTTCCGTCCTCTGCAGTCAGCGCCAACTGGACCTCGGCTTCACACCGATCAGAAACTGCCGGAGCGGAAAAGTCCAGGTATCCCTGGAATGTCGGCGTCATTGGCTCGACCTTAGCTTTGGTCATCCCACTCTGGATAGTGCGTCCATCAATGACTAACTGGTATCTCAACGAGGTGGAATCTGGAACAGTTTCAAGATCGTTGCATACCCATGCCTCAACGGTGATCTTCTCGCCGGCAAAGTACGCCAGACGGTCTGAACGCAGGCTGACCATCAGAGGCGTAAGCGCGTCTCTATAAACAAAGAAGGCTTTCTTCGGCTGTCTCTCAACGTCCATTATGGTCTTCATCCACCCGCTTGGGAACGCATCGATGAACAGGTGGATGGCGAATGTCACCATGTCCTTGTTTCGCCTGAATGCCTCAGTCATAAGGCGAGTAACCCACGCCTGATGCGTCTGACTGGATTCAACCCAGCCTTTCAGCGTCTTTGGGGTTTCATACCACATGTAGTGGAATCTGCCGTTCTGAGACTTAGTTATTCTGTCCGGAGACCACGTCTTCTCCTCCGCGCGGCTCTGTGGAAGCCAGTGGGCAGGATACCTTCGCCTCATCAGTTCGACGGGGTCAAGCCCCTCGGAACCAAACTCACCGCAACCGTACATCCAGCCGGGTTTCACTGGTTGCCAGTACCCCTTGTGGAGCATGCCAATCTGGACCCCGTGTCCGTTATACCAGCCACAGTAACAGTGGTTGTCGGGCAGTCCCTCCGCGGGCGGATCGTAGTCTCCATCCACAGGCTTGATCACTCTGTCCGGATTCGACAATCGCACCGCATGGCTGGCGGCCTCGAACATACTCTCCATCTCGTCTCGAAGCATGTTTCTGTGAGGCTTGCCCTGGGCTGCGGGGAAAGGCTCGTTTATGTAGGTCACCATTATGTTGCAGGGATGCGATCTGACCAGCCGCTCCATCTCCTCGGCCTGTCTCACACATTCCGCCCACTGATTTCGTCTGACAACTCCGAAGAGAGGTAAGTCAGTCTGGGTCATCAGGCCGAGTCGGTCACATATTTCGTATATCTCGGAATGGACTGGCCTCTGCGTTAGCCGCCAGAAGTTCATATTGCATATCTTGGCCAGCAGCACATCGTCTATGAGCTGCTGCCAGTCACGTTTCATCACGCACTGCTGCTCGTGGCCCATAGTGTTGGCGCCTCGCAGCCGGATCTCACGGCCATTCAGATACATTCTGCCCTTCGGCACGGAGTTTTCATCCAGAACAAACGTGCGCATGCCGAATTGTCGGTCAACTTCGTCGACCTGTCCGGTAAAAACATCCGTAACACGCACGTGCATCTGGTAAAGCCACGGAGACTCCGGCCACCACAATCGGTGGTTTGGCATCTCGACTGATATTCGGTAGTAGTTGACCCCAGGCCCTGCAGGATTCGGGATGTCGCACGCCTGTCGCTTCACCACCGTCTTGCGGAAATTTCGGCCGAATACCGACAACTCCACACCGATCTCCCGGGACAGGGTATGCCGGCTGGTCACCTCAATCCAGGCCTCAGCTCGATTCTCGCCCGGTATCGGACGCACAAAGACGTCGCTTATGAATATGGCGGGGCGGGCTTCGACATAGACATCCTGATAGATGCCCATGCCAGGGGGACAATGATGCCAGCCAATCTCTGGCTCGTCATAGCCGGGTCCGGTAGCAGCGTAGACCTTGTCGCCTTCGTAGAGGCCGCCATCCTCGCCCCATGAATCATTGCTCAGCATAATGGCGTCGTTCTCAACCACCACCATGAGCGTGTTCTCACCCGTGACTGCGTGATCTGTGAAGTCAAACTCGAATGGCGCGAAGAAACCTTCGTGCGAGCCAACGAACGTCCCATTTACAAACACATGCGCCTTGTAGTCGACACCTTTGAAGCACACATACAGCGCACCGTAGACGCGCAGAGTCTCATTTACCGCAAACGTTGTTCGATAGTAGGTAGTCGCTCTTCCCAGAGGTTCGCCAAAGTGTGGTATGTGCACGCACTCCCATTCGCCAGTCCCCGCCAGTACGCCCTGGAAATCCCGCTTGTCCGCGTCGGTCTGAATGCGCCAGTTGAACTCCTCGATATACACACGCTCGCGGGTCACCTGGCATTCCGGGGCGAGGTTCTTCAGGAATGGCGCGTGAAGACGACGCTGGCGCATCAGTTCGCGCCTCAGATCCGCACTCGTGGACATCTTCGCAGTCGGCTCGAATCTGTCAGCATCGCCGTCCCTGACTGGCAGGTGGATGTCCGGCAAAACCGGCGGCTGTGGAGTCACCAGGGTCGAATCTCTGTATGCCTGCCGAGATGCTCCTATTTCCGCGAATACGTCTCGTTTGCCTCGATTG
>CAYSLA010000105.1:5761-11798 GCA_964431685.1 uncultured bacterium | reverse complement strand
GTCGAACTTTACGCTCTCTGCACGCGCATTGTGCTCAGTCACGCTTGGGGCGCGCATAGCCCAAACGCCACAGAGGCGGGGCATCCAAGCGATGCCCCGCCTCTGTCAAAACACGAGTGCAGGATATGCGGTGGGCCGACCAGCTCTAGTTCCGGGGCTCCACCCTGTAAACCTTTGATCCCGTTACATCCCACTTGAAGTTCGCCCTCAGGAGTGAGTTGTACAGGGCCTCATTGGTGGTCTGCGGTTCGACCATCGAGAGCGCAACGTTCTGGTCGAGATTGCCGGATGCCTGGAACACTACTCCGAACCTCTCGGAGATAAGTCTCAGCACGTCGCGAACCATCATCTTGCCCTTCCAGACATCAGCTCCCATTGTCTTTGGCTGATTGAAATGGGCCGGAAGAACCAGCAGTTGAGTGTGCCTGCGGCCTCCAATTTCCCACCTGATCTGAGCAAGCGTAGGCGCCTCGTCAGGATCGGCCTGGATCTTTACCACAGACTTCTGTCGTTCGTCCGAGAACTTGCCGGAGAACACCGTGTCCCGCTCATTTCCGTCGGCCCCGAGCAGATATACGCTGCAATCGGTCAGCTCCTTGCCGCTGATGCTCAGAACTACCGAATAGGACGACACAGAGACGGAACCATCAGGTACGATAAGCACATTCAGGCCGGAGCTGGAAAGTGTTTCTGATTCCATTGTCGGGCTCCAGGGCCCTGCAATTCTGACACCACCGGTGTTCTGCCCCCACATGATCTCAGTAGTCTTGGATCTGGGGAAGAATCCGGCGGTTACCGAATGGTACGGCGATAGCTGAGCAGCCAGCACCGCAGCAAAGCAGAGTGCCAGCCCGATAACGGCAGACCTCGCGGAGACGCGAATCGTGAAGACTTTTTCCCAGTCGATCTGCCACCACTTGACCCGTCTGGGTCTTGCCTGGCGAATCTCGTCGATGCGCGCCATCACCGCGCTCCTCAAACCGGCTGGTGGTTCAAGCTCGGGAGCGCGCTCCATAAGCGAAACAGCGGAACTGAACACGTGGAAAAGGTCTCTGCACTGCTCACAGTCTGCAAAGTGCTGCTCGACAACGGATCTGACATCTCCGGGGAGTGTCCTTTCCAAGTAGCCGGAAAACAGGTTTCTAACTT
This sequence comes from uncultured bacterium, assembly GCA_964431685.1. Taxonomy (GTDB): domain Bacteria; phylum Armatimonadota; class UBA5829; order UBA5829; family UBA5829; genus CAYSLA01. Next base: position 10,649 of record CAYSLA010000105.1, on the reverse strand, counting down.
TCTGACACTTCATTTGCTGCTTGGTCTCCAAGACGCAACAACTCTCAAAACAGACATTCTCATACTCAGCAGATAACAACTAACATACGGACAGTAGCGCCGAAGATTGCGCAGTCAACTGCTGCTACCAATATCTTGACTAGCCGTCTGCTGGAAAAGTTCCGTTTCTTCCTGAAGAATTTCAGCCAGCGCGAGGCGAGCTCTGTTAAGTCGGGATTTTACGGTGCCAATTGGCAGACCAAGGATATCGGCGATCTCGTCATAGCTCTTGTGCTGCATGTGATACAGGGTGACAATCACCCGCTGGTAGTCAGGGAGTTTGCAGATAGCTTCCTGGAGTACTCTGGCGAGCTCGTTCTGCTCGACTATCTGCTCCGGAGAAGGCCCGCGGTCCTCCACTTGCTTCGCAACCGGATTCTCTTCCAGCTCAATGTAGTCGTCCAGAGAAGTGAGTCTATGGCTCTTGGATTTCTTGCGCTCATCCAGATAGACGTTCTTTACGATCCTGTAGACCCATGTGCTGAAGTTTGAATCGCCGCGAAAGCTGTGAAGGGAGTTGAAGACGCGGATGAAAGCTTCCTGGGCCACGTCGTTCGCATCATCGTAGTTGCCGGAGATCCGGTAGGCGAAGTTGAACACCCTCTTCTCGAAGAGGGTGACTAGTTCGTTGAAAGCGCCAATATCACCGTCTTTGCAGCGCTGAATGAGCTCCCGCTCGTCTCCGCGGGACGCACTTCCCTGCTGCGACTTCGATTTTCCGAATCCAGAGAGCAAGAGAAACCCTCATAGTGCCGACAAACACGGGTCGGCGTTTGGTGCTACTCGCCGCAGGCATAGACCGTTCGCAACAAGAGCTGTCGCACGCTGTGACTCCAGACGCAGCCGTGCCATTTCCAGGGCGTCTGCGCCACTTCATACGTAACCGAGTCACTACGAACGCTCTCCAATAGGGCGCGACTTCAGACTGTGCCTTATCGGGCTGCGACACAGGCATCAGAGGCGGAGGACATTGCCATATCCATAGCTCGCTGTTCTTCGCCTGACAACGCGCGGTCGCTCTTTGCGCCCCTGATCGGTTTTGCGTAGACCCGCGAGTCCTGCCGTCCGTATATTACACTCAGCACAACCCCGTTGCAGTGTTCGTCCAGCAGGGCTACAGCAAAGCTCTGCTCGCCCCCGACGTCATCAAACGCATCGAAACGAACCGTGCCGACGTGTTTGATGCACGTCTCCAGCACCGCGTCGTGTCGCTGAATGTCCGCGCGCAAGCCGCGCATCGTGGAGTCCGTGTAGTCCGCGCGGCCCATCAGAGTCTCAATGGCGTCGACAATTTCGCCGGTCTGCGCGTGCGCGAGAACAGAGCTGCGGCGTCTCATGAGCCGGGAGACGCGAACGAACAGCAAAATGCTCCAAACGAGTAGCGCAATAACCAGCAGCGCCAGCACCAGTGTTATGATCTCACTGTTGGCGGATAGCAGACCAAGTGCGTCACGCATATATTACCTAGACCTCACCCAAAACCGATTTGCGCACATTATACCATATCCCAAAAGCCCGAAGAAGAAACCTCTGATTCCAGAACGGCGGAGCATCGCAGCCCTGGCTTGAACAGCCACACAATCAGTCCTCAAGCACTCAGTGTCTCCAGACATCTCGTGCGGGAGTCGTTCTAGTCGCCGTCTGCCGCAAAAAGATCACCGGAGAAATCCGCGGCCTGAACCTCAGCGGACGGCAGGCCTCTGAACAGGGCTCTGTCCAAGCCTTTGTGCTTGCCTGTAAACAACTGTCCGTCGCCTCCGGACTCTCGTATGGCCTGCTCAAACATAAACATCTTAGCGTCCATATCGTCTGCGTAGTGCAGCAGCAGAGCCTCATAACTCATAGGCCGCTTTGGGCTACCCCATTCGGTTGTGCCGTGATGCGACAATATCATATGTTGCACGGCCAGGCTGAGCAGCGGATCAAAACCTGGTATTCGCGCGGCAGCGTCCCTAACCAGCATTGTGCCGCCTACAACGTGCCCAACCAGGTTGCCGGCTTCCGAGTAGCCCAATGTGGGACGGGAGACCAACTCGTCCACTTTGCCCACGTCGTGAAGCGCCGCTCCAGCAAGCAGCATCTCGAGGTTCGCCTGCGGATACCTGCCTGCCAGGACCAGACAGGTCTGTGCGACCGAGAGCGTGTGTTCCAACAGACCTCCGACGTAAGCGTGGTGCATGCTGACAGCCGCTGGCGCCTCACGAAACCTGCGTCGGAAGTCACACTCCGAGAAGAACTCATCCAGCAGCGCTCTGAGCTGTGGCTGCGTGACCTCTGCAAGCACAGAATCGAACTCCGCGAGCATCTCGTCCGCGTTTCTGGGAGAACTCATCAAGAAGTCAGCGGGGTCCACTGCTTCGCCGCACCTGGCAAGACTCTGAATCTCTATCTGGAGATTGTCCTTGTAGGTTGAGACAGAGCCTTTGACGACGATGACCTCGCCCTCGTTCACGCGGCTGACCTCAGACTCACTCGCGTCCCATCGGACAGCCCCAATCGATCCAGTTCGATCACTCAGCCGCAGGCGCATATATGGGTCGCCACGGCTTGTGGTGCCCACCGTCTTCGACGCAACCACAAATGCGTCTTCAACCCGGTCGTCCCTGTGCAGATCTTCCACAAACGTTCTCTTGGCCATCGGTCAATCGCGTCACTTTCCTATGCAGAATTCGGAGAATATCCTGTCAAGAAGATCATCGCTCGCGGTCTCTCCAGTTATGAGCCCCAGTGCGCCGGATGCCGCGGACAAGTCGACACTTAGCAGGTCTATCAGTGGAAGTTCAGAGAGAGTGGCCTTTGCGTGCTCCAGACTGGCTGCCGCGTCAGTCAACGCGTTCTTGTGTCTCGCGTTGGTTACCAGCACGCTTTCTTCTCCGAGATTCGTGGCACTGGCCACCTCGGCAATTGTGTCCTCAAGCCGGGTGATACCCTCTCCAGAGGAGACAGAAGTTCGGACTACCGGAAAGCTCCGCCCAAGCCCACACAGGTAGTCATAGGATCGAACAACTGCCTCCTCTGGACAGAGATCCACCTTGTTGAGCACCAGTATCACCGGCGCATCACCCGCCAATGATAGTGATTCTACATCCTTGCCCGCTATTCCTTCAGTCGCATCAAAAATCCACAAAACCAAATCAGCAGATTTGAGGGACTTCTCCGCCAACTGCACACCCATCTTCTCCACGGGATCGTCGGTGGAGCGAATTCCTGCGGTGTCCACGGCGACCAGAGGAATCCCGCGAATCTGCAAAGACTCCTCGATCAGGTCTCGAGTGGTGCCGGGAATTGGGGTGACGATGGATCGGGCATCGTCGAGCAACGCGTTCATGAGGCTCGACTTTCCGACATTCACCCTCCCAGCTATAACCATCCGGAGACCTTCGCGGTATATCCGCCCCCTGCCAAACGACGAGACCAAACCGTCTATCTCACTTCTTGCAGTGGCCAGTTCCTCGGCGATCCACCCGAGGTCAGGAGGCTCAACGTCATCGGGAAAGTCAATGGCTGCCTCAATCGCCGCCCGGATGCCAAGCAGCCTCGAGTCAATCTTCCTCACCTTAGCGGACAGGCTGCCCTCCAACTGTTCCAGAGCCAGCTTTCTGGCTGAGTCCGAACGCGAGCGAATGACGTCGTTTACCGCCTCGGCCTGAGACAAGTCTATCTTGCCGTTCAGAAAAGCCCGTTTTGTGAACTCGCCGGGCTGAGCCATCCTGGCACCGGAAGATATGACAGCGTCCAGCACTGCTCGGATGACGGAGATGCCTCCGTGACAGGCAATCTCAACGACATCCTCGCCTGTGTAGCTGGCGGGTGACTGGAAATACGTCACCACGCATGAATCCAGATGCTCCTGGGTGTTGGGGCGGCTGAGTGTGCAGTAGACAGCGGTACGGGGCGCAAACCTCTGGTTTTCTGCGCGTGTCTCCCCTGCGGAACACCTCCCCCCTCCGTTTCGGAGAGGGTTAGGGGGAGGTGTCCGTGCGAGTCGCCGCACGATTGCCAGACACTCAGGCCCGCTTATCCTCACCACTCCGATGCTGGCCGTCCCGACCGGGGTCGCGATGGCAGCGATTGTCAGCTCATCCGTAACGGCACCTGGTTTCTCATTGGGATTTGGGAGAGATCACCACATGCCTGTCGGGACCCTCGCCTTCACTGTATGTATAGACGTCGGGATCATCGACTAGCGCCATGTGTATGATACGTCTCTCTCTGGCAGGCTGCGGGTCGAGCACAGCTTCGCTGTTTTGGGCCTTCACTTCTGCCGCATACTCGCGCGCCGTTCGCATGAGCATCTGCTTGTGTCGCTCCCGGTACCCCTCGGCATCGAGGATGAAACGGCGCCTGCATTCCGCCGCGTTCAGACCAGCCATCTGCATCAGATATTCCAATGCGTCCAGCGTCTGTCCGTGATGGCCAATGAGTATTGCCACGTCGCTGCCCACGATTTCAACGTCAATCTCCTCTTCGCTCACGGCCCGCAGAACGGGTTTGGCGTCCATGTCCATCGCTGACAGGCAGTCCTGCAGGGTCTTCATCACAGTGGTGACGAACAGACGCGTGTTCTCATCAACGCCGGCAAGAGCCCCGGGATCAACGGCCGACCCGCCAGCCTCAGCAGTTTTGTGCTCTGCGGGGCGACAAATTCCATCTCCGACTGTGGCCCTGATGCTGACAGGGCTCTGTCCGAGTCCCAGAAAGCCTTTCGTGCCCGGATCCAAGACCTCATACTGAACAGCGTCGATGGTCACGCCCAGTTCGCGTGCGGCGGCTTCCACAGCCTCTTCAATTGTCTTCCCGCTAGTTTCAACGCTATCCATGGTTGCTCCTTATCTCTCCCGACAGGGCG
>CAYSLA010000105.1:0-5661 GCA_964431685.1 uncultured bacterium | reverse complement strand
GGGCGTGCGCCCGCGAAGTACTTGCCTATTTCTTCTTGCGCTGCGGCTTGGAACCGTTCTGTTTCTCTTCGATTGCCGTCACCGGCGCATCTCCCGCGGTTGCCAGCACAGGTGCAGGCTTGTTCCCGTGGATAATGTAATACTGCTGGGCAGTCTGCAGCACATTAAATACGAGCCAGTAAAGTATGAAACCAGACGGGAATCCCGCGAACAGCAACCCCATCATCAGCGGCATCATGATTGCCATCATTCTCTGCTGATCAGCCTGGGTCGGGTCAACGTTGGAGAGTTTCATCGAAACGTACATGCTGACCAGATACAACAGCAGAAGCAGAACGTCTCCCTCGGAGAGGTTTCTGGCGGCCAGGTATACGGTCTGCGATGGGTTCAAGGGCACTGAAGCGTGCCAGATGTGTGCAAACTGCTTACCTATCCACAGAAATGTGCCGCTCTCCAACTGAAACTCATAGACCTTGATGATGTGGTATACCAGGATGAGAATCGGCATCTGCACAAGCAGTGGCAGACAACCCGCCAGCGGGTTGATCTTGTGTTCCTTGTAAAGAGCCATCGTCTTCTCACCGATGGTCTTCTGGTCGCCCTTGTGCTTTGCCTGGATTTCCTTGATCAACGGGGCTACTCTTTGCATCTCCGCCATGGACTTGTACTGTGCTTTTGTGAGCGGCGTGATGAGAACCTTGACTACCACAGCGAGTATTACCAGTGCCAGCCAATAAGATAGCCAGTTGACCCGCCCCGTCAACCCTACCAGAAAGTCCATAATCTTGTATAGCGGCTTCTTGGAGTTCTCTTTGTTCATTGCCGCCATCAGCTCTTCCTTGAGCTTCTTCGCCTGGGAAACCATCCCCTGAACTCTTTGAACTTCCGCAGCCGTCAGAGTGCTCTCGAGCACATCCCTGGGTTTGTCATAGGAACTGATCAGTCTCTTCAGTGTGTCGTAGGACTGATAGAGGTTGTGCATCTTGCCTTTGGCGTTCTTATATAGCAGAGATGTCATAAGCATAGCCTCTGCTGCCTCAGGAGTACCAGAAAAGGCTTTGGACTTCTGAATCTGCTGGTATTCTTTGAGCGCCTTGGCGTAAAGGTCGTCTCGCTCAGAACTGCTGGTGGACTTCTCAGCCTTTTCAACATAGACCGCGGCCTTGGCCAGCATCTCCTGCGCTTTTGACGCTGCCAGGGTTTCCGAACCAGAGATTGTGAGTGCGGCCAGCACAAGAGCCGCTGCTGCAATTTTTCTTATCATGTCACCTCAAAGTAGGAGAGAACCGACTAGCCTATCTGAGCGGATCGTCGCCCCCAGCATTCCACGGGTGACAGCGAGCAATCCGGGTCAGGCCCATCCAGCTTCCTCTCAAACAACCATATTTCTCAACGGCTTGCGCGGTATACTCCGAGCAAGTTGGTCTGAACCGGCAAGAGCTTGGCCAGAGACTACGTGAAGCTCTCTGATAAACCTGCCTGATGATAAAAAGCAGAAGCCGTCTCGCCATCTCAGTTCTCGCGCTCGAGAAGTCCCAAACGCTCAAATGCAAGGCGCACGCCTCTGCCCAGTTCTTCCCAAGATGCGTCTGACGCCCGTCTTCTGGCCACCACAACTACGTCCCAGCCGGGCACGGTTCGCCCGTCATCCCGAGCTTCATTCAGGATCTGCCTTACGATCTCTCTCAGTCGCCTCTTGACTCTGTTTCTTACGACCGCATTTCCGACCTTGCGGCTCACTGAAAACCCAACCCGAGTGATCTCAGACTTCCGAACGGCGTGAACCACGACCGTTTCGGACGCGCTGGATCTTCCTCTGGAGTATGTTCTCGCGAAATCTGATCTTCGTCTGAGCCTGTTGGGAGCGGAAAGCATAGCCGGAGTACACAAACCATTGGCGCGATACTGGAGCGCACCGCGCCGGTCACGCTAACTATACGGTCAGTTTCCACCGACCCTTTTCGCGCCGCGTGCTAAGCACACGCTTGCCGCCGCGCGTGGACATTCGAGCAATAAAACCGTGGACTCTCCTGCGAGCACGGTTCTTGGGTTGGTAAGTGCGTTTCATCTTCGCATCGAGCCCCCTTGATTTGCGCAATTATACCATACACTGTCCATCGCTTACAAGTTTTTTACGATGCAGCGATCCCAGGAACCATAGACCCAGAAGTGAAGCACCACTGGCCACGGTTTGATCTCTCGTGATGCAACACAATCCGGTTTTTCCGAAAACCGGTCTGCGTTGCGTCAACCCGCGCGCGACTGCTTGCCGGTGAAGCCTTACTTCTGGCCCAACACCTTTATCTGTGTGCACAATCGGCACTCGGCTTCACCAAACAACGCCGGGTATTCTCCCATAACCGCAATGAAGCCTTGTTTGGGCACGCTGATCTCGGATGTAAAGCCGTAGCCTGTAGGCTTCATAGGAGTGGACTCCCACTTCGACTCGCGGAAGTCTCGAGTCGCGCTTTTGGCTGTCCAGAGCTTCGCGCCGCTCTTCCGAGCATAGCACGTTATGTTCAGCGCTGCTTTGCCCTTGCCGTCGATGAAACGCCATCTGGCTTGCTCAATATGCGCGCCGGAAGTCACCGCCCGGGCAAACGACGCACTCGCGGAAACCACCTTCAATATGCCCTCAAGGCCGCCTTGCTCACCCAGCCCGTGTCCCGCGTTTGGCAGATACAGCACATTCTTAGAGCCCGCCAGGTCATCCCAGTAGTGGTTGAGCGCGTCGATCGTCCAATAGGCATCGTTGGTGCCGTTGATGATCAACTTGGGCATCGTGATCCGCGAGAGGTAGCTCCAGGGGTCGACCATTTTGGCCAGAGCCTCGCCCTCGGGCGTATTGAGTTTCTCCTGGATTCCGGGCGACTGGCGATATGAGAGAACATGAGGAACCTCCAACTTCACTTACCACGGATAAGAGACGCAGGTATTGATGTCATATTCCGGCCTGCGGGCTCGCAGGCCGGACAGTCTAAGCACACAGAGGGGAGAGAATCTCAATGGCTCGCTTTATGTCGGCAATCTGCTGTGGCCCGGAAATCTCACGCTCAATCGTGACCGACCCCTCAAAGCCGAAAGAACGAAGCTTGGGCAGAAAGACCGGATAGTTCACTTTGCCTTCTCCCAGGGGTTTCTCCTCGCCGAGTTCGTTCGGGTTTGTGGGGTATTCGCCATCTTTGCCGTGCACTCCCCGCACCAGCGGCCCCAGCAAGTCAAGCGCATCCACCGGGTTTGCCTTGCCGTACATAAGAAGGTTCGCCGGGTCAAGATTGATGCCGAGGTTGTTGGTCCCGATGTCCTGAATGGCGCGCATCAGCGTGGTCGGAGTCTCCTGGCCGGTCTCGAAGGTAAATGTCACGCCCAGCTCCTTGCACCTGACAGCCACTTTCGTCAGCGCTTCAATGGTCCCGGCATATAGCGGGTCCCTGGGGTTTTCGGGTATGAATCCGGCGTGGGTGGCAGTAGTGAACACGCCGCATTCTGCAGCAAACTCTGCGCCTGCTATCAGAGCATCCACCCGCATCGCCCGGTACTCGGGGGGCACCAGCCCGATTGTAGTGGGCCCTTCGATGAAGTTCCACACCTGCGGGCCAGGGTAGCCTGTCCACAGAGCGCTGATCTCCACTCCCGTCCCGGCACAGGCGGCCTTGACCATCTGTATGTTGTCTTTGGTGTAGAACGCTGGCTCCCAGCACGCCACCTGGCATCTGCTCAGGCCAACGCCCCTGATTTCGTCAAACGCGGGAACAAGGTCATTTGCCATGCCCGTGATCACACCCAACTCGATTCTGTTGCTCATTAAGTCTCCTATTTTATCCGGCACGCCGGATGATTTCTCGCGCTACTATCACACCTGAAGCTGAAGCCTGCATCAGTCCCCGGGTCACCCCAGCTCCATCGCCGACGGCGAAGAGGTTCTCCACGGCCGTCTCCAGCCGGTCAGTCATCTCGATCCGCGAGGAGTAGAACTTCACTTCCACGCCATACAGCAGAGTGCTCCTGTCCGCCACACCCGGCGCCAACCGGTCCATAGCGTGCAGCATCTCCAGTATGCCGGTAAGCTGCCGGTAAGGTAGCACAAAACTCAGGTCGCCCGGAACCGCAGTAATCAGAGTGGGCGACAGGAGCCCTCGTGCGATTCTCTCCGGAGTGCTTCGCCTGCCGGACTCAAGATCACCAAGCCGCTGGATGATGACTCCTCCGGACAGCATGTTAGCCAGACTGGCCACATATCTGCCATAGGCGATTGGTTCCTTGAATGGCTCCGTAAATGATATGCTGACAAGCAGTGCGAAGTTGGTGTTGCCGGTCTTCCTGCGCGCGTAGCTGTGACCGTTGACGCTCACCACGCCGTCGTGAACCTCAGTCACTACTTCCCCACTCGGGCACACGCAGAATGAGCGCACTCTGTCTTCGAATGAACGCGAGTAGTAGACCAGTTTCGGCTCATAGACCACGTCCGTAAGCGACTGCATCACCGCCGCCGGGACTTCGACCCGGACCCCAATGTCCACTGGATTGGTCATTGCCTTGAGCTTCAGCCGGTTTGCCTCGCCAGCCAGCCAGTCCGCTCCCACTCGTCCGGGTGCGGCGACAACATAGCGAGCCTCGATCTCCTCGCCGTTGTCCAGCTTCACTCCGACCGCTTTGCCTCCGGATGTGAGCAGCTTCTTGACGTTCGCGCCAGTCCTGACGTCTATTCGTTCACGCAGAGCATCACGCATTCTGGTGAGGATGGCAGGGCAGACCTCTGTGCCCAGGTGACGCACCTCGGAATGCACGAGCCTCAGGCCGGCAAGCTGCGCGCGCCGGTCGATGTCGCCCACCGTGTCCTGATTGCCGCCATAGACCGTGCTTGACCCGCCGTAGTCGGTCCACATCTGGTCAACGTATTTCAGAAGCGACCGGACTTCCGCTTCTGGGATCACATTCGCGAGCTGACCGCCAACCTCCGGCGAAAGGGTCAGTTTGCCGTCCGAAAACGCTCCAGCGCCGCCCCATCCCGAAAGCAGACCTGACTTGCGGTTTCGTTCGTCGATGTCCGGCCCCTTGTCCAGAATCAGCACACGCAGCTTTCGCGCCTGGGCCAACTGGAGCGCCGCGAAAATGCCTGACGGTCCCGCACCAACTATCACAACATCATAACTGAGACTACTCATCTTTTCTTCTGCCCTATTGACTACGCGGCTCCGCCTTCCACCTGATTCTTGATAGCAGAAAGCATATTGTCGACGTTTTCTTTCATCTTCTTGGCAATGAGACCTTTGATGAGCGCGCCGACCAGAGGCACATCGTATTCGACCGAGATGGTCGAGTCAAACCTGGTTCTGCCCCCAAGATCAGTGAATGTCCAGACGCCGGAATACTCTGAGTACTCACCTTTTACAAGCGTGAAATGGCAGGAGCGGGCCGATTCGTCCCAGATATCTTCCTCGACCCACTTGATCGTTGTCTTGAATTCTTTCACTATCCCGACCCATTCGCTCACGATTCGGCCGCCGTCATCGCTGCGCTCCAGCACCTTGACGCTCTTGACGTCCGGCATGAACTCGGGAAACGCCTCGATGTTCTTGGCGAGTGCATAGACCTTTTCTATGGGGCCGTCTATCTCAATCGAACTCTGTACTTCTGGCAATAGCCTCTCCTCCGGTGCTC
>CAYSLA010000104.1:1720-11871 GCA_964431685.1 uncultured bacterium | reverse complement strand
AACCGGGTTAACAGGAGGTCAGTAAACAATGGATAACGTCGCGTCGCCAGCGTCAGTGAGAGGCTATCACGGCGAGATAAGTGATCTGGAGACAATCACAAGCGAACAGGCTGCTGGTCTGTTAAGGAGCTTTTCTCGCAGTGACATAAGTCTTACTGAGATCGCCAAAGCAGCAATGAACTACCTGACGAGAAATCCTCTCGCCAACAGGGACTGCGCGTGCCGTTTCAACATAAACCCTTCCGCCTACCCTCTCGCAGTCAAAGACGAGGATGACAACACCGCGTTCGGTGACACTGAAGTACGAATGCTGCGGGCCTTCAACTTCATGCGGGAGATGAGCGGAACTACAGACGGCGCTGACATAGAAGCAACCATCAGGCGCAGAGTCCTGGGATACGTGCGTGAGAACGGAATGTCCTATTGCAGGGACTGCAACACAACCGATCCGGAACCAGTAGCTCTCAATTGGACTATGGCCAACACAATATCTTATCTGGTGGAAAGCTACAGGTTCACAGGAGAGAAGCGGGAACTCGATATAGCGAAGAGGCTCGTTGGCGGCCTGAAGAAGATGGCGGACTGGGACACAGGACGAGCGTTCTATGCAGGTGGGCTGGGCGGTTGGAAAGAAGGAGCGTGGACCATGACCGGCTGCAAAGACTCGTATCCCTGCATAGTGGAGCCACTCATGGAGTATTATGACGTAACGGCGGACGCGGATGCGCTGGACTTTGCGTCCGCGTTCGCCGAGGGCACGCTCGCAAGGCTTCAGACCAACCTGCGGGACAACGGCATCAGGGATGACGGCTCCTTTGGCGGCTACAACAGCCATCTTCATATGCGTGCAGTCTCGGGCATAGTGCATCTTGGCACGGAGACAAAGAACACCCGGTTCATCGAATGGGGACGCCGCGTGTACGACTTCCTTATGTCCCACGGCACTGAGTGGGGATGGTGCTCCGAAGGTCCTCCTCCGAATGGCGGGGACAGCCCCGAGTATGCCGGCAGATCAGAGACCTGCATTGTCGGTGATATGGCGGAGACGGCTCTGTGGCTGGCAATGTCGGGATATACGGGCTGCTGGGATGACCTCGAACGATTCGTGCGCAACTACGTCAGAGAGTCCCAGTTCTTCGTCACGCCCGAGTACCGGGCATTCTATACCGAACTCCACAAAGCCGACCCCAATGGGGCAATTGATGGTCTCGAACAAGCAACCGAGTTCGAGGGGGGCTTCATCGCGCGGCTGACTCCCAACAGCCTGGTCTACGACAAAACAAGCATAAACATGATGGGCTGCTGTCCCCCGGAAGCCATGCGGGCGCTGCATATAGCCTGGAGCAATGTCGTCAGGCGATCAGACAAAGGCGTGTTCGTGAACCTGGCATTTGATCGAGACTCCGACGATGCGACGGTAAAAGCACATACTCCGGATAAGGGCCGACTGACGGCGGTCGTCAAGGCACCGGCGGATTTCTACCTCCGTCCTCCGTCATGGGCGGAGCGTTCGGATGTGAAGGCGTTTCGCGGCAATGAGGAAGTCTCGGCGGTCTGGAGCGGTGACTATGTAAAGTTTCCCGACGCTTCTGCGGGCGAGGTACTGTCGATCGCATATCCGGTAATCACATTCAGGCAGACCGTCACGATCGCCGGTGGAACATACACGTACCGATGGGTCGGCAACTCGGTGGTCGGGGTGGAGCCCGTAGCAAGTGTCTTGCCGCTCTTCCGGCGCATCACCGGCACGTGAGAAACGCAGCGGACGGCGTTCGCGTGCAGCCAGTCAGTCTATCCTTGTTATCACCTGTTCGAGGACATCGCGGCAGTATGTGCAGCGATGGCACTTCCGGTCGCAGGTTGAGGTGCGACCAAACCAGTCAAGAGGAAACTTGTCATTGTCGATCAGAGACGGGGCCAGCGCCGGGGAGAATCCCGGCTCAAAGAGATCAAGCAGGTTGCCCCGGAAACGACGGTTGGCGTATGACTGGATAATTAGTCTTGGCCGGGAACTCATGCGTGTGGCGAGTTTGACAGTGTCGAAGAGCCCATCGTAGTGGTGCAGGTCTTCCGGTCTGATCCACGTTGACTGCAGTATGACAGGCCAGTTGTCGGGCTCGCGCAGATACGCCCAGCACACGTGAGGCGTCCAGCCGGGAATGTTCACTGTCTCGTCGACCTCATCCTCGTGGGCGACCAGATTGTCGTGAAAGGTCTGTCCGGAACAGAATCTCAGGCACCCGCTGTTGGCAAGCATGTAGAGCCGTTTGCCGTTCTCATCCGCCCATTCTTTCAGCTCGGCGATGTGCGAGAGGTCGCGGTTGTAATCACGCTGGACGTAGTAGCCATCGAACAGATCGGCGACATAACTCATGCCCTGCACCGTGCCGATTCTCATGTTGACCGAGGCCCGAACCTCGATCTCAGGAAAGCTCTTCTTCATCACGTGGGCGACGGTCGGAGATGTGGTCGTCACGGCCTCCAGACCTCCGAGGGTGTCGAGAATGTGTTCCACCACGCTGATCACGCGGTTCTGAAGATGCTGGCTTACCGCACGTCCTCCGTAGCAGTTTGCGTTGAACAGAAGGTCGAGCTTGACACCCATCTGCCGGAGTTCCGCAAGTTCGTCCTCGAGCCTGGCCTGTCCCGACCAGTCAACGTAGCCGCGGCGCGACGTCAGCGCCGCACGGCCGGACGGCATGTCCGCCCACGGGAAATACACCTCGGACACGCAGTCAAAGTGGTCCCGAACCAGGTCTGGAAACGACTCCTGGGCATCGTCGTTTTGTTGATAGCCAACAGCAAATGTCATACTCAGTCAGCTTTGGACACCAGCCGCATCCGCTCCAAGCGCTTTGGCGTGATTCTTGATGGTCTTTGCAGTCAACATATTACCGATACTCTTTCCTCTGGCCGAATGGAGACGAGGCCACGTGCGGCCACCACACACCCGAGGTGGCAGTCCTGTCTGTGGCAACACACACACATGGGCTAGCGCGCCATTCGGAATCCGTAGTAGTAGCTGTCGGTGTTGGGGGAACGAGCGTCATTGCGATAGGCGCACCGTCCATAGAACACGAGGTCCGTATCGCCCCAACCGCCACCCCGCAGCACGCGAAGGCTGTTGGCGTAGTCAAACGGATTCTGGCTGCCAGGATAGGACTTGTACCAGTCCTGGCACCATTCCCAGACATTTCCGGTCATGTCCTGGCATCCGTAGGGACTCGAACCCGACGGATAGCTGCCCACGGGAGCCGTCTGACGACGCTGATAGCCGCCGCCAGCGGGGTTATGATCGGAATAGTTGTTGCATTTCTCCGGATCCCAGGTGTTCCCCCAGGGATAGGTATTGGGTTGGCTGCCTGTCCATCGTGCGGCCTTCTCCCATTGGGCCTCGGTCGGCAGATGACCGCCAGCCCATATGCAGAAAGCTTCCGCCTCGTAGTAGCTCACGCCGACCACCGGGTGTTTTTCGGTTTGAACGAATGCGGATCCTCCCCAGTTCTGACTGGCTGCCCAGTATCGCGGAGCGATACGATCTGCTTTCCAGGCCCAACCCGCGGTCGACCACCAGGAAGGATTGGAGTAACCACCGGCTTCGATAAATCGACGATACTCCCCTCGCGTGACCTCATACTTGCCTATCCAGTAGTCGGGCAGATACACAGAATGCTGAGGCAGTTCATCTGGAATTGATATGCCTTCGCCCCCGTTATTGCCCATGTCGAAGGAACCAGCAGCGATCCGGATCATCTGAACACGAGCCGGACCGGCGTAAAGCTCAGGAGACTCGCTAACGATGAGCGCTTCGCCATCCCAACTGCCTGTCACGACAACGAAGTCGTCTGCCGCGGCGGTCAGACCGACGACTGCAATCTCGTTCACCCCATCGCCTATCCTGACGGGTGACGTGCTCGTCACAGTGCCCCAAACCCTGATAGGATTAGGAGGCAGCGGGGTATTGGCCAGGTCGGATATGCGCACTGCGTTGACCGCCCACACGGCCCCTCCGGAGGCGCAAACACAGATCAGCAGAATCAGGAAAGCTACAGTCTTCATCTCCTCCACCTCTACTCACGTCACAGCAATCATTGATTGCTAATACAGTATAACATGCAAAATGCCCCGCGACTACTGGTGGCGAGAAAAAACTTCGTGGGCGCACGCGCCGAAGAATAGCACGTTTGCGCTTCGGGACAAACGTCCGCGGAGCACGAAGGGCGGAGACGTCTCTACTGCGTTGGGTTGTCGATCATCAGCGACTCCAAGCTCTCCATCGCGCGCGCGATTTTGAGTGTCTTGCGGTCGTGTTTTCTGTGAGCAAAAGGCAGCTCGGGGAGGATGCCGAAATTGGAGCCCATAGGCTGGAAGTCGTCCGCGGGGCCGTTGGCGACGTAGTCCAACAGCGCGCCCAGCATCGTCTCTTTAGGCAGTTCCATCGGCATAGCGCCACTCGACAGCCTCGCCGCGTTGATCCCGGCCAGTATGCCGGTTGCCGCGGATTCCATATATCCTTCGACTCCAATCAACTGCCCCGCGAACAACAACTGCGGATCGTTCTTGCAGGTGAGAGTGGGCGTGAGTATGTGCGGCGAGTCGATGTAGGTGTTGCGATGAACCGAGCCATATCTCACGAACGCGGCGTGTTCAAGGCCGGGGATCATCCTGAACACGCGTGCCTGCTCGCTCTGGCGCAGTTGAGTCTGAAATCCAACCAGGCCATAGACGCTGCCTTCGGAGTTCTCCTGTCTGAGCTGCGCAACCGCGTACGGGCGCCTGCCGGTCCGCGGATCGGTGAGCCCGACGGGTTTCATTGTTCCGTGGGCAAGTGTCTCCCGTCCGCGCCGAGCCATAATCTCGATTGGCAGGCAGCCTTCGTAGTAACGGGCGTCCTTCTCCTCATCCAGATGCAGGTCAGCGATCTCGGCCGCGAGAAGTGCATCAATGAACGCATAGTACTCGTCCGCGGTCATGGGACAGTTGATATATGCCGCTTCGCCCTTGTCATATCGGGACTGAAGAAAGATCTTCTGGCGATCTATGCTTTCGGCCTCAACGGAAGGAGCGATTGCATCGAAGAAATGTAGCCGGTTTGCACCTGTGAACAGGGAGATAGACTCTGAAAGCGCTGGGGAGGTCAGCGGGCCTGTCGCCACCACACAAGGACGGTCCGCCGGTATCCGCGTAATCTCACACCGCTCGAGGGTTATCAGAGGATGACCGGAGATCGTCGCGGTGACCAGGTCTGAGAAGCGTGCGCGATCCACACATAGCGCATCACCGCCCGGCACAGCCGATTCATCGGCGCACCTCAGCAGCAGCGAGACGAGCCGGCGCATCTCGCTCTTGAGCAGACCGTGTGCGGTTTGCGTGGACATCGATTTCAGCGAACTGGAGCACACCAGTTCGGCAAGGCCGCCGGATCTGTGCGCTGGTGTCATCGTGCCGGGCCGCATTTCGTGCAACCGGACGCGGCTGCCCATCTCTGCGATCTGGAACGCTGCCTCACAGCCGGCCAGACCCCCGCCTACCACGACAACTTCGTTCATATCAGTCTGTGGATCCAACCGGGCATCGGACTGACGCCGGGCGCGCCCTGTGAAAGAGGATCAGCATCACCGCCACTACCGCCAGCGCTGCTGCCCAGGCATACGCGGGCAACCTGACCGCTCCGCTGACGCCGCTGTATGCGCCAAATAGGAAGAATATCACCGCCGCGCCGACGTGCACAACCCGCTCGGGAAGGTTCTTGCCCAACACCTGCCCCACGATAATAGCCAGCCCATCAGAGATGACCATGCCCAGTGTCGAACCGATCCACACCATCCATAGGTCATACTTGGTGGCGAGCGCAACTGTGCTGAGCATGGTCTTGTCTCCCAGTTCGGCGAGGAAGAATGTGACTGTTACTACCATAAACGGCGAGCGGAACCGCCGGTTGCCGCAGCTCTCATCGTCAAGGGAGTCGCCTCGAAGAGTCCACAGACCGAACCCAACAAAAGCAAGGCCCGCAACCAGATTGACCCACTCCTGAGGAAGCGACCCGCCGATCAGCCGACCTATCAGAACCGAGAAGACGTGCACAAGCAAGGTGGCGACGAACACTCCAGCCAGAGTGACCCACGCATTGAACCTGGAAGCCAGGCACAACGCGACAAGCTGGGTCTTATCTCCCAGCTCTGCAAGGAACACTATTCCCAATGACAAAGCAAATGCGTGCAACAGCCTCTCCAAACCCGGGGCAACGGCGTGTGATTCGAGAAAAAAGACCCGTCGGCCCATCACAGGGCTCCGGGTCACAAACCTATTGTACAACATCCACAGCAGTGGAGGCAATCCGCGACAGGCTATGGGGGCTTAGCAGGCAGGATGCCTGTAACACAATTGAGTGCATCGGTGTCTCAAAGATCTGAAGACCTGCTGGCTCAGTGAGGCGAGTTGCCAGCCTGCACGCCCGACTTCCGGACTCTCAGGTTTGACACAGGGCTCGGAATCCCGTACATTATTGCCATGATGACTAGCAGCAGGTTGAGACTGGCAGTTCAGATGATAACCTCGCCTTCCGAGGCTTTCGAGCAGATAGTCGCTCGGGGTCTTTTGGGCTCTGGGCTTTTCATTGTGGCCCTGGCAGGAACGGCCGCCATTGTCACCACGTTCGGGCGTGTTGCGATGGGCGGGCCGGTGAATATGCATTTCGTAGGCAAGGAGAACCCTTTCGTCTGGGTTGGTCTTTGCGCGCTAGTTGGACTCGCGCTGAGCACTCTGCTGCGCGCCTCGAAGAATGCCGCGCTCCGGAGTAGCAACAGGACTCTTTTTGGATGGTCTCCGGCAGGCGCGGAGATCCAAGCCGCCCACGAAGTAGACTTCCGCAACGTTTTGACCGTGCTGGCCTGGTCTCACGTGCCGCTGCTGGTTCTACAGATTGTTCTGGCGGCGACGAGTTTCGCCCAGGCGTCCAACCCCGGGCCGAATACGCTGATGCTGCAGGTTCAGGACGCCTCGCGTCTCGGCCTCAACGCCTGGTATGTGACTCTGGTCGCGATCGGGTTCAGGCGCACTATGGGCACACCCTATTGGCGCACTATCTGGTATTACTGCGTAGTGTTTCTGGCTCTGTGGATACTGATGAACCAACTCTACGGCCAGAGGTTGATGTCGTCTTTCGCAACGGCCTTGCCGGGTATCATCGAAACCGCCGGTACAATAGTTGGCTCCGACCAAACTCCGTGGCTGATCGGAGGCTGCATAGGCTGGGCTCTGGGAATATGGATGCTGGGCAAGGAGAAGACATTCGGAAATCTGAGCGCACCCGCTGCGATCATAGTGGTTGCGGTCGCCGGAGCCGCGATCTCAATCGGCTACTACCAATGGGTTGACTCGCCGCGAAACACCGCCGTTCTTGCTGTGGCACAGCGTCTCTACAACCAGGAGGGATACCAGGAATGCCTGGAGAGGCTCAAGCCCTTTGTCGGCTTGTCGAAGTCGAACAGCGGGCTTCTGCTGGAGATTGGTGACATAAGCCTTCTGGCGGGCGACACGCAGGGGGCGCTGCGCCACTATGACATGTTTGAGAAGTTCCTGTCCACCTACGCGAAACAATCAAGCATCGGTCCACCGATGGCCCGCGCTGAGATAGGCAAAGGGACGATCCGTTACTTCGAGCAGGACTACGACAGCGCGGTCAAACTCTTTGAGAACGCGTCCAAGCGGTGGCCGCAGTTTAAGGACCCCAGGTGCCGTCTCGCTGTCGTGTATGCGAGGCAGGGAGACTACGCCCAGGCTGTCAAGACCGGGGAATCGGCGCTCAAGGAATATCACTCCAACGCGGCCGTCCTTCACGTCGCCCTTGCGGAAGCCTATCTCAACTCCGGCAGACCCGAGGACGCCGAGAAAAGCATGAAGAAAGCACGAAAGGCGAACAGCGACCTCGCCGCGCGCATCGGTAAGTACCCGGATGAGTGGTTGGCCGCCGTCCCGAAAATCACCGCCCGCGATCTAAAGTTCCCTCTTGAGGCTGCGTTCGTTGACACCAGGCGCCGCTAGGCCGAGCCTGCTAACGCAGTGAGGAATCTGCCTTCCGCATTTCTCAGAGAAGCAGACTCCTCACGTTGATTGAGACGACTCTGACCGCCTCAGACGACTCGGTCCGGGTTACATCCGGTTGTGAGCAAGAGGGGCTCCCGCAGCGACGGGCTGGTTCTCGAAAGTCTTGAACCTGCGCCCCATTGTCAGCTCGTCTATCTTCTCCACATCGGCCTGATCCAGGGCCAGTTCGCAAGCATCGTATACCTGCGAGAAATGCTCCGGTTTGCTGCCTCCTATGATCACCGACGTCACATAGGGCTTGCTCAGCACCCAGCGCACCGCAAGCTGAGGCATTGTGATGCCATTCCTGTCAGCAATTCCCCGCAAAACATCGAGAATATCAAAGGTCTCGTCGGTCAACATAGCGTCGCTGTAGCGCTTGCCAAACCGGCTTATACGGTCTCCCGCGGGAATCTGTGCGCCTCGCTGGTATTTCCCGGTCAGAACGCCCCAGTCCAACGGACCGTAGGTCGTCATCGCCATATTGAACCTCTCCGCAAACGGCACGATCTCGTTCTCGATTGGACGGTCCATTATGTT
This sequence comes from uncultured bacterium, assembly GCA_964431685.1. Taxonomy (GTDB): domain Bacteria; phylum Armatimonadota; class UBA5829; order UBA5829; family UBA5829; genus CAYSLA01. The sequence continues at coordinate 3,246 of CAYSLA010000104.1, read as the reverse complement.
ATAGCGGCACTGGATGCTCACTGGCGGCTCCCACCCGTGCAGTGCGCTCACGCCAAGCATATGCGCAGTCTGCCACGCATAGTGATTTGAGACGCCATAGTAGCGAATCTTCCCCTGCCTAATCAGGTTGTCCAGCGTTGATATCGTCTCCTCAACCGGCGTGTCCACGTCCGGATGATGGAGCGCAATGAGGTCGATGAAATCCGTATCCAGTCGCCTGAGGCTGCCTTCCACAGCATTGATAATGTGTGTTCGCGAGCATCCTCGGCCATTTACCCTGTCATACATCTTGACCCAGAACTTCGTGGCGATAACCAGATCGTCGCGATGCCCTTTTATGATTTTTCCGAGGCTGAGCTCGCCCTGCCCTCTCTCGTAGGCATCCGCAGTATCCAGGAAGTTGATCCCGGCTGCCATTGCCTCTTCCAGCACTCCTCTCGACTCCGCTTCGTCGAGCCTGGTTGGGAAATCCATGCACCCCAGGCAAAGCCTGGATACCTTGATGCCTGCATTTCCTAGTCTTCGATACTCCATAGAACTATACTCCCCAAAAGGTGCACACGCACCATTGTCAAAAGTCTAAACCCGATCTGCAGTGGTGTCAAGCGGCCCCGAGACGCGGCCGCGCAATCGACTACCCCAAGCGGTCACACTAGGCGGTTGGAGTACACATTTGTCGATCTCTCGCTGTTTTGGCTGTTGACAGATAGTACAAAACTGTCTATACTATATGAGCGTCCCAGCATATCTGCTGACACCCGATTCACTTACTTGAGGTGGGGTTACACTATGGAGTTACAGACACTTAAGACGGACGATGTCGCTGCGAAGAGGCTGACGCTTCTCGTGATAGACGATGAGGAAAACGTTTGTGAGCTCATTACTATGTATTTTGAGAAGTCAGGTTTCCAGGTGGTCTGCACCGGAGACGGGGCGGTAGGCGTCGAGCTGGCCCGCAGTCAGAAGCCGGACATGGTTATTCTGGATCTGATGTTGCCGGGCGTGGACGGTCTGGATGTCTGCAAGGATATCCGCAAGTTCAGCAATGTGCCGATGATCATGCTGAGCGCCAGGGTAGATGAGGTCGACAGGGTTCTTGGACTCGAAATCGGCGCTGACGACTACATGACAAAGCCGTTCTCTCCCCGCGAGCTTCTTGCGAGAGTCAAAGCCGTACTGAGAAGAGCGTCCTATACTCCCAGCCCGGATGATCAGCAGCTCCTCAATCTGCCGGGAATCGTTGTCAGCCGTGTCTCCCGAGAGGTTGTAATCGGCGAAGAGCGCATAGATCTAACACCCAAGGAATTTGACTTGTTGTGGCATCTTGCTTCGAACCGAAGCCGGGTGTTCACCCGTGAGCAGCTATTGGAACAAGTTTGGGCCTATCAGGACTTCAGCGGCGACGAAAGAACGGTCGACCAGCACATCAAGAGACTCCGCCGCAAAGTCGAAATCCCCGGAAGCCCTGCCAGGATTACCACCATCTGGGGTGTGGGCTACAAGTTCGAAGTGCAAGAAGGGCCAGC
>CAYSLA010000104.1:0-1620 GCA_964431685.1 uncultured bacterium | reverse complement strand
GCGTGAGGTTCGGGGCAAGTGTCATTCCCGCCGGAGGCCAGCCGAGTGCCATATCCGACGGTGACCGAGACTATGCGTATGTTGTCGACCTGAGTCCGGCAGGATATGTCGTTGTCGCCGCGGACGATACTATTGAACCGATACTCGTATACTCCACCCAGGACACCTGGAGCGCAACTACGGAACGTGTGCTCGGGCCAGTGGTGCGGGCCGATGTCCATGCCAGACTGACTTCCACTCGCAGAAGCTCGCCGCTGAGTATCCGCACTACCCAGATGCGATGGCAGCGGCTGGGCGGCGGGAACAGAGTTGTGGCATTCGGCACTCGCACGCTCGCTGCAGCGCTTCCGCTGGACGTGCACGTACCTCCTCTTGTCACGAGCCGCTGGAACCAGGGGGAATACTCGGCTCCGTATACCTACAACAGCCTGACGCCCGATAATCTGCTTACCGGCTGCGTTGCCACAGCCATGGCCGCGATTGTTCGATTCCACCGCTGGCCGGATTGGGTGGCTTTCTCCGAGTACGTTGACGTGCGCAACGAACGGAGATTGATTGATTGCGACTATGCATTCCATTTTGACGCCATGCCGGATGAGCTCACCCGGGCATCTTCCGCTGAAGAGATCGCCGAGGTGTCGAAGCTGATGCTGGCGTGCGGCGCGGCCGTTCAGACATCCTATGGCGCAGACGCCTCATACGCTGCCACCCCACGTGTTGCCCAGGCACTCCGGGAACGTTTTGCATATCTGTCGGCGGAGTGGATGGCCGGTGATTCGGACGGCTGGCGCGAGTCGCTCAAGTCGGAACTGCTGGCAGGCTATCCGGTGCAGATGGACATGACAACAACCGATACTTTTGAGCGCCATTCGCTGATCTGCGACGGTTGGGCAACCGAGGATGGGGTGGACCACTTTCACCTGAATTTCGGCTGGGGCGGAGCGGCAGACGCGTGGTATGCGGTTCCCGGCTACTACGTCGCCGACGCGGCCTGGGATGTGCTGGAAGGATACGTCTACCACATCCGCCGGCCGGGCGTGTGGGAAGGCCTGGCAATGGTTTCGTGCCCGGTGGAAGTCTCTGACTCCGACCCCAAGACCGTAATCGGCTTTGCCGGAGACTACTGGATATGCTACGATACTGAGTATATTGGATACCCTGACGCAGGCACGTGGTTTGAGGCGGGGCAGGTTCCAGCGGGCAGAGGATTCTGGGGATACTTTGCATCCAGAACCGCTGGTCCCACCGGCCGCTGCCTCGAGCTCACGGAAGAATGGCCGATCAGCCTGAACCCCGGATGGAACATCGTCGGTCAACCGTATGTCCTACCAGTGGAATGGGACGCCGACCGCATAATGATCGAGCGGGAAGGCGGCGACAGAACCTCGCTTCGGAACTCTGGGGACTGTGTCGCGCCCTATTCCTGGGGATGGCGCTCCGAACCGGGAACTCTGGCCGGTGGATCGTACTATCTGGTTGGCGGATCGGAGTTTGGCGATCTGGCATCGCATCGTCTCGTGCCGTGGGAGGCGTACTGGGTGAGAGCGTACGTTTCGTGTAGACTGGTGCTTCCGACTCCGAGACAGCGCGTTCCATGACCGGCTTCTCGGAGCGGCGGAG
>CAYSLA010000103.1:0-12030 GCA_964431685.1 uncultured bacterium | reverse complement strand
CCATGTGCGGCCGATGGGACGGGCTGACATGGAGGGAGTCAGCGATGCCCAGGTGGAAGGGTGCGCTGGCGCTGAGACCAGTGAGGCCGCCAAGGACGAAGGCATGACCTTCGAGAACTCGATCACCTCGGCCGGTAACTACCTGAAGTCGCAGGCGGCGAGATTCACCGCGACTGAGGAGCCTGCGGCCTATGCCGAGGCCCTGCGCGCTCTCAATTCCCTGCGCATGATCTACGACCACGGCAGGGAGCATGGCCGCGCCGGCTGGCTGGGCAAGCCCTACGGCCTCGTGCCCAAGGATCATTCGACTCCCGATCAGTATTGCGACGCGCTGCTGGGGCTGTACCGGTTCCGGGAGATCGCGGCCACCGCCGAACGCCAGACGATCGATGGGATGCTGCGCGACATCGCCGACTTCATGACGGGCCGGAACTACCAGATATGGAATCTGAAAGAGTCCAAAGATGCACGGGACTGGAACCTGGCTGAGGCCTATTGCAATGCGACTTATGTGCTGGCCCAGGCTCTGGCGTTGGGCGTCACGGGCGAGGACAAGTATAGGCAGGAAGCCCTGCGCCTGGCGGGGCTGAGCCACTGGCGAGACAAATCGGACCTCGACAAGTGGCGGGAGCAGGGGCTGGAGCGGATGCTCATGTTCGAGCGCGTCTGCCTGGGCGGCTACGTCCTGATGGCTGCTGGTGCCATCGCCGAGATTCTGCCCGAGGTCTTCGGAGCCACGCCGAAAGCGCAGGCAGCCACCCTCGACCGCATGTGCAAGCGGTGGTGGCGCTTCTGCCAACTGGGCATGGACGCCGACGGTTACCAGCACTACTGGATCGACATTGACGTCCGCAACAGCACTTGGCAGCCGACCGGCATCCGCCCTATCGAGAATCCGCCGTTCCCCGGCACGTTCGGCGAGTACTACTCCGACGTGCGTTGGGACCAGCTCTACCGGATCATGGACGGCGCGTGCATGGTCGTCGAACACTGCCCCAAGCTGCGCGAATCCACGCTTACCTGGATTAAGGACTTGATGTCGAAGACCGACGGCCGGCGGCTGCGCTGGATGGTTGATCCCGACGGCCAGCAACTCAAGCCGGATATCCGGTGGCAGGAGTGTATGCTATCCAGCGAGGCGCCCTTCCACTACCTGACCACCTATTGGCGTGGACGGAAGGAAGGGTGGTGGGAATGAATCGGACTCATTGTATGATCAACCTGCAGCCCGCCGCGCGCTGGGATGACGCCTCGCCCACCGGCAACGGCATCGTCGGCGCGCTGGTCTACGGCCACGTCTACAATGATCTGACGGTGTTCAATCACGGCTCGCTGTGGTTCCGCACGCCGCCACCGGTGGTTCCGGACACGACGGCGTGCCTGCCCGAGCTTCGCGCGCTGCTCAGGGACGGGCGCTGGCGCGAGGCGGAAACGGTGTTGGCGGACGCCCTGGCAGCGGCGGGCTACAACCCGCGGGTCGATCCCTGCCATCCGGCCTGCGCACTACGGCTCCAGACCGAGTCTTCGTCGCCGATCGCCGACTACCGGCGCGAGGTGGACTTTGCAACCGGCGAGGTGAGGTTAAGCTGGCGCGAGGACGGAATCCGGCGGCGGCGACCGTTGTTCGTGTCGCGCGCGGATGGGGTGGTGGCGCTAAGGATTGCCGCGGTGACACGCGACGCGCCGGTCACCTGCCGCCTGACGCTTGTTCCACACGACCGGGAATCGAGTATCGGCTGGGGCTCGGGGAAAACCCGGACTCCCATACCTATCCCGGCCGAATTCCGCGGGGAAACACGGGACGGCTGGACTCACGTGGTCGGTCGCTACCACGATGGCGGCGAGTTCGGCGCTCTGGCGAAGGTGGTTGTGCGCGGCGGTACCCGCCGGCTCGTGGAGCAGGGACATAACTGGGTTCCCCTCCCGTACATCGAGATCGCCGACGCGGCCGAGGCGCTGGTGTTGATCGCTTTCTTCGCCAACGAGCCGGCCGAAGACGCGTTGCCGCGCCTCGAGGCCGAACTCGACGCGCTGCCTGCCGACTACGACACGCTCCTGGATCGCCACGTGCGTTTGCACGGCGAGTTGTTCCGGCGCGCGAGCCTCGAGCTGCCGTGCGGGCCGGAGCGCGATCTTGGCAACGAGCGGCTGCTGCTCGACGCCTGCGACGGCAAAGTGCCCACGGCGCTACTCGAGCGCCTGTTCGAATATGGGCGCTACCTGCTCATCTGCGGCTCGGCGCCCGGAGGTCTGCCGGCCAACCTCCAGGGTCTGTGGAACGGCGACTACGCCCCGGCCTGGTCCGCCGACTTCCACAACGACATCAACGTGCAGATGAACTACTGGGCCGCGCTGCCTGGCAACCTACCCGAAGCAGCGGTCCCCTATTTTGACTACTACGACCGCTGTCGCGACGACTACCGCGAGAACGCACGTGCCATTTACGGCTGCCGCGGCATCCTCGCGCCCATTGCGCAAAGCACCCACGGCAAGATCCATCCCGGGTGCTGGGCCAACTGGACAGCTGGCGCAGGGTGGCTCGCCCAGTTGTATGTCGACTACTGGGAGTACACCGGCGATGACGCCTTTCTGCGCGACCGCGCCGTGCCTTTCCTGCGCGAGGTGGCACTGTTTTACGAGGACTTCCTCTTTCCGGGTCCGGACGGAAAAATCGTGTTCGCGCCATCGCTCTCGCCCGAGAATATCCCCGACCGCTCCGACGCCTCGATCGTCACTGTCAACGCCGCCATGGACGTCGCGGTTGCCCGCGAAGTCCTGACCCGCCTGTGCGCGGCCTGCGCGCGCCTCGGGATCGAGACCGACGGACGCCGCCGCTGGCAGGCGCTGCTGGACAGGCTGCCCGACTACCAGGTCAACGAAGACGGGGCGCAATCACGGCATCGGTCGAATGGGACATGACGGCTGGGATGCTGACTGTCGAGTTGCTGTCGCCGCGCGACCAGGAGATCGCTCTCAAGTTCCCACGCCGCCCACTCCGGATCGACAGCGACGCAAATGTGCGGGAGTCGTCCCCTGAACTTGATTCAGGGTCAGGGGATTGCCGTGATGGGAGATAATCAACTATGAAACAGACTCTGCTTGCTATTGACGACGTTTCACTGCCCCTGCGCAAGAACGTCTGCCTGTATCTGAACAAACCGGCGGTGCGTCGCGAACCGGTGCTTGCGCCGAGTCCAGCCGAGAGCAACGCCCCGGACAACCTGGCGGCGCACTTCTACGGCACTGTGCGCCACGACGCCGGCCGCTTTCGCATGTGGTACTACGCCTGCCACCGCGGCAGGAACCCCGACTGGCCGCCATACAAAATGCAGCAGATCGCGAAGAAGCCAGGCTGGCTGATTGGTGAAACGGAGCACGAGACCGGACAGGGGCCACTCTGCTATGCCGAGAGCGACGACGGCATTCACTGGACCAAGCCCGCGCTCGGGCAGGTGCTCTTCAAGGGCAGCCGGGACAACAATGCGCTCGACCTGCCGCACACAATCGTCAGCGGCGCGGCGGTGATCAAGGACGAGGTCGATCCCGATCCGGGTCGGCGCTACAAGATGGTCTACCAGTTCTTTCCCGACCAGAGCGATCCCGTCATCCCGGAATATGGCACACTGCCCAGTATTGCCTGCGCGGTGTCGCCCGACGGCTTGCGCTGGATCGTCACCGCCATGCCGTTCGTTAACCAGTTCGTCGAGCACTGCTCTTTCATCAAGCATGGGGGGCAGTATATAGTGCACTCGCAAGTCTTCTGCGGTACCGAATGGTCCGCTGCCTATGCTGAAGGTGGAACTGCGGGTGGGCGTACGGGCATCGCGCACTCGACCTGCGATTTTGATCGCTGGCCGGATCTGTGGCAGTGGGCCTTTGCCCTGCCGGAACCCGCTGAAAGAGCACTGCGCGGCGTGCCCAAACCCTATGACCAGGTGCATATGGGCGTCGGCGCGGCCAGCTTCGGTAATGTCTGCGTCGGCGTGTACGGCTTGTGGCACGATCGCGTGGAATTTGGAGATATCTCCTGCGATCTAGGGCTCGTGGTGTCCAACGACGGCATCCGGTTCCGCGAAGTCGGCGCTACGCCCGGACAGCCCTACATTCACCGTGACGACTCGCCAGTGACACCCGCGCCGGGGCGGGACTTCCACACCATCCTCTGTCAGGGCAACGGTATCCTCAATGTGGGCGACGAGACCCGCATCTATCACGGTCGCTGGCGCAATGCCGGGCAGAGGGGCGAGGACATCGCCGCGCATTACCGCGCCGAGGTGGCGCTGGCCACACTACCGCGCGACCGCTGGGGCGCGCTGGCGCTTAATCCCGGCACGGACACGGGCGCCATATGCACCGCGCCTGTCGCCATGTCGGAGGGCTGCGAACTCCGCATCAATGCCGACGGCGTGGCCGGGCTCTCCGTGGAACTGCTCGACGAGCGCTTCAACCCGATCCACGGCTTCACCGCCGGCACCGTCGCCGACCCGGACGGACTCGACTGCCCGGTCCGCTGGGAAGGACATGCGCCAGCGGAACTGGCCGGAAAAACGGTGAGGGTGCAAGTCTCACTGAAGCGTGTCGGGGAGACTCAGCCGCAGGTGTATGCGATGTATCTCGTGAAAGGATCGTGAGTTATGACAAATGTCCACCTCGGTGCCTGGCTGGCGGACGGCTGGTTCGTGGAGAAGATGGGCCGCGGGCGCCCGAATCCAGTCACGACCAGCGTGGAGGAAGTGGCGGGTTACGAACAGGACCGGGCCCGGCTGGTGTATGAACACCTGGGCGAGTTTGGTATGGGAAGCCCCGATCCTCAGCCGTGGTATACGGTGCCGCAGCACGATGGTCGCAACATCATCGCGGCCGCGTTCGGCGCGGCCTACCCGGAGTGGGATGAGCTCAGCGGCTCCTTTGTGCTGCCTCTGAACGCGCATCCCTGGGCCGGATTGAACAGCGTGGCCGAGGTCGAACGGCTGTCCGTGCCCGATTGGGAGCGGAATCCGCTGGTGCGGGAAAATCGCCGGAAATGGGAGGAGTTCCAGGTGCTGGTAGGCGCCCAGCGAGCCGCCCAAGCGCCTTTGAACTGGACAGAGTATCAATGGGGCAGCCACCGGATGAGCACATTCCCCAGCTTCCTCGACCTTGGCGGCTTTCTGATGGGCAGCACCGAGTTTCTCACTGTGCTGGCAGCTGATCAGGAACTGGCTGAGGCTTTGCTGCGGAAATGTTTCGAGCTCAGCGCCGGCTATTCGGATGCCATGTGCCGCCTCTACAATCGGCCACGCACTGCTTGGTGCAGTCTTGGTGGCGACAACTCCTGTCTGGTCTCGGCGGACATGTACCGTGAATACGCAATGCCCTTCGATGCCCTGGTGCGCACAAAATGCGGCAACCTGCCGCGCAACCTGCACTCTTGCGGTGCGTCGAGCCACCTTTACAGCGTCTGGGGTGAGTACCCGGAGAGGGAACAGATCGTTGTCATGCAGACCCGGGCCATACCCGGGGCCATGGCGCCACTACGGACATCGCTGCCGCACACGCATATCGAACTCACAATTCACCAGCCGCAGGTGGATTTCGAACGAGAAACTCCAGATCGCGTCAAGGCACTGGTCTGGGAGTTCGCCGAGGCACTGGGGTTCCGTGACATGAGGATCACGGTGATATTCTCCGCGGTGGATACCAAAGTGAAGGAAAATCTGGGGGCCTTTCTTGAGGCGGGCCGGGAAGTCAACAAGGAAGCAGACATCACCAAGTGATGGGGTGCCCCATCACTTCGACACAACGGGGGGATAACGCAGATCATGAAAATCACAGATGTTCATACTCACCTACTGACCGGGCCGTGCACGCTGGACCCTTACCTGTCGCAGGCCCGACAGACGCGCAGCGCAGCGTTCATCGAGATACACACCGACGTAGGCATATGTGGCTTGGGAGAGACGTATGCGGGCTACTTCTGCCCGGAGGTCGTACCCGCCGTCGTCGAGTTCTTCACGCCGATCATTATCGGGCAGAATGTGGACGACATCCCAGAGCTATGGCGGCGCATGTACCACTGCGGCAATTTCTGGTGCCGCGTTGGCGTGGGTGTGAGCGTGCTCAACGGTATCGAAGCGGCTCTATGGGACCTGAAGGGCAAGCTGGAGAACAAGCCCGTCCATGAACTGCTGGGCGGCTGTCGACACGACAGGCTGCCTGCCTATGCAACAGGCGGGCCGTCGAACTACCCGATCGATGAACTGGCCCGCAAGATTGAGTTGTACCTGTCGCTGGGCTTTACCGGCGTGAAACTTGGTGCCGGCGCGCACACTTCGGAGTGGGGATTTGATATTCCGTTCGAGCCCGCGGCGGCTGCAGATTTCGAGGCGCAGAAGGTGGCTTTGGTACGCCAGCGCTTCGGAAATGACCTGCGCTTGATGCTCGATGCGCACATGGGCAACAGCCCCGGCGTCACTTGGAGCGTGACGACCGCCGTCGCCGTCGCGAAGGCGCTCGAACAATTTGACCTGGTCTTTCTTGAAGAGCCGCTGCACTACACCGATCCATGGGGCTATGCTGAGCTGTGTAGAGCCACAACCACGCCGATCGCCGGTGGCGAGTGTCTCACCGCGGCCTACGAATGGCGCGTGTTCGTCGAGCACGATGCGTTCGACATCGGACAGCCGGATGCTTCGTTTACCGGCGGTCTGATCGAGTTCCTGGAGGTCGGCCGCATGCTCGCCGAACGTGGACGGCAGGTGGCCACCCATGCCTGGGGTGCTGGCGGGTCGCTCATGCAGAACCTGCATTGCGGATTCGCGGCGCCCAACACCATCATTCTGGAAGTCGCCCCCGCCTACGGGCCGCTGCACAGCGAGATCGTTGGTGACAGCTTCGTGCTGCGCGACGGCTACGTACTGCCGCCGACGAAGCCCGGCTTGGGAATCGAACTGAGCGAGGCGACCAAACTCCGCTTTCCGTTCGTGCCCGGCAGCGGTGAGTACAACAGCGTGCCGGGAAAGGTTCTGCCGGAGGAACAGGAGGCCGCTCGTCGTGCTTAGGATACTGGTCGACTTGCGGACGGACGACGAAGGCCTGCGCCGCCTGCGGGCACTGCCCGAGGTAGAGGTGGTGCTGATTGACACGCCTGAGGAGGAGGAGACCCGCCCGCTGCCGGCAACGCTGCTGGCCGATGTCGAGGTGCTAGGCTGCACCTTTCCGCCGACCAACCTCCAGGACATGCGCGCACTGCGGCTGGTGCAGATTGCCTCGGCGGGCTACACGCAACTGGTGGGGATCGGCCTGCCACAACGCGGTATCCGCGCCTGCAACGCACTTGGAGTTTTCGACGTGCCGATCGCGGAGTGGAACATCGCTATGATGGACAACCTACTGCGCGACTTGCGCGGGATGATCCGCAACCAGGAATGCGGCGTGTGGGATCGCGATGTCCGCTTCCAGCGCGAACTGCGCGGGCTGACCGTTGGGCTCTGGGGCTACGGTGGCATCGGGCGCGAGACAGCGCGCCTCGCGAAGTGCCTGGGCATGCGCGTCCACGTGCTGACGCGATCCGGCATCAGGGAACGCACCGACATCTACCATGTGCCCGGTACCGGCGATTTGGGTGGCTTATTGCCAGATCGCGTCTTTCAACTCGAACAGACGGCCGAATTCCTCGGCGGCCTGGACTTCCTGATTCTGGCCATGCCGCTGACCAAGCTCAATGAAGGTATCGTCGGTGAGTCCGAACTGCGTGCCTTGCGTCCCACGGCCTATGTCCTCAACCCGGCCCGCGGACCGCTGATTCAGGAGCAGGCCCTGCTGCGCGCCCTGCGTGACCGCTGGATCGCCGGCGCGGCGCTGGATACACACTATTGCTATCCTGTGCCACCTGAACACCCACTGTGGAGCATGCCCAACGTCATCATGACCCCACACATCTCCGGATCCAGCGGCAGTCCGCTGTTTCTGGCCAGGGTGTGGGATATCTTCGTGCAGAACGTCGCGCGGTTCCAGCAGGGGCAGCCGCTACTCAACGAATTGAGCGCTTCGGAGCTGGGGGGATAACCCGGAGAGGGATCAGGTCTTCTGGATTCGCAGTCAAGCTGGGAATGTCAAGACTGCACACTATTGTTGTCTGGGGTTATCGTGTGATGCACTCGGCAGGACCTTGTGGACTTTGCATCCTGGTTGGGTTTATCATATCTTCGACAGTCGACGTTAGCGTCGGATCAGACGGAGACTATGATAATGGATAACGTGCTCTACCAGGCCCAAAAACAAGCTAAGCACCAAGATGACGGGAATGTTTGACAGTGTAGGCCGCAAGTGCGGACAGCATCACACTGATAAGCCTTGTGAGGTGGCAGATGAAGCAGACACGAGAGAGACCATTTCCCGCTACGCGCGCATGAATGCATCCGTCTCCCGTAGCTTGCACGCGGTGTCCGGGTGTCAAGATACGAGGCTCACGCCGGTCGTGTCTGCCGGCGTAAGAAAACCTATGGGCTGACGATCACCACGTTCTTGGCCGCAAGTCCTCGGGCCGTTTCCATCAGTTCGAACTCAACGGGTTGTCCCAGAGATAGAGTCCTGTAACCTTCTTTGACTATGTCCGAGAAATGCACAAAGACGTCCTTTCCGGCGCAGGATTCACTGTCCGACTGTATGAACCCGTAGCCCTTGGCATCGTTAAACCACTTAACCCTTCCCTCAGCCATAGACCACCCTCCATCAGTTCCAATGCTGAATATCAGTAACTAGTAGGAACGTTACCAATTCATTATAGCATATCTAACAGTGGATTGCAATAACTACTAGCGTCAGGTACTTAAAGCTACGTGACCTAGTTGCGGAACAAAAGTCACAGCTGTGTCACATGCGCGTTCTAAATGTGAGTGAAAGCTTTGTGAGGCTAGCGTTCGATGAGTTTGAGCAGCTTGCGGGCTTCTGGAGTTTCTTCTATGATGAGGCTCTTCTTGAGCTCAATTCGGGCCTCATCGATGCGGTCCAGCTTCACGTACGCGGCTCCCAGATGGTAGCGGACCTCAGCGCTGTTTGGCGCCAGCTCGGTTGCTCGGACCAGTTGTGCCAGCGCCTCTTTGTACCTGCCGGACTTGTAGAGTGCCCAACCGTAGCTGTCTATGAACGAGGGGTTGCCGGGTGAGAGTTTCACTGCGCGTCGCGTGATTTTTAGGGCGCGCGGTATGTCCTTGTCCTGATCCGCGAGAAAATAGCCGAGGTTGTTTAGATACGTCGGGTTGTCTGGGAATGCCTTGAGTGCGCGTTCAGTGTATTCCAGAGCGCGCTCGTCCTCGCCAATCTCTGAACAGGCCATACCCATGGTGCTGGCCACCACCGCGACGTCCTCCGGGGTTGGTTTGGGCCGAAGCTTGCCCGAATCCGCTCTTTCGAGATAGCTCTCTCCGATCTTTACGGCTTCTTCGTACATCCCGGCAGCGCTGTAGACCATCATCGCTACTCGCAGAACGGGCCCGCTGTCATCGTTCCGATTGACTATATCGTCAATCTTCCGGGCAGTGGCCTTGCGTTTCTTGCCGGCCAGGTCTGGCAGAAGACGAGCTATCTCGATCTCGGCAGCACTCAGCCCGGCGGCGGTCTTCGTCAATTTGCGCTCAGCAAGCATTGACACAAGAACCGCCGCCGCTATCAGCAGCACCCCGCCAAGCAGTATCAGCCTGAGTGTGGGGCTCAGCTTATTCACGAGCTTTGGCGCACGAAGTTGATTTGCAGGTCGCTCACGATGGACCGCATCATCTTTCTGCTCTCTTCCTGCACGTGCGGATGCAGTTTGTCTGCAATGACTGACGCCATATCTATGGCGATCTTTGCCTGAGTAAGGTCTTTGGTCAGCTCCTTCTGACCCGGAGCCAACCTGATTCCCATGTGTACCCAAGCCTGCTCCGCAAACATCCCGAAAGTGAACTGCAGCATCGCGTACACGTCCGGCGGAAGCATGCTCTCGAATTCTTCCTCACCGGCCGAATCCTCTGCTTCCGCGTCTGCCGTCTCTGCCGTCTCGGACTGGACCTCCGCGGATTCTTCTACCTGTTCATCACGGGCAGTCTCCGGCTCGTCGTCCACGTCCTCGCGAAGAGTGCCGTCCGCGTTCACGCGTCGCTTATCTTTTACCTCATAGCCTCTTTCGTCGTTTTCCATAACGCGTACCTCCAATGCTTCAGCATAGCATATATTCGCCCAAGGTTCAATAGTGCGAACGTGATTCCAACAATCCAACATCCAACATTGGTCCTGTTTCCCGTTTTTTTGCGCCTGGTCGTGGCACTCAAGGGCACGCTTCATCGTCTAGTACACATGTGGGAGAGCACGGTGCAAATCTGGAATGCAACCAGATGCACTCGGGTCACGTCATATTATGTACGTCGGAAGAGTACTCTTTCTCATTGTGAGCGAGGCAATGGAAGGAAACTATTCCCTGGCGGAGGTGGCATTGTGGACAGGCTAGAGCGCTCTACGTCAAGTATCGTGGTAAGCATCGCATCCGCAGTCGCACTGGCGATTGTGTTGTCATCAGCGGGATCGGCAGAACCTCAAGGTAGGAATGACCGTGAGCAAGGGCGACAGTCAGGGCAGACGATTCGCGATCAGCGAAACAACCATGGAGTGTCGGCGAACCGAGACCGAAACCAGGATCGGGGCCGGGATTCGGCGCGTCCAACAAGACCCGGAGCACCACAGGGCGACAGAGACCATTCTTGGAGAGACAACAGGTCCAGTGACGGCACCGTCTGGGTTCGCAAGGACTCGCCGACCAGTGGCAACACTATATGGATTCGCGGAGGCAGTGCGGCCGAAGTCAAGTTCCTTGGTAATACCAACTGGGTTCCCAAAGACGGGGACGACAGGTCAAACGACAAGAACCGGCAGCGAGAGCACGACGTCAAGAGCGACGAGAGAATCCGCGATGCCCAGCGACACGACTGGACAAAGCACTACAAAGACGACCGCAGCCAACCATCGGTTAACGCACGGTATGTGTATGGCTCACCGAGGTCCAGCCGCACGTTCTACTATCGTTACTGGGTGGTTGACGCAAATGTCCGGGCAAAATGGCGGTCTCCCTTCTTCCATTTGGGCCTCCTGTATTTCTACAGCCCCAAAATAGTGGTGGCGACCTTGCCTAGCTACACTTACTACACGGTGCAGAACTACGGCACCAGCTACTACTTGACGCAAGGTAGTCAGGCGGGTCTGAACTCCGCACTTGAAGACATCAAGAATGCGTGGTTGCTGAACAGGGGAGATCTGATCGAGCGGCATCTGGCCGCGAACACCACGCTGTCGATCTACCTGGACGGGCAGTATTCATACTCGCTTCCGTCAGTAGACTACAGGGACATGACTCTGGACGCTATGAAACAGATCAGAACCGTACGATTCACCTTCAATGATCTCTCAAGAAGGTCGGACGGAGCCTACACAGCCTTGGGAGAACACCAGTTCTACGATGATTACGACACTCTGAGGACAGTATACGTGAGTTACACGCTGGCTAGATCCGGCAGCACTTGGTTCATTGTGGCAACCGGATCCTCTGACAGCAGGCTGCAATAGCCCCGGAGCGTACCCTCACGCAAGGCAAGACCCGGTGTTGAGGTAGGGGTTCCTGTAGCCCTCAAAAAGCAGTAAAGCCCGCATCTGCTGATGCGGGCTTTACTATATTAATCCCTGGCGGCGACCTATTTTTCCGGGGCCTAACGCCCAAGTATCGTCGGCCCTGATGGGCTTAACTGCCGTGTTCGGTATGGGAACGGGTGGACCCCCATCGGCAAAACCACCAGGAAACCGGAATCACCGGTCCGGGTTCGGACAAGTGAACAGAGAAGAGAATGCGATGCATGGTATTAAGTGAAACAATTGCATTTTAGTCAAGCCCTCGGCCTATTAGTACTGCTTAGCTGAACACATTGCTGTGCTTACACTTGCAGCCTATCAACCCAGTCGTCTACTGGGGGCCTTACCAGGTTAACCCTGTGAGAGATCTTATCTTGTGGCCGGCTTCCCACTTAG
>CAYSLA010000102.1:4148-12140 GCA_964431685.1 uncultured bacterium | reverse complement strand
CATCTGAACGAACTGATAGAATTTCCAAAGCAGGGAATCCTGAGCAAGACGATACACGAGAGTGAGTCTGGCGAAGCGGACCTGTTCATGCTCCCGAAAGGCGGCAAGATTTCCGGCCACACCTCCTCGCGCGATGCTTCGGTAATGATCCTGCAGGGAGAGGGTGAGTTTATGCTCGGAGAAGACTGGCATCCCGTGAAAGCCGGTGACTGGTTCTTCATGGAAGCGGGACTTGTGCACGCGATAAACGCAACGGAAGACCTTGCGTTTATGCTTACTCTTTTTGGCAAGTAGTCGGATTTCCGTGTTCTGACTTCTGAATGCCGTCACAAGATCGAGGACGTGCGCTTGTGAAGACTTGTGTCATGGAGCCAGTCAGATACCTGAGCCGCGACGAAATGGAGCGCATACACAGGGCGGCTCTGCACATACTGGAGAACACCGGCATGCGGGTCGAGCACTCCGGGGCCCTGGAGTACCTAAGACACGCCGGATGCCGCGTGGATATGGACACGCGTCTCGTGAGGTTTCCCGGGGACGTTGTGGACTCTGCCGTCTCCAGGATGAAATCGAACTTTGCTGACTCGGGCCGGTGGCCGAAGCGGATGTCGGTCCGGTATTCACAGGTGCGCTTTGACACTCAGCCGTTCCGCATTCACGAGGATTTTTCCGTGAGCGCGGGCGGCTTCTGCTGCTTCTTGTATGACCTCGATGGGGTGCGGCGTCCCGCACGGATGTCGGACGTGCGCGAGTCGATCAAACTGGCCGACAACGGCTGGACAGGAGTAGTCCGTCTGATAGATATCGTTGCCAAGACGTCCACCCCGGCGACTGTTCCGTACGGCGGGCCTTACGTCAACGACATAGTCTTTGACGATCTGGGGCGCCTTTACTCGACATCCTACTACTACAAAGTGGTTTGTCGCTGGAATGGTTCCGGCAGCAGCTTCGCTCCGGATAGCCCCGCCTTCTGGAGTAAGTCAATTCCGACAGGAGGCCCTTACACGCTGGCGTGGAAGGACGGCTATCTCTACGTAGGAGACTACGGAAACAAGGTCTACCGGTTCAACACGACGACCAACGACCTCGATCCAAACTGGGTGGTTACTCTGCCTGGACCATACATTGGGGAGATGTGCTTCGGCCCGGATGGAAAGCTCTATGTTGCTGACTGGAGCAAGGTAGTGCGCGTTGACGTTGGCACCATGGCTGTTGAAGACCTCACAGCTCTGGCTGGCCCGTATAGATGGGGTCTGACGTGGGGCGGCGAGGCTGCTCCGGTTCCTGAGCCCGGATCGTTGCTTGCGCTTTATGCAGGCATCGGCTCTCTGGCAGCATTCCGGCGTCGCAGAAAGTAGGCTTACGTAGCCTGCATTACCGGTGGGAAAGGGGAGCCACGGAATTGCGCGGCTTCCCTTTCTCCTGAATCAGATGAGATAATAGATTGACGCTCTCACGTCAGCTCAGTTCTTCCATTTCGAGACTGCAGAGAAGCATTGTCCGATGCAGGGCACGGAGGCTTTCCCACTTGGCAGTCGCGAAAACGCGAGGCCGAAGACCGGCAGGACGTATTTCTGATCATAGATCACGGAGGTTTGCCCTATGAACGCTAACTGGATATTTACCGATGGAGACAAGAAGATTAGGGATGAGATTCAATCATCACTGCCGCAGCGACTTTTCGATGCGCATGCTCATCTCTATCGAGTGGAGGATCTGAACCTTACTGCTCAGAGCCTCTGGACGCAGGGTCCGGAGGAAGTGAACATCGGCGTCTGGCGCGATCGTCTGGGCAAACAAGTGGGCAACGACCGTCTGGATGGCGCGATCTGCCTGGCGACACCTTTGCCGAACTGCAACATAGAACGCGTGAACGGGTTCATCGTAGAGCAGATGCGCACGAATCCGTCGTGCAGAGGTTTCATAGCTGTAACACCCGAGATGACTTCCGATGAAGCGGAAGCATTACTGGACAACCCTGGAATCGCCGGGTTCAAGCCCTACCACGTATTCAGTTCCCAGAAGCCGACATTCGAGTCATCGCCCGAAGGATTCATTCCAGAATGGGCGTGGGAACTCGCCGATGAGCGAGGCCTGGCGATAACCCTGCACATGGTTCGTGCGCTGGCGCTCGCCGACTCCGTCAACCAGCGCTACATCAGAGAGATGTGTGAGAAGTATTCACGCGCCCGGCTCATACTTGCGCACTGCGCAAGGGGTTTCAACGCGCGTCACGTAGAGCGGAGCATAGGTTCGCTCCGCGGTCTTCAGAATGTTTGGTTTGACACAGCGGCGATCTGTGAAGCGCAGCCGATCCTGGCGATTCTCAATGAGTTTGGTCCTCGAAAGGTACTGTGGGGCTCGGACTTCCCGGTGTCGGAATCGCGGGGCCGGGCTGTGACGGTGGGCGACGGGTTCCTATGGCTGACCAATACCAATCTGGACTGGGCAGACAGCCAGGTCTTCTGCGAACCGACGCTTGTGGGGCTGGAATCGACGAGAGCGCTGCTGGACGCGGCGGAGCAGTTCGGTCTGAACTCAGACGACCTCCAGGATGTCTTCTGCGATAACGCGCGGAGGCTATTGGGGATGAAGCAGGAATATGGGACGTTGGCCAAGGATGTCTACACGCACGCCAAAAAGCGAATCCCAGGCGGGGTAGGGCTAATGAGCAAGCGCCCCGAGATGCACGTGCCGGGCCAGTGGCCGGCTCACTTCCGTGAGGCCAGGGGGTGCGAGGTCTGGGATCTCGACGGGCGGCACTACTATGACGTATCGATACACGGCATCGGTGCGTGTCTGCTGGGTTTCCGTGATCCCGATGTCACCAAAGCGGTTCGACGACGAGTATCCTTGGGGAGTATGAGCACGCAAAGCCCGGCCGAGGAAGTCGAACTGGCCGACCTGCTGTGCGACATCCACCCGTGGGCAGAGCAGGTGCGCTTTGCCCGTTGCGGTGGAGAGATCGCGTCGATTGCAGTAAGGATTGCGCGCGCAACCACTGACAGGTCGGTAGTCGCAATCTGCGGGTACCACGGCTGGCACGACTGGTACCTCGCCACAAACCTCGGCGAGAGCGATGCCCTGCGCGGCCACCTGCTGCCCGGGTTGGAACCTCTGGGCGTTCCTCGTGAACTGCGAGGCACTGTTCTCCCATTCAGATACAACAGCAGAGAGCAGTTCCAGGAAATACTTGACGCTCACGGCAGCGAACTGGCGGCGGTGATTATGGAGCCCTGCCGTCTTCACGATCCGGATGCTGGTCTTCTTGAATATGTGAGAGACGGCGCTCACAAAAACGGGGCGCTCCTGATATTCGACGAAATCACAATCGGGTGGCGAACTTGCCTGGGCGGGTCGCACCGCCGGCTTGGGGTGAATCCGGATATGGCCCTTTTTGCCAAGTCACTTGGCAACGGGCACCCGATTGCCGCGGTCATTGGAACGAGCGAATCTATGGCCGGTGCTCACTCGTCGTTCATAAGCAGCACGTACTGGACCGAGGGTGTCGGTCCCGCCGCGGCGGTTGCGACTGTGCGCAAACATATGACAATCGACGTTCCGGCACACGCCGACCGTGTCGGCCGCATGGTCGCGGACTCCTGGAGACGCCACGCTGCCAGTCACAAGCTTCCGGTGACAGTTGGCGACGGCTACCCGTGTCTGGCGAGCTTCAGCTTCGATCACGAGTTGTCAAAGGAGTTAAAGACGCTGTATGCTCAACTGATGCTCAAGCGCGGGTTCCTGGCAGCTCTCAGTTTCTACGGGACACTGGCGCATACCGATGAAGTCATTGCGCTCTATGATCTGGCCATTGACGAAGTGTTTGGTGAAATCGCGGATTCGCTGGCAAGAGGGGATGTCCTTGAGCGGCTCGAAGGTCCCGTAGCTCACTCCACATTCCAGCGGCTGATCTAGCCGAAGAGGGCGACATAACGTTTCTACTACCGAAAGGATCGGATAAGATGAACAAAGCAGCTACACTGAATGTTGGTGCGGCGAAGTACACAATCACTCCTGCTCTGGATCAGGCGCGAAGATTGGGGCCCAGAGGTCTGGCAACTGGTGTTATCGGGGAACTGTCTGCCAGAGCTACCGTCTTTGATGATGGCAAGAACAGGGCGGCCATAGTCCTTCTGGACATCAGCGAGTTCTTCCCCAACATAACAAAGGGTGTAAGAGACTTGGCAAGCAAGTGGACCGACATACCGGCGGAGAACATCATGGTATGCGCCACGCACACGCATTGCTCAGGCAGGGTGATAGACTACGACGATCCCTTTGACACGGGCGGCGTAATGATTGAATACGAAAAGCTGAGCGATCGGACGCTGGATTATATTGATTTGCTGTGCAGCCACGCGGCGAGCGCAGTGAGTCTCGCGGAAAGGCGGCTCAGACCAGCCACAGGACGCATTGGAGAGATATCAGTGCCGGGAATCGGATTGCCACGCGCACGGATGAAGGATGGAAGCGTGGCGGATTTCCATACCTCACTGGGCATAAAGGACATCGACGAAAGCCAGATCGAGTCGTTTTCACTACACGATGACGCACTGCGAATAGCCGTTTTCGAGGATGAGGATGGCAAACCGATATGCGGGCTCGGAAATTTCGGGTGCCACAATGCGCTTTCGATGGAGGGGACGACGCTTGACAGTGATTTCTTCGGTTGGGCGGCGGAGAGGATCGAACGTGAGAAGGGCGAGGGTTTTGTGTTCTCTCTTATGGCGGGTCCGGAGGGCAATGTTCATCCGGCAGGGCTTTTCGAGAGCGCTGTGCCTCCGGACAAAGCCGCGGCACTGGTCCCGGTGGCTGGCAAAATGCTGTACGACGGTATGACGAAGATATGGGACAAGCTTGAGGCTTTCGACGGCGACACTGTTCATTCAGTAGTCAAAGAGGTATACTTCACCATTCAGCAGCCTACGCCGCTGCGCGCAAAGACATACTTGCACGGGCGCGGTGTCACCGGCGGCAAGCAGGATGAAAGAGGGGTCTACTCGGAACTGCAGTTGATCAGAGTGGGCGATTTGGCGATCCTGGGGCTCTGCGGAGAGGTGTTTAACGAAGTCGCGCTGAACCTGAGGAATGCCAGTCCGTTCAAACACACTTGGGTGGACTCACTCTGCAATGACGAGCTCTCTTACCTCATGCCCGCGTACGAGCACAGAAGGGACAACGAATCAGGCAAGATGAACACCCAGAAAGAGTTTGCCATCCCCGACGAAAAAGCGGAACAGCTCATCTATGAGACGTATGATGAGCTGTTTCGACGTGTTGCAGACTAGTATTCCGGAGCGGGAGGAAAGGCAGAAGAGCGTCGCTATTCCTGCGACCATTGTGTAAGGCTCGCGTGAGCATCGCGAACAACATACTGAAAGGAAAGGACATCCAATGACGAAGACCTCTGAGCGTGACATCACGATCCGACCATTTGAAGAGGTACGAGACGCACGACGACTGCGGGAGATTGTTGGCGAGATATGGGCTGGAGGGAGCGGCGCCCTAATGGAGAAGCAGTACGGCGTAGTAGGCGGGCGGCCGTGGGCCTACTGGCTATCGAATTCCATACTGGAGTACTTCAGGGCCGACGAATGCCGGAGCTTCGTCGTCGAGAAGAACGGGGAAGTTGCTGCATTCTATTCATACGTAATTGACAAAGCCCGTAGTGTTGGCACTGTTGGCTACAACGGCGTAGCAAAGGGCCACCAGGGAACCGGCATCGGATCGCTCATGATGGACCGTGTGATGGATGGTTTCAGATCGGAGGAGATGGAGTATGCGACAGTTCTTGTCGCGGACAACGAAGAGCACGTTCCCGCATTGCGAAACTACGAAAAGCACGGTTTCCACCGTCTGACAGGCTACCATGAACTGGTGCAGAAACTCTAGGTAAGGAGAACAACATTGTTTATCGACATTCACGCTCACGCATACCGCAAACCTGTACCGTTTGTGTGTGAGTTTCGTACTGCGGAGCAAGTGATCAGTCTCTACGATGAACAGGGCATCGACAAAGGCGTCCTGCTGCCCATCGTAAGCCCGGAGATATACTTTCCCCAGGCCAACGAGGACATCCTCGAGATGGCGGCTCAGTATCCCGACCGGTTCATACCCTTCTGCAACATCGATCCACGCGTGCTGACCAACTCGGCGGACGCCCCACTCGATCGCGTTCTGCGCTACTATCGCGACCAGGGGTGCAAGGGCCTGGGCGAGGTCATGATTAATCTGCCCATGATTCATCCGCTAGTACAGAACCTGTTCAAGCACGCTCAGGATGTGGGTTTTCCAGTGATATTTGACGGATCGGCCCTGGTCGGAGGTGATTTCGGGCTATACGACGAACCCGGTCTGCCTCAGCTTGAATACACGTTGCGGCGGTTTCCCAGACTCGTCATGCTCGGCCACGGCCCCATATTCTGGGCCGAGATCGGACCGCTTGAGACTCCGGGCCAACGGGGTGGGGGGTTTACTCCCGACGGCGGAGAATTTCCGCCTGATCCGCCTACCGGCCCGATCAAGGAAGAAGGCGTGGTGCCCAAGCTCTTCCGGAGGTATCCGAACTTGTACGGCGATCTTTCCGACCTGAACCCGTTCAACGCTTTGACGCGTGACCCTGAGTACGGTCCGAAGTTTGTGGAGGAGTTCCAGGACCGTCTACTTTTCGGCACGGATTGTGTCGTTCCAATGCCTTTGCATACGGCGGAGATGCTCATCGAATGGCGCGACTCAAAGAAAATCAGCGAGACAGCATTCAACAAGGTTGCGCGAGAAAACGCGATGAAGCTACTGAACCTGTGACCTCACAGGTTTGAAAGGAAAAGCAATGGAGTTCAGAAAATACACATTGAGCGGCGGACTGACAGAGGAAGATCTGGACAATATCCTTTCCATCTGCCGAAAGAAAGGATCGATGCTATCGCCGAGGTTTGTCGTGAAGCGGACGCTGCCCTCAAATAGCACGCATCCGGGGCAAAAGTCCGATCACGAATTGGCTGTGTGGACGGCACATGGTATAATGAGTCTCGTCAGAGGGTGAAGCGGACAGCATAAGGGCAGTTGAGAACCCAGAGGCGAGGCGCAGACCGGTCTGACCGAATCTTTGCTGAAGACTGTATGATCCTTTCTTAGGTCCCCAAAAGGAGAATCACTGCGAATGCTGAGAGAAACCTCCGTTGTCGCCACAAAGTGGGGAGACAGAGCCTGCTGTGGGGCCTTGCGTGCCTCCGACGTTGGACGGAAAGTCCAGATGGCTGGCTGGGTCGATGCCCGCCGGGATCACGGCGAACTCCTGTTCATTCATCTGCGTGATTGGACCGGTATCACACAGGTTGTCTTTGGACCCGAAGATACCGAACTGCTCAAGAAGGCCTCAGGTCTGCACGAGGAATACTGTGTTCAGGTGTCCGGAGAAGTGGTTGGCCGTCTATCTGGGACTGAGAACGCCAGTATAGCGACCGGTAATGTTGAGGTCGTTGCCAGCGAACTCGTTATCCTGAACACGTCCGGGCCTCTGCCGTTTCCGGTGTCCGAAAAAGCGATGCTGGCGGGTGGAGGAGTTGCGTCATCTTCTGCCGTAGGTGAGGACCTGCGGTTGCAGTACAGATATCTGGACTTGCGACGACCTTCGATGCAGGAGAACCTTCGCAAGCGATATCGCATCCTTAAGACGGTCCGTGATATCCTCGACAGCCGTGGGTTTATCGAAGTCGAAACGCCAGTGCTCACGAAGAGCACTCCGGAAGGCGCGCGTGACTACCTGGTGCCGAGCCGCGTTCATCCCGGCTGCTTCTACGCACTTCCACAGTCTCCTCAGCTCTTCAAGCAACTGCTGGTAACCAGCGGAATTGAGCGCTACTTTCAGGTTGTGAAATGCTTCCGTGACGAGGACCTGCGGCCAAATCGGCAGCCGGAGTTCACGCAACTGGACATTGAGGGAGCGTTTGTCGATGAGGAGTTCATTTACGAGCTGATCGAGGAAGTGGT
>CAYSLA010000102.1:0-4048 GCA_964431685.1 uncultured bacterium | reverse complement strand
CTCAGCAAGAACGTTCTGCAGAACGAGTATGCCAAGCAGATCGTTCCTGGCATGGGCGGCAAGGGGATGACGTGGATGCGCGTCACAGACGGCCAGCTCGACTCCAACATTGTGCAGTTCTTCAGCGACGAGGAGCGTGCGGCTTTACTCGAGCGCTTTGGCTGTGAGGATGGCGATGTTCTTATGATGATCGCCGACCCTTCCTATCGAGTCACGACCTCGGTGCTTGGCCAACTGCGGCTTCACGTGGCGGAGCGTCTCGGCCTCATCCCGCAGGGATCGTACTGCCCGACCTGGGTGACCGATTTCCCATTGTTCGATCCCACTGAAGACGGTGGAGTGACGTCTACGCACCATCCGTTCACGAGCCCTGATCGCACGGACTTCGATCCCGGCGACGTCAAGGAACTACTGGCTTTGAAGTCAAGGGCCTACGATATCGTGCTCAACGGTGAAGAACTTGGCGGCGGCAGCATCAGAATCAACGATATGGCGGTGCAGAACCGCATCTTCCAGGCGCTTGGGCTGACTCCTGAAGAGGTTGAGGAGAAGTTTGGTTTCTTCCTGCGAGCGCTTGAGTTCGGTGCGCCTCCTCACGGTGGAATAGCCCTTGGGGTCGACCGTGTTGTCGCGATGATCCTCGGCACGAACTCAATCCGCGATGTCATTGCCTTTCCCAAGAACCGGAGTGCGTTCTGTCCTCTCACTCAAGCGCCGTCACCGGTCGCCCGTGCGCAACTGGGGGAGGTCGGACTGCTCAATCTGTCGGCGGACAAGCCGCTATCCAGGCCCGAGGAAGAGACTCTCTCGCAGTCGCTTTCGTGGGTGTCGCGCATTGGCATAGCAGACGGGGAGCAACGGCAGATTGACGATGCTCTTACCGAAGCACAACAAATTGCCGAGACTCTTGCCGACAAGGCAAGTCCGGACGAGGAGCCTCTGTTCGGAGTGACTGAGGCCGCCGGCCTCACGAGGCTGGGCGACGAGGCACGCACTCATCCGCTCACTGCCGATGGGCAACTGCTTCGCAATGCTCCTGCGGTAAAGGGAGACTATTTCAAGGTCGCGAATATTATTGAAGGGTAGAGGGCAGATCGCTCTTGCCCGTTTCGGATACATTGGGGGTATCAGTGGTCAACGAAGACACATTCTCATTCCTGAATCCTGCCTCGCATGCGCCGGCTCCAGAGGGCCCTCTTGCAGATAGCCAGATTGCAGTTCAGGCAAATCTGTGTGTGCAAGGGTGGCCTGCAAACGCCGGTTCCCGAGCTCTGGAGAACTTCACGGCTCTGGAGGATGCCACTGTGGTGGAACGCCTGCATTCCGCCGGAGCGAGCATCGCAGGTTTCACGCGTACATCCGAGCTCGCCTTCGGCCTGGACGGCGATACCAGTGCCGCGGCGGTGGCCTCGTCGGCGTGCGATGCAGCCCTGGTTACCGACACTATTGGCGAATCGCGCGTGGCTGCTGCCCAGGCACGGCTCTTTGGCTTCAAACCAACAGCGGGCACCATATCCCGCTACGGGCTGATTGGCCTGGTTCCCTCGATGGAGTGCCTTGGTGTTGTGGCGCGAGACGTTACCACCATTGCCGGGATCCTCCGGGCAATCAGCGGCCCCGATGAACGTGACTTTTCCCTGGGCGGCGAGTTCCCCGATTTCAGCGCGCCGGACGCGGCTACTGATACGAAAACCATCGCAGTCATTCCCCAGAGCCTTGCCGGGCTTGACCCTGAGGAGCGTGATGCATTCGAATCTGCTCTGGTTGTGCTGAGGAAAGCCGGTGCCAGGACAACCGAAGCGCCGGTCGAGGACTACGATTTGCTTCGCACGGTCCACCAGGCCATTGGCTCAACGGAGGCTTCATCGAGCGCTGGGAAATACGACAGTGTTCGATACGGCCACCGTGCGGCAAAGGCTGATGACTGGAACGAAATGTATCTGAAATCACGCGAAGAGTCATTTGGGCCGCTCGTGAAGTCCTTTCTCTTCCAGGGCGCTTATTTCCAGTTCGAAAACTACTCGGCTTTTGAGAACGCCTGTCGCATCCGTCGGCGACTGGTCGAGGCGCTGAACAAGGTCTTGAGCGAGTCGGGTCTTATCGCTCTGCCGACAAGGAAGAAGAATGTGCCGAGCGATCCGGCTGAATCAGTCTCGCAAGTCTACGATCGGTTTGCGCTCACACTGGCCGCAAACGTAGCCGGGCTTCCGGCGATCAGCGTGCCTGGCTTTGTCAAAGCCGACGGCGAGGACCTTGGTCTGCAACTGGTGGCTTCACGACTCCAGGACAACAGATTGCTTGGCTACGCCGCTAGAATCGCAACCATGCATAGAGGAGACCTGTAGTCATGGCTTATGAAGCAGTAATCGGCCTAGAGATTCACGTCCAGCTCAACTGCGACACCAAGATGTTCTGTGATTGCCCAAACAGGCCCGGTGACCGTCCCAACATCAACACTTGCCCGATATGCCTGTGGATGCCTGGGGCAATACCGCAGTTCAGCCGGAACGCTCTTGAGCACGCTGCGCTCACTGCGATGGCGCTTAACTGCACGATACAGCCTGAGAGCGCCTTTGACCAGAAGGTCTACTACTATCCCGACTTGCCCAAGGGCTTTCAGCTTTCCCAGCACCACAAGCCGCTTGCGCGCAACGGCTGGCTCGACATCACAGGTGAAGATGGCTCGCCGAGACATCTGCGTATCCATCACGTTCATATGGAAGAGGACGTGGCAAAACTGGTGCACGAGACTGAGGGTCGCACCAAGATCAGTCTCGTGGACTTCAACCGCGCGGGGTCGCCGTTGGTGGAGATCGTCACCGAACCCGACATGCGGAGTGCATACGACGCTATGGAATTCCTCCGGATACTTCGCCGTCAGATTCGCTATGCAGGAACCGCCGAGTGCAGTATGGACAGCGGCACTATGCGCTGCGACGCCAACATTTCTATTCGTCCCGTGGGTTCCTCCGAGATGAACACAAAGGTTGAAGTGAAGAATATGAACTCCGTGCGTGCGGTCGGTAGCGCTATCGACCACGAAATTCTGCGGCAGACTGAGGAATTGGACGCAGGGCGTCCCATCGTTCTGCACACGCGGTTGTGGGACCCGGACAAGAACATCACGACACCGATGCGCGGTAAGTTTGCGGGCCCTTGTGTGCCGGATCCTTCCGTGCCTGCTATCGTGCTAACAGAGGAGTGGGTCGCCAATATCGGGAGCCAGTTGCCGGAGATGCCCGCTCAGAAGCAGGCCAGATTCGTCTCAGAATACGGTCTTCTCGACGACGAGGCTGCTCAGATGAGCGCCGAACTGGACGTTGCAGAGTACTTCGAAGCTTTGGCAAAGCAGAGCATCCAGCCGCGCACTGCAGCACAATGGGTTGCCTCGCGACTGATTCCTGCGTTGCGGGAGAAAGGTCAACAGATGGCGGAGACAACCGTCACCCCTGAGAGGCTTGCGACGCTGTTGCGAATGATTGAGCAGGACAAGATTACCGCCAAGGCAGCGAGACAGGTCTTCGATTTGATGCTGGACTCCGATCAAAGTCCAGAGTCGATTGTGGAGGAACACGGTTTCAGCCAGATCGGCGAGTCCGACGAGCTTGCCGCTATGCTTGACTCTGTTCTCGCCGAGCATGCCGATGCTGTGGAGAACTACCGCAATGGCAAGACGGAGGCTGCCGGTTTTCTCGTTGGCCAGGTGATGAGGGTATCGAAAGGCAAGGCTAACCCCAAGCTTCTGCGGGAGATGCTTGAGGCTAGACTCGCGGGCTAATACGATCCGAACTCTCGCCACGCGTCGATCATCGCGAGATGGCACTCAATGTCCTTTATGCGCTGTTCTCTGGTCTTTCCCAGGCCGGCAGACGCGCCGCCGGTGGTTCTGAGCGTGAACCCGCCGCCGGGCGCTCCGTCCTGTATAGCCACCTTGACCATTTCGCGCACATCCGATACTTGAAATGAGTCCAGGGGAAATGCCTGGGATGGAATGTTGCCCGACGCTGCTTCCTTTACGCCCAGCCGACCAGCCTCATCCAGATCGCCC
>CAYSLA010000101.1:0-12158 GCA_964431685.1 uncultured bacterium | reverse complement strand
GCTCCAGTCGCTCGATATCCCTGGCTAGTTTGGCAAAGACCTCCGCGACAGCGTCTTCGGCGTCGTCCGGGCTGAACAGCAGCGCACGCGCATACCGGAAAGAGACCGCAGCATACTCGTTGTAGACGCGCTCGAGAATGCCCGCGCCTGATTCCGTGTGGTCTCTAACTCCTGCCATCGGTGCTGTTGCAACCCCAGTGGTGTCCGTCTTGATCACATCCATTGGTATAGACGCTTCGATTCGGCTCTTTTGTGTAGCAATGTTTGTGCGCTTGCTGCAATTACATTGCTGATGCACGAACGATGCGCGCACGCCGTGCGTCAGGGTACTATTCTGATCCGTGTTTATGACTGCTCTCGAACACGGAGCATTCTACTATTAGACGCTGGGCGGGGTCAAAGCATCGCCGGATTCGTGTCCCAGGCATTCCGTCGTGACATGCCTGAAACCATCTGCGAATCCAATCGTCTCATCTTGTGTAGACAAATACATCCCCAAAATCGGGGAGGAGGAGTCGTGCCATGAAAACAAGGATTCTCGCAGTTGTCGTTGCAGTGCTGTTCGTGCTTGCCGTGGCAGCAATCGCCGCTCAGGGGCCTAGAGGCAATGCAGGCAAAGATGGCAAAGCCGGAATGGGACGCGGCGGCGCCAATCCACAAGGTATGATAGTGAAGCAATTGGAGCTGAGCAAAGAACAAGCCGAAAAGGTCTTAGCCATTGCGAAACAGTTCCGCACGGATGCGGCCGCTGTAAGGAAGGGTGAGGGCACTCCGGCGGAGAAGACCGCAAAGATAAAGTCACTCCGCGACACAGCCGAAGGTGCCATTATGACTCTCTTGACTCCCGATCAGCAGGCCAAGGCCAGGGAGAGGAACATTATCGGCAGACTTCTGGCCCCCTGGCAGGCCGGAAACAGAGCAGGAATCGGAGTCGGGGGCGGAATCATTGGTGCCTTGGCACGTCTCAACCTGACTGACGAGCAGAAGAAGGCTACAACAGCCATTCTCAAAGAGACTCAGGACAGGTGTCAGGCCATACGCACCGACACAACCCTGACTCCCGAACAGAAAAGAGACCTGATTCAGCCCATCCGGAAGGAATCTATGGAGAGAATACTGTCCGTGCTGACTCCCGAACAGCGGGATAAGCTGAATCAGATTCTTCCTCGCCGAAACGGCGGCGGTGGCGGCATGGAGGGCAATCGCGGGGCAGGTGGTAAGCGGGGTGGTCCGGGCGGTGGTCCTGGCGGCCCAGGCGGCCCACCCGCTTCAGATGCAGATGATTATGAGCTAGATTTCTAGTCGATCTCCAATCATCAGCAGACTGGGGACGAACCTCACGATGGGACGGCCCTGAATCAGGTTCAGGGCCAAATCCCGTCCCATCGCTGCAAATGCTATTTCCTGTCCTTTTCAGCGTCCTTTGCCGGCTCGCTGGGCACCGGAACCGAGACAGTGAACTCCAGGTTCTTTTGAAGTATGATTCTGCTTATCGAGACGTCCTTTCGCAGTCGATGGCGGTCACACTCCAGCATCTGGAAAGTGGCCGGTGACGATTCACTCGGTCTGCGATAGGTGTAGCTGGGCGAGTCGCCCTCGGACTTGTCCAGTGGACATCTGAGTACCGAGTTGTCTTTCAGATAGACTCCCCTGAGTTGGCTGAGGCTTGCCGGATAGGCGTCGTTGACGTCGTGATACCTGCGTATCGCCTGGCCAATTGCAGCCATGTTGGTACGGCACACAGCCAGGCTGCGAACTGTAGGCATCTTAGCCACTACCACGAGCATGACGATCAGACCGATCATCGCAAGCGCTGCGAGTACAGCGCAAGCCTTCAGCGGCCGCGTCCAGCGCCACATTCCACCGTATGGATCCTGGTTGATACTCAAGAACTCAGCCTCCACAACCGACAACGTAAATATAGCTGATTGGTGCGTGTGAGTCAACAGCTATAGCTGGCTTGTTGTCCCGGTTTTTCGTGTAGTTAGCTCCCCGAACACGGAACAATACAGAGTAGCTGTTCGTTTATTATCTGTGACGGGCGCGTTTGGTCAGCTACAGGAGGCCTGAAGTGCCAGAAGCAAGGATAGGCAGTCATAAGTTCCACTACAGCATAGTAGACGAAGTCGCGGTCATAAGGCCTGAAGAGGCCTGTGACCAGGACACCACTGAGGCCCTGGCGGCCTTCGTAAGTTCCCCCATAGTTGAAGGCCGAGCACTGATAATCGACCTGAGCCGGGCTGAATACGTAGAGACACCGGGGTTCAGATGGCTGATCCGCCAGTACCGGCAGCTCGAATCGGCTGGCAGGTCGCTGGTTCTGACCGGCTTGGAGAGCAACGTTGCGCGGACGTTTTGCCTGCTGAAGCTGGACGACCTCATACCGACGGCCAACAGCGTCACCGAGGCTCTCCGTCTGCTGCAGAGAACCAAAGACGCGGTTCCGGCCTGAAGCCCGCCCGCCTTGGGCACCGCAATCATTCGTCCGGCCATTTGATGTCCTGGAACGTTCTGGTTTCGGCTGACTCCTTCGCCTTAAGACACATCAGAACACTTAACAGACCTGCCTGGAGCGGCGCAACCGACTTTCGCTCGCCCTTGATGATGCGGACGAAACTGTCCAGAAGCACCAAGTCCCCTCCTCCGTGAGCCATGTTAGTCGTGTCGGTCTTGTAGGATTCAAGGCGCGGGGTGTGGTGCATGTGGACTTTCAGCTCGTCCGTATACCAGTCGAACTCGATCGTGCCTTTGTAGCCGAACAGCGATGCACCGCGCTTGCCCGCAGTCTTGCGGGCAAAGAAGTTCTGGGTGTAGCACACGTGCATACCCGACTCGTACATCACTATGGAGCTTCCGGAATCTTCGTTACCGGTGTCTTCGGCGAACCCGCACATCAGGTTGGATGCTTCGACCCGTTCCTTCTCAGCCTTGGTGAAGTAGGCGTGGAACGGGCTTTCGAGACAGGAGTCCTGTTCCTCGCACTCATCGCACTTCAAACCGGCAGGATGGTTACCGGTGTAGACTCTCTTAGAGGTCATTGCACAGACCTGCATCGGCCTGGCTTCCAGGATGTGATTTATGTAGTCGAAATCGTGCGTGGTCTTCTGCAGGAAAAGACCCTGCGTTTCGTTCTCGTCACGATACCACATCTGATAGTAGCACCAACCGTAGGGCACATTGTTCCAAGCCTCTACGTGTTCCACCGTGCCGATCTTGCCGGAATCGACTATCTCTTTCGCAAGCTTGACCAGCGGGCTCACGCGCAGCGGGAATGACACAACAACGTCGCTCTTGGCTCTCTTTGCTGCGTCGCGTAGCATGACCAGATCGTTCATATTGGTCGCGATCGGCTTCTCAAGAAAGAGCGGAAGACCGCGGTCAATGACCTTGACCGCCATCGAAGCGTGCAGCGAACAGCGGGTGCCGATCATTGCTCCGTCCAGCGTCTCTTTGGACAGCATCTCGTCAGCGTCAGTGTAGAAAGCAATCTTCTCCGGATCCCTGCCGGCCTCTTTCAGTTGCTGCTTGATCTCTTCGACGCGCGGGTCCGCAATCGCTGTAATGTCAACGCCCGCGTTCAGTCTGTCCATCAGTCCGACCATCCCCGAAAGACGGCCTCCGTATCCTATACAACCGATCCTGATCATAGTAACCTCTTCTGACGCAGGTACTTCGCGGGCGCGTGCCCCGAAGACTAGCTCAACGTGCTTCCAGGTGTTTCCAAGTGTATCGGGAATCTTGTTCCCGACACCTGCGCAAGTTTCGGGAACAAGATTCCCGAAACACCGAACACGTCCGCGAAGCATACCACGCCCTGTTGCCGTGCTCTCAGATGAACTTCTTGCCGGTGGCTTCCTCGTAAATGGCCAGCACATTTTCAAGCGGAGTGTCGGGTTGAATGCAGTGTGCAGGTGCGAAAATGTATCCGCCGCCCTTCGCGATCACATCAAGCCGGTGCCTCGCCTCCGCGCGACACTGTTCCACAGTGCCGTGCGGCAGTGTTTCCTGAGTGCTGATCATTCCACAGTAGGTCAGCTTGTCTCCGAAGTCGCGCTTGATTCCCTCGGGCTCCATCCCTGCCGGCTCTGGCTGCACCGCATCCAGGATGTCCAGTCCCATCTCGATAAGTCGCGGCTGAAGTGCACGAGTGGAGCCGCAGGAATGCATCATCGCGAGCGCACCGTAGTCGTGAGCGAGTTTGTAGAACTTCTCAAGCCTCGGGCGAAAGAACCTGTCGAACGTGGCGGGGCTCATCATCGGACCGTTCTGGTTACCCAAATCCTCCCCGAGACACACGATGTCGATCTTGCCATTTCCGGCCTCAAGGCAGCGTTTGATCTTTTCATATAGATAGTCCACGCGCTTATCTATGATGGCAATGCCAACCTCGTCTTCGGTCGCGATGTCAATGAGCACCTGCTCCATTCCGCGGCCTCGTGATACCCCATTGATTATGTCCGGGGTGCCGGCGCCGCCCACAAAGACCGCGTAGTCTCGAACGGCCTCGATCTGGTCGGGTATAACTGAGTAGTCGTACATATCCGGATTGGGCCATTTGTAGTTGGCCACATCGTCCATCGTGTAGAGCCGTGAAAGGGTCAGATCGGTGGCTTCAGCGTATTCACCACCGGAAGGGTTGGCGATCATCGAGTAACCGACGCCAAACTCATCGCGCCACGCTATGGGAAGTCCCGAACCGGGTGCGAACTCGGTGGTTGCCGGCTGGTTCTGAGTCTCTCCGCGGATAGTGAGCGACTTGCGGGGATCAGGTTTCAAAGACGCATCTCTACTGACGGGCCCGACCTCCCGAAAGTCTACACACAGCACTTCCGCCAATGGGGCTCCCTTGAAGTGTTCGTTGAGTCGCTGCTCAATCTCCGGTGTCAGGTATATCTGGATGGGCACACGATCCGGCTCTTGATGGGCAACTGCCGTCTTTACTCTTTGTTTTGGGGTCATTGCGGCCATAGAAGCAACTCCTTGACTGGAAATCACCAGTTATTATAACCCTTGGAATCCCGGTTTGCCAAGAACTCGCTTACAGGGTAAAATGTTGATTGTCTAGCGCGCGGGCGGCATCAGTCGGCGCGATCGATCTGGAGGAACTTCGATGAAGCTCACAAACACCTGGACTGCAATGGTTACCCCGTTCAACTCAGACCGGAGCGTAGACTGGGAAGGTCTCGAGAAGAATGCCCAGTTCCAGATATCCGAGGGGATTAGCGGCCTGCTGCCGGTGGGCACGACTGGTGAGTCTCCGACACTAGGGTGGGAAGAACATAACGAGGTGATAGACCGCGTTATCGCCATATCCAGGGGCAAGTGCCCGGTTCTGGCCGGAACCGGCAGCAACTCCACCGAAGAAGCTCTCTCGAGTTCCAGGCACGCGGTAAACAGCGGCGTAGACGCAGTGCTTCTGGTCGACTGCTACTACAACGGTCCTTCGTCGCAGGAACTGCGAGACGAGTATCACGGGGCTATCGCGGGCGAGTTCCCGAAGACTACCGTGGTGCCATACATCATTCCGGGTAGAACGGGAACCGCTCTGAGCGTCGAGGATCTCGCCATACTGGCCGGACGGTATCCGAACGTCAACACGGTGAAGGAGGCCACTGGCGATCTTGCACGGATGGCCAGGACCAGGGAACTGTGTGGGCCGGATTTCTCGATAATGAGCGGCGACGATGACCTGACTTTTTCTATGATGAAGGATCCCTCGATAAAGGCTGACGGTGTTATCTCAGTTGCCACGAACGTGGTGCCGCGCGGAATACGCGCAATGGTCGAAGCCCTGAACGCCGGAGAAACCGCCGCCGCCGAGGCTGTCCGAGACGCGCTTACGCCTCTTCTTGGCATCGTAACCGTCAAAGTCGACAACCAGAGAACACTCCCCAACGGTCAGACGGTTACCGTAAACGATCGCTACCGCAACCCGCTTGCGATCAAGACGCTGATGAACGCTCTCGGAATGCCTGCCGGACCGTCGAGACGGCCGCTGGGCAAGATGAGCAGGTCTGGGGTAGCTGTTGTGCGGCAGGCCGCGGCCGCGGTCTGGGAACGCAATCCTGAGATGCTTCGTCCTATAGCGGAGTTCTACGGTGTCGATATTGCAGGGCGGATAGGCGATGATGACGTGTGGAACGCTCTGGCGTCGTAGTGCCGCGGGGTCGCAGGCAAGAGCGCCACAGGGCGGACACACCGGTCCGCCTCTACAAGGAGCTACTCATTGGCCGCCTATCGGTTACTCATAGTCTTTCTGTCAACTTTGGCGCTTATCGTTGCTGGCGGCGTGCCCGCTCGGGCTGAAGTCGTTGCCGATCTCCGGGCCGCAGATACGATTGATCCCCGATTGTCACAGACCGTGACCCTGAAGGCAGATTGTGCCCGGCTTGCCGATTTCTTCCTGGACCTCTCGCAATCCACCGGAGTTGGAATGGCGGTGGGATGGGACAACGAGGACTGGCAGAGCTACGATCGCAAGATCAGCGCTCAGGTCTCGTCCGTAAAGCTGTGTGAGCTGATGCATCAGATGGCCGCGATGATGGACTTTAGCTGGTCACGGAGCACCCAAAGCGGCCAGTATGTCTACGTTCTCTTCCAGTCCGATGCGCAGAGGGCCGAAGAACGAAAGTTGGCGGCGGCGTATGAAGCTTCTGAGAAGACCAGGCTGTCCGACAAGCGCGCCGATCTGCTGAGTGACCTGGCTGTTCTGGGCAAGATGAGTTCGGCGGATGCGGCATCTCTCAAGTCCTCTGATCCGTGGCGATATGTGCTGGCAACGGAGTCCCTGGGCAGAGGGCTTTCTTCGTTCTTCGATAGTTCTGCCGAGGCTCGGCAGGCATATCTGGACGGCGGAGAGACAACCATTCCCGTCGCTTCTATGCTTCCACAGCTTCAGGATACTCTCAAGAGTGTAGTCGGATCGTACGGAGAACTCACCAAGAGCATTGGCGGCGATGCGACATACACGGAGTTGCTGAGTGGCCAGTTTGACAGGCTGCAGTTGACGGTCAATGGCAGGAGTATGACGGGCGTTGACATCGTCTCCCGCAGCGTTCTGGGCAGACTGGCGATTTGGGGAGGGTCAAAGCGGATGGAGATTCCACTCTTCGATCCGTCCACTCTCCTGGCGAAGACGCTGGGAAACGCCATCATCAGTCTCAGAAGCGGCCAGCCTGCAAAACGGGTCGCAGCAGAGGTGGAGACAGGAACAAAGGCCGCAATTCGGCAGATGAATGCGGCGGATGATGTTGGAGTCGACATCACATCCAACCCGGCGCTTCGGCAGAGCCTGACCATCATCGAAAAGGACAGATCTATCCCGTTGTCGGAGGTCCTTGACGCCATATCCTCGAACACTGGGCTGAATGTGTTGTCCGACTGCTACGGCCTGATCAACGGGCCTGTGCTGGGCGGCGCTCGAACACTCGGTGCGCACCTGCTCGACGTTCGTCGAGTGTTTGGCAAGGACTGGCAGTTTGCCGACGGCCTTCTGGTGCTCCGAGACCACGCCTGGTTTGTGAAGCGGTCGTGGGAAGTGCCGCAAGTCTGGATGGAATACTGGACGGATCGCGGTGAGAGAAACAGGGGCCTCAAGCTGGAAGATCTGGTGGGGATGGCCGGATTGCGCGACGCGCAACTGGAGAACACAATCGCCAAAGACGCCAAGCTCGTCGGACTGGGTGCGGGAGACGCCGTGCGCAACAGAGATATTCTGAGGTTCTATGGTGCTTTGTCAAAAGACCAGCAGGCTGCCCTTGAGACCGGCAGACTGAGTGTATCGGGACTGACTGACGAGCAATGGGGCCATCTCAAGAGGGCGCTCACCTCGAAGGGCGCAGCCTACGCGGCCCTGGAGAAGAAGTCGCAACACGTGAGGATGGAACAGAGCGGCTCGGAGATTGTTCAGCATTTGTTTCGTGTCTATCCCGACGAAGACAACCACCCAGTTGAGTTCAAAGTCGTCACCGGGTTCACGACGGATGCTACCTACAGGGTGAAGCCTCAGTAGCGCAAAGGAAGGATCAGCAGGTGTCAGAGCTTACTATTCGGGATGTTCGAGCAATTCTCACTGCGCCATCAGCGAGCCGCCTCATAGTCGTGAAGGTGGAGACTTCGGAACCTGGGCTATACGGCCTCGGGTGCGCCACGTTTACCCAGCGCCACTCTGCGGTGCGGACAGCCGTCGATGAGTTCCTGAAGCCGTTTCTTATTGGCAAGGACCCTCGACGCACTGAAGATATATGGCATTCGGCGTATGTCAACTCATACTGGCGCTGCGGTCCTGTTCTCAACAATGCCCTTTCCGGGGTGGATCAGGCGCTGTGGGATATCAAAGGCAAACTCGCCGGCATGCCGGTTTACCAGCTTCTGGGAGGGAAGTGCCGGGAGGCTGCGGCTATATATAGGCACGCCGATGGCAACGAACCTACCGTTGTCGAGGAAAACGTGCGCCGGTTCATGGAACAGGGTGTTCACTATGTGCGATGCCAGATGGGCGGATACGGTGGGGCCGGCAGTCTCAGAGCTGCCCCGGAGGGTGCGCTCCCAGGGGCCTATTTCGACCCTGACCTATACGTCAGGTCGGTGCCAAAACTCTTTGAACATTTGAGAAGCACTGTCGGATACGATGTGGAACTGGTGCACGACGTGCACGAGCGCATCGCGCCCATCGAAGCCGTGCGTCTGGCGAGGGAGCTCGAACCGTACAGACTTTTCTTCCTGGAAGACCTCCTGCCGCCCGAGCAGATCGAGTGGTTCAGGATGATCCGCCAGCAGTGCGCAACACCTATCGCGATGGGCGAGCTGTTCACCAACCCTGCCGAGTGGATGCCGCTCGTAACTGACCGGTTGATCGACTTCATCCGTGTTCACGTCAGCGCCATCGGCGGAATCACGCCCGCGAGGAAGCTGGCGACGCTGTGTCAGGCATTTGGCATACGCACTGCGTGGCACGGCCCGGGCGATGTGTCTCCGGTGGGACACGCCGCGAACGTGCACCTGGACCTCAGCAGCCCCAATTTCGGAATCCAGGAATGGAGCGGTTTCACTGACGCGGAGCGAGAGGCGTTCCCAGGCTGTCCCGAGATCCGAAACGGTTACGCCTATGTGAATGAGGCTCCCGGCCTGGGCGTCGACATAGACGAGAAGAAAGCCGCGAAGTACCCTTGTCCTGATGGTGTGCCCGAGTGGACGCTCGCGCGGGCCCCGGATGGCAGCGCAGTCTACCCCTAATGAGGAAGTTCAATGAGTGAATCCTATAGTCCGCCTAAAGGCCCATGTTATTCGGACCTGAGAGGGAAGACGGCTCTGATAACCGGCGGAGGAGCGGGTATCGGCCGCGGTATAAGCCTGCGTTTGGCGACGGAGGGTATGAGGGTCTTGCTGTGCGGACGCACCGAGAAGACCTTGAGCGAGACCGTCGAACAGATTCGGTCTGCCGGAGGACAGGCTGACTTTGCGATAGCGGACGTGTCCAGCGAAGTCGATATCGCGAAGCTTTTCGAGCGGATCAGGGATGAGTACGGCGCTCTGCATGTGCTGGTGCACAACGCTGCGATGAAATACTCAAAGAGTTTCGCTGAGACTGACACCGCCCATTGGCGCGAAGTGTTCGGCGCCAACATAGACAGCGCCTACTACCTTGCCAAAGCGTACACGGATATGATGGCACCGCACGGCACAGGGGTCATTGTGTTCATCTCGACCGTCGGAGCGTGTCGCGCACACTATGGTATGGTTCCCTATGACAGCAGCAAGGCAGCTCTGGAGTCGTTCACACGGGCCCTGGCGATTGAACTCGCTCCACAGGGCATTCGAGTCAACGGAGTCGCCCCAGGCTCAACCCGCACGGAGCGAAAGCACTTCGCCGCGGAGGTCTCTCTGGAGGATGTCAAACAGACATTGATTCCGATGGGCAGATCCGGCACCCCGGCGGAGACGGCAGCGGCGGTTGCGTTTCTTGCGAGCAGCCAGTCGATGTATATCACCGGCCAGACTCTGATAGTGGACGGCGGGGCAACTGTACAACTCTCGCCAAATGGATGCTTCATATGACGAACAACGATTCAGACCACTACTATCACCTCAGAGACGGGTTGCGCAACAGTCGCTGCAAATTCGTGAGGGACAAAAGGGGACGCGTGGCGTTCCTTGGTGGGTCAATCACCATCATGGAAGGGTGGAGCAACCTGACCACCGCCATGCTTCGTGAGCGTTTTGCGGACGCTGAATTGGATTTCGTGAATGCAGGAATTGGCGGAACCAACTCAACCTGTGGCGCGTTCCGCTTTGACTCGAATGTGCTGCACCGAGGTCCGGTTGATCTGCTCTTCCTCGAATTTGCCGTCAACGATGACGGCGGTGCTACTTTGGACAACCAGCGCATGCAAGCTATGGAAGGCATCATACGCAAAGCGCGACGCTCCAACCCGGCCATGGATATCCTTGTCCTCTACTTTGTCGACCAGTCTAAGGTCGATACCTATCGCGATCACAGAGAACCGGAGGTGATCGTGGATCATGAGACAGTCGTGCGTCACTATCGCTTGCCAGCGATGAACCTTGCTCAGGAGGTGACCCGCAGACTGGAAGCTGGCGACTTCGTCTGGGACGCGTTTGCAGGCGACACGTGCCACCCGAGACCTTTCGGTCACGAGCAGTATCTGGGCTGCATACGGGATCTTCTGGACGAGGCTTGGGACGACGACGTCCCGGAAACTGTCACTACGTACACACTACCTATCCCGCTATTTGCCGACAATCTGGAACAAGCGAAGTTGGTCAGCACGGATTGTGCGGAAGTAGTGCGGGGTTGGGAGATGGCATCGGGATGGACACCCGAGAAAGTCTGCAATTTCGAGGGGCCGGTGAACGTGCTGACGGCGACCGAACCGGGCGCAGAACTAAGCATAAGTATCGCAGGGTCGACGTTCGCGATTAGTGCCATTGCGGGGATGGATGCGGGAGTGTTGATTGTAGAGGTCGATGACTCTGCCCCACAAGAAGTAGACCTGTACGACCACTACTGCGAGTTCTTCCACCGACCGGTCTTTCGCGTTCTTGCTAACGGCCTGCCACCCGGCGAACACCGCGTCACACTTCGTGTCTCAGAACGCAGCAATCCGGCCAGCGAGGGGCACGCCGCTCGCATCCTGCAGTTCGGAGCCGTGTGAGAGAGGCATCTCTACACGTTCGCTGTGATGATTCTGATGCCGTGGGTCTCGAGATTGCCCCGGTCAACATCCGAGAGGCCGCTGTCTGTGACCAGAGTGTGGACCTGGTCGAGTGTGGCATAGCGTGCAAACGCCCTGCGTCCGAACTTGGCACTCTCGGTGACCACAACGGCCTTGTGGGCCACCCGCATCATCGAGCTCTCCAGACTGGAGATATGGATGTCGTTTGTGTAGAACCCGCTCTCACTGCTTGCGGCGTCACAGCCCATGATCAGCAAGTCGACCTGGATATCGTTTAGCAGTCTCTCGGTTATGGGGCCGTAGACGCTGGGAAACTCCTTTCGGAGAATGCCGCCGAGCAAGATGATGTTGCTTGGCGAGCTGTAGAGCTCCTGGGCGACGCAGAGAGACGTAGTGGCGACGGTTATCGATGGATCCCTCGGCATATGTTTGGCAACCTCCAGGGCTGTGGTGCCGGTATCAAACACCACGGTCCAGCCGGGCTCTATCAGCACCGCTGCGGCCGCGCCGATGGCGGCCTTTGCCCAACTGCTCCCGCCTCCCGCCAGGCCGGCCTGCATAAACCTCAGTCTGCCGGTTGAAACCGCCCCGCCGTGCGTGCGGACGGCAAGACCCTGTCGCTGAAGCTCGTCCAGGTCGCGCCTGATGGTCATCTCAGATACACCGAACTGCCGAGCCAGGGTGCCTACCGAGACCTGCTGATCGCTATTGAGAAGCTCAAGTACCGAGATCTTTCGTGCGTCCATCCGTTCTCCATGTTCGTTTCTAACATGATTATAGACTTGAGAACGCTTCATTGTCAAGTATATTGACATAGATCGCCGTGTCAGCTATAATTTCAACCATACGGCACAGTGCATAGCACAATAACTAACATACGCGGCGCAGACTCTGGTCTTCGGGGCAAGCGCCCACGAAGTATCTCCGGTACTATGCTTCGCGGACGTGTGTCCCGAAGCGTTA
>CAYSLA010000100.1:4835-12282 GCA_964431685.1 uncultured bacterium | reverse complement strand
TTCAGCGGGTTCAACACTGCCATCACACGCGGTGCGCGCTTGTTGAGATCCTCTCTTACACAGTCCTCCAGTACGGCAACGTCGACCATATTGTAGGCTTTCGCTATGCCGATTCTACGGCAGAACTCCTTGATGGCATCCGGCGTATACCCCCTCCGCCTCAAGCCTGCGATAGTGGGCAGTCTCGGGTCGTCGAACCCGCCAACGTGGCCGCCATTCACCAATTCTATGAGCCGGCGCTTGCTCATGACTGTGTATGTAAGATTGAGTCGTGCAAACTCGATCTGCCTCGGGTGGTACAAGGCCAGTTCGTCCAGGAACCAATCATACAGCGGGCGATGATTCTCGTATTCGAGCGAACAGAGCGAATGCGTGATACCCTCGATAGAGTCCTGCAGACCGTGTGCCCAGTCATACATTGGGTAGATACACCACTTGTCACCCTGTCTGTGGTGGTCGATGTGCCGGATGCGATACATCACCGGGTCGCGAAGTATCAGGTTTGGCGCGGCCATGTCGATCTTAGCGCGCAGTGTGCGCACTCCGTCCGGGAACTCTCCCGAGCGCATCCGCTGGAACAGGTCCACGTTCTCTTCGACGCTTCGGTTGCGGAATGGACTGTCGACACCGGGCGTGGTCGGAGTGCCGCGCGTTTCGATTACCTGCTCGGGAGTCAGGTCGCAGACATATGCCTTGCCCTTCTTTATGAGCTCGATGGCCCATTCATATTGCTGCTCGAAGTAGTCTGACCCAAAGAACAGTCTATCGCCCCAGTCCGCCCCAAGCCAGCGCACGTCTTCTACGATGGCATCCACATACTCCTGCTCCTCTTTGGCAGGATTGGTGTCATCAAATCTGACGTTCATCAGGCCGCCGAAATCCTGAGCGATGCCGTAGTTGATCCAGATAGCCTTCGCATGACCTATGTGAAGATAGGCGTTCGGCTCGGGCGGAAAACGCGTGTGTACGTGATCGAATCTGCCTTCCCGCAAGTCGCTTTTCACTGCTTCGCGGATGAAGTCGGTGGATGACTGCGTGGGGCTATCTGTAGCTGTATCGGTGTCGAGACGGTTTGCGTTGTTCTGTGGGTCGTTCATTCCGGAGCATACTCCATAGATTATGGCCGACAGTCAAATGTCGACGGGCAATGCTTCATTGTGCCACATACCGCCGACAAGGTCAAGAAATCCCGTTTTCACGCGGCCGTCGACATTCATGCAGGAGCAGTGTCAGAACTTGTGGAAGTCATACCTGTGAATTGTGGAGCGCGTGGTAGCTCCATTAACGGAGATTGATGATATGCCAAATACCAGCGGAAAGCAGTCGAAAGGAACCATCGATCGTGGACGGCTTGCGCGAATAGGCAAGTTTGCTGCGCTTCTTGTCGTTCTTGTCGCCATAAATCTGGCTGTGTGGTCGAGCCTGACTGCCCGTTCGACAGCAACCGCAACTGCGACCTCTACTGCCGCAGACGCTTCAAAGAGTGACATCTCACTAGACCCCAACACACGAGCGATTCTGTTTGTGCCAAAGTCGGGAGAGTGGGTTCTCACCACGTTCTCACGGGCGAAGCCGGACAGTGAGTTTGCGTTCAACAACCAGCTCTACACCGTCGTTGACTCCGGCAAAGCGCGGCTTATCCCGGGTGTCGATGCCGCAAAACTTGCTGAAGCCGACCTGCCGGCTGACAGCACGAGCCGACGCCCGGTGCCTGGCGACGCTGTTCAGGTTCTTGATGAAGATATGCGGTTCGTGAAGCACGCGCCGCTCAGCGCTGTGGAGCCCGGCACCACGATACGATTCCAGGGCAAAGTCTACGAGGTCAATGCTGACCGCAATCTGACCGATACCGGCAGATTATTCTCAGCAGCAACAACGCCGCTTCGTCGGATTCAGATTACCAGTAGCTCGTGGCGACACATCGTAGACAGGCATACGGTAGGCGGATCGATGAATGCTGGGAAGAGCACATTCAGTCAGGGTGAGGACATCAGCGGACTTATCAAAGGCGCCGAACTTCTGGCGCCGGCAAAGCAGGCACGCGGAAACATGCAGCGCGTGTTCGACGCCGGCCGCACTATCGGGATAGACAGATCAACCGGTAAACAGACCAGCGTATACTCTGTGATAACGACGGAGTCAGGGAAACTGGTAACCGCGTTCCCCGGACTGCCGTGAGGAGGTGTGGACATGGCAATCTCAGTTGTCCTTCGGGACGAAATGTGCAACGACATAGGCGAGGCAATACACGACTCCGACGACGTGATCAGATTCTGCCTGCCCGACTACTCTGATGCCGCCTACCCATGTCTACGCTTCATCGATCCCTACGGCGACACAATCTTCAACCCGCTGCAGGCAAGGGCCGTGCTCGATGAGTGGGACAGGCTCTATCGAGCTTTCTCCGACCACAACGCTGACGCACTGTGGACCGATGTTCGCAAGCTGATCGTTCTGTGCTCCGAGGAGCCGCACACCTATCTCAAGTTTATCGGGGACTAGATGCGCCGGACTCTCCGTCCTGCCAAGAGCCACGGCAGATGCCCCGGCAGGAGATTGCAGTCGCTGCTACCCGGTGAGCATTCCCGCGACATACCCGCTGGACCACGCCCACTGCAAATTGAACCCCCCGGAATCACCGTCAACATTCAGGACTTCGCCGGCGAAGAACAGACCATTGACAAGTTTCGACTGCATGGAATGGGGGTCGATCTCTTCGGTGTTCACCCCGCCTGACGTGACTTGAGCTTCTTTGAGCGGGCGCAGTTTCGAGACGGTAACGGTCAGGTTCTTCATAGTTCTCGCGATGTCCGCGGAACTGTCGAGGGTGAAATCCCTGGAGCGATCAGATTCGGTGTGCCCGGCGTGTTCAAGAACCACGGGGATCAGCTTGTTTGGCAAAAGACCTGCCAGGAGGTTCCTTATCGGCGTATCTCCACCGTTGGCCAGAACCTGCAGCACCGTCTGGCGCAACTGCTCCTCCGTAAAGTCAGGATACAGATCAATGTGTAGCATCACGCAAGTGGTTCTCACCAGTGGTGCAACGGTTCCGGCCAGGGCCATCACGGACGAACCCGAGAGACCGTAGCTGGTAAACAGAAGATCTCCGGAACTCTCAATGACCGTCTTGCCGCCGCACGTCGCCCACACTCGGGCCTCGACTCTGGTTCCTTGAGCTTCGCAGGGCCACGACTCAACAGTCTCTACCGGGACCAGTGCGGCGTAGGTTGGGGTGATGGAATGTCCCAGTTTCCGCGCCCAATGCAATCCGTCGCCTGTGGAACCGAGGTGATGAGCTGCTCTTCCACCAGTTGCTATGATCACGTTCTTGGATTCCAATTGCCTGCCATCGGCCAGGCATACCGTCCATTTGGCTGTCTTGTCGACCTGAGTGACCTGTGCGTCACAGACGATGTGGACCCCGGCGCGCGAAAGGCCTTGTCCCAGAACCTCAACAACACTTGAGGCCTGGTTGGTTCGAGGGAAGACTCTGCCGTTATCCTCTTCTTTTAGCACAAGGCCCAAGTCCCGGAAGAACTGCATAGTTGCATGTTGATCGAACTGGCTGATTACTTTCCGAACGAAAGCCGCGTCTGCGCCGTGATATCGGTCTGGCGTGACGTTCGTGTTTGTGATATTGCAGCGTCCATTGCCGGTCGAGAGCAACTTTCTGCCAATGTGAGGATTCTTCTCTATTAAGGCAACACGCTTTCCATTCCGTGACGCGGTGATGGACGCCATTATTCCTGAAGGTCCTGCCCCGATGACCGCGGCGTCATACTCTCTGCACATAACCTGTCTCCAGTCGCGGCAACACGGGCGGTTCTTGCTTCCAGGCGTGCCGACTGCTATCATTATACACGTGGTGTCTACGGCACGCCACAGTC
Source organism: uncultured bacterium (assembly GCA_964431685.1). GTDB lineage: Bacteria > Armatimonadota > UBA5829 > UBA5829 > UBA5829 > CAYSLA01. The sequence continues at coordinate 8,395 of CAYSLA010000100.1, read as the reverse complement.
TGTAGTTCTTAAATGGGAGGTATGCGTTTTGGCTGACACAATCACTACCATTGCTCGCGATCTTTCGAGCATTCGTGCCCGGAAACCACTCATACACAGCATGACCAACTTCGTTGTCATGAACGAGACGGCGAATGCTACGCTCTGCATCGGCGCTCTCCCGATCATGTCGCACGCCATTGACGAAGTTGAGGAGATGGTCGGCATATCCGGCGCGCTGGTTCTGAACATAGGAACCTTGACGCAGGAATGGGTTACGGCAATGGAAGTCGCTGGGAAGGCGGCCAACGCTAGGGGCATACCGGTTATTCTCGACCCGGTCGGCGCGGGGGCGAGCAGGCTTCGGACCGATTCGGCCAAGCGGCTACTGGACAACGTCAAGATCTCAGTTGTGCGGGGTAATGCCGGAGAAGTGGCGACTCTGGTTGGCGCCGCGGCGGAAGTAAGAGGAGTCGAATCCATCTCATCTTCCGAGCCTGCGGGCGTGATAGCCGGGCGGCTCGCTTCCGCTTACGGGTGTACTGTCGCCATCACTGGTGCCGTTGATGTCGTCAGCGATGGTCGCCGGAAAGCATCTGTAAGCAATGGCGACGTCATGTTGAGCAAAGTTGTCGGTACCGGCTGCATGTCAAATGTGATAGTGGCCGCGTTTGCCGCCGTCAACGACGATCCGTTTGTCGCGGCTGTAGGCGGTCTGGCTGCGTTCGGCATCGCAGGCGAAATGGCCGCAATGGTTTCGGGTGACCGTCCCGGCACGTTCCACGTGGAGTTATACAACGAGCTCTATGCTCTGACGTCCGCGGACATCGCCGCCAAGGCGAAGATTGCGCTCGAGTAGGTCAGCACACCAACGGGCGCGTACAGTAGACTGCAGCAATAGAACGCAACGGTTGTGGGTATAACTTTCAGTAAACGCGACCGAGGGTCGCCAAAGGAGATTGACCAATGGTGAAAGTCGGAGACAAAGCACCGGACTTCTCGCTGCCCACTATCGGTGGGAAGACCATATCGCTGTCTGACTATGCAGGCAAGCAAAGCGTGGTGCTGTATTTCTATCCCAAGGACAACACGCCGGGATGCACCAAAGAGGCGTGCTACTTCCGTGATCTTCAGGCGGAGTTTGCGGAGGCGGGAGCAGTTATACTGGGGGTTAGCACGGATAGCGTCGCCAGCCACGAAAAATTCGCGGCCAAGCACAATCTGCCGTTCCCTCTGCTCGCAGACGTCGACAAGAAAGTGACTACCCAATACGGCGTCTTCAAAGAGAAGAGCATGTACGGCAAGACGTTCCTGGGTGTGGAACGCACGACGCTCCTTATTGACAAGTCCGGCGTGATCCGCAGGATATGGCCGAAAGTGAGCGTTGAGGGCCACGCAGATGAGGTGCTCGAGGCGCTGCGAGCTGAAGGCTAATGGCGAGTAAGATCGTTGTGTCTCCCCTGGAACACACGGCAAGCGCCGTCGGTGGAGACCTCGCCTGGCCTCCGGAGAGTCCGGCCTATGCGGCTGGCCGCCATTGACCTGCCGACGCGCTGACCACGAGCTTGCCGTATTCATCGGCAGTCAGGGGAGGGCTGACCAGATAGCCTTGTACCATACTGCACATCAGAGAGGCGGCGAGTTCCATCTGTTCCTGAGTTTCCACTCCCACGGCGATGACCTCAAGGCCCATATTGTGCGCAGTGGCAGTGATCGACGCGGCTATGGCCGAGCTGTCCCAGTTGTCACTCGAGTGACTGTCCGCGCTGAGGCCCTCGATCTTGACGTAGTCGACAGGTGCATTTTTCAGGGCTACTACGGAGACTCCGCCCGTTCCGAAGTCATCCAGAATGACGCTCAAGCCCTGGTCGCGTAGTTCTTGTATCTTCTTGATCACGGCCTCGGGAGCCGCCGCGAGGGATGCCCCGGGTATCTCCAGGGCAAGCTGAGAAGCAGCCAGACCATAGTTGCTGATGGCGCGTTCGATCGACTCTATGTCGTCAGGTTGGCGGAGCTGCTCCCCGCTGAGGTTCAGGGCAAGGCTGTACGGGGCGCACCCTGCATCGTTCCACTCCTTCAGTCTTGAGCAGATGATACCGACCACCAGTTCTCCTATCTGCGAGACTATACCCATCTCCTCGGCAACTTTGATGAACTCTCCGGCCGGGAGAAGCCCTCTGGTGGGGTGATTCCACCGAATTAGCGCTTCGGCCCCAACCAGAGAATTGTCCAGCGGCTCAATTCTGGGCTGGCAGTAGACTTCAATTTCCTTCTTTCGGATGGCCGCTCGCAGCTCCGACTCCAACTGAAGCCGGTCCAGCGCGTCGGCATCCATGTCGGGCGAGTAGGTCTGGCAGTTGTTCCTCCCGAGTTCCTTTGCTTTGTACATCGCGGTGTCTGCTCTCTTAACGATGTTGGCGACGTCTGTGCCGTCTCTCGGGTAGACGCTGATTCCTATGCTGGCGCCTACGGTGATTTCGCGATTTCTCACTTTGAATGGCTTTGTCATCTCGCGCAGAATCCTGTCGGCAACTTCCCTTACCTCGTCCAGGTCGTTCACGGGCCGCAGAATCACTGTGAACTCATCGCCACCCATTCTGCACAGCAGGTCAAGTTCGCGCAAGCATCCGGCCAGTCTCTTGGCCACGTCAACGAGAAGCAGGTCGCCCACGTCGTGGCCGAGCGAGTCATTTACAATCTTGAACCTGTCGAGGTCAATGAACATTACACCGATTTGCGTGTCAGCTTTCCGCTTGCTGTGGAGCAGTCGGGAGAGAGTCTTGTTGAAGTGCACCCTATTGGGCAGTCCCGTGAGCGCGTCGTGGTGCACCTGGAAATCGAGGTCGTTCTCCGTCTGCTTCCGGTCTGATATATCGACGAACGACTCCAACAGCTTCTCTCGGCCGTCTATCTTGACCCGAGTCACCGACTTCAGAACGGGCGAGCGGGTCCCGTCCCGACTGAGTAAGACGGCTTCGGCGTTGTTTATGGGTTTGCCCAGGTCTGTGACCGGGCAGTTACCTTTGCTGGCAGGGCACAGCAAGTTGTGGCAGACCCGCCCCTTGATGTTTTCGGGGGAATCTCCGAGCAGGGCCGCTGCCGCCGGGTTGATCTCCTCAACTATGTGCGTCTCGCAGTCCACGATGACTACGCCGGAGGCAAGGTTGTTTATTATGGAGCGGCGCACCCAGTCCTGCTGCCGTTTGTACTCCTGAACGCGCTGCTCCAGTCGGGTTCTGCGCTTGCTCACAAAAGCAACGAAACAGGTTAGCAGGGCAGTGAGAAACAACCCGGCGAGCAATGTCTGCAACCCTGCCTGCCTGGGATTCGTGAGCAGGAATGCATCCCCTGGATGCGCGACTATAGCGTAGGTCTGACCGAACAAGAAGAGCGGCGTTATGACGGATGGTCCAACCCCCACGGCGTGGTCCATCTGTGTCTCTTCTAAGGCCGCGTTTGCGTGGTCGCGAGAAGACGACGCCAGAAGCGCCGGTGGAACGCCCGGATTGAGCTCGTACATATCCATTGAAGACACAGACTGTTCTGAACTGGAGTGACCAACGGCCCGTTCGAGCACCTTG
>CAYSLA010000100.1:0-4735 GCA_964431685.1 uncultured bacterium | reverse complement strand
TTGCCGGCAAACGACTTGAACTCCGAACGTTCCACCGACTCGCTGCCTTCGAAGAAGCTGGCTAACGAGCCCAACTGTGCGTTGCAGACGTTACGTACCGTACAGACAACGCCATTCATCTGCGCTTCAGCTAACTGCGAGAACGCTCTGTTCCTGCCTGCGGTTTCGCTCTCATCTGCCAGATAGGCCAGGGCGATGATCAAAGCTATACCAACTGCGGCTGCCGTCACCGATTCTGCCTGTCGCACAAGCAGTCCCCGCCGATCCGCGGCAACACGCGTGCGGCGCCCAAACAGAGTCCGGCAGGATAGCAGTATCAGCGCCAGCGCAAGGACGAAACCGCCGGCGATCATCCGCTCACGAGCCAGGGACTTGTGCCAAGTATCGGCCTTGATGTCTAGGCCCACCACCAGGACAACCTTGCCAGTGCGCGGGTCGAGCACGGGAGAGAAAGCGCTCACGAATGCGCCGTATTCGTCGGTGTACGGCTGCGTGACTGACGGCCGGCGATTGTCAATGGCCTGCCAGGCCGCTTCAGGTGGGCTCGTATAAACTGTACCGGGGGGCGAAGCCATCGGATCGTGTGCGGCAATGCTCTCAGGACCAAAGACCAGCCTCCCGCTGTGAGCTGTCATGCTGTAGATGCTTACGTGCTCGGACAGAGCGCCAAGCGTGGGACGGAGAGCTTCCGTCCAGGCGACCATGTGGGCGCGCAATCTTTGGAAATGAGGATTTTCAGCGTCTGCGGATGTAAACGACAGTGCGTTGGCATCGTCGACGTCAATGGTCTGAGCGATGGATGAGACCTGGGACAGCAACATCTGCTGTTGGCGCGCTCCGGCAGTGTCTGCGCGCCAGTCGGCCAGGAAGAAGCCGCCGACAAGCAGCACTGCCGCGATTGCCAGAGTAGATGTGTGTCGGATCCATCTCATACGTAGTTTCCCCATATCAGTTATCGGCGTCCCAGGGCGTGTTCTGCACCACAATATGATTGGCTGTACCGCCCCTGACCGTTGGGCCGCAGCGAGGCGCTAGGAGCCTTCAAGTGTGGGCATGTTGGGACTCGAAAAGTGATGTTGCATTTATGCGCTTGTTTGTGGTAAGATTTGCTGTAAGTTGAGCGTCCAGAAAGCAATGGGTAGCGAGCCGGTGTGTGTCTGTAGTTCCCTGCAGAAAAAAATAGTCTGCAGGCGCTTGACACGGCAGTAAAGTCTCGCTATAATATTGAAGTTCGCGCTGGTTCGACGAATTGATTAGAGCCAGCAGTCTGATCGTTAGGGGGGACAGCTTATCACCTAACCGTCGTATCAATGTTCGGAAGATCCGAGTGTCTTGATCGGTGAAGTGTGCCCCTGCGATTGTGATGCAAGGGGTTTTTTGTTGCCCCGGGTAGAACCGTAATAGGAGTGTCGATCTTGCCGACAATCAGCCAGCTAGTCAGAAAGGGCCGCAAGCCCGTAAAAAAGAAAACAAAGGCTCCGGCGCTCAGGGGCAATCCACAGAAGCGGGGAGTGTGCCTGGTAGTTCGAACCGAGACGCCTAAGAAACCGAACTCCGCACTTCGCAAGGTTGCGAGAGTCAGGCTGACCAACGGGATGGAAGTTACGACCTACATTCCGGGTATCGGACACAACCTGCAGGAACACTCGGTTGTTCTGATCAGAGGTGGAAGAGTCAAAGATCTGCCCGGAGTTCGCTACCACATAGTGCGTGGTACTCTCGACTCGTCGGGCACAACGGAGCGCAAACAGAGCCGTTCGAAGTACGGCGCCAAGAGACCCAAGTAGTCAATATTGTGTAGTTTATCATCCCGGTGGACCGGCGTACGGTTCGCGCGGGGTTGTTTCGGAGGAAGGATTCAGTATGCCCAGAAAAGGACCTGCGAAAAAGCGAGACATTCTACCTGATCCGGTGTATGGTAACAGGTTGCTTCACAGGCTTATGAACCGTGTCCTGCTCAATGGCAAGAAGAGTGTTGCCGAGAAGATCGTCTACGGAGCGCTGGATATCATCGAGGAGAAGACCAACCGCAAGGGTATTGAGGTCTTCGAAGAGGCGATGAGAAACGTCATGCCTGCCGTGGAAGTTCGACCAAGACGAGTCGGTGGCGCCACATATCAGGTGCCGACTGAAGTTCGGGCCGACCGGAGAGTGTCGCTGGCGTTGCGCTGGGTCGTAACCTATTCTCGGAAACGCAGTGGGCATACTATGATGGAACGGTTGGCCGCAGAGCTGATGGACGCGGCGAACAATACCGGCGCCTCAGTTAAGAAGAGGGAAGACGGTCACAAGATGGCCGAGGCGAACAAAGCGTTCGCGCACTATCGCTGGTAAGTCATTGTGTCTCGCTGAGGCCTGGCTTGTGAGCGAACAGGTCTGATGGGCGAGACGATCGCGAAGGTTTCAATACTGGAGAGAGGAGGCCGAGCGTAGAGGACGAGTAAAGATCGGTTTGTAGGGAACGGGACCGAGATTGCCGACTGTAGGTCCAAGCCCGCCTGTCCGCTCGTTTTCTGATGTTATTCGGGGAGTTTCTGTTTTGAGTAAAGACTGCAAGATCTCACGCGACTATCCGCTTGAGAACATACGTAATATCGGCATCGCGGCGCACATTGACGCCGGGAAGACTACCGTCTCCGAACGCATCCTCTTCTACACCGGCCGAATTCACCAGATGGGCGAAGTCCACGAGGGCGCAGCCACTATGGACTGGATGGAGCAGGAGCAGGAACGGGGCATCACCATTACGTCCGCTGCGACCACCTCCGTATGGGACGAATGCTGCATCAATATCATTGACACACCAGGACACGTCGATTTTACTGTAGAAGTTGAGCGCAGCCTGCGGGTGCTTGATGGTGTCGTCGCTGTGTTCTGCGCAGTGGGCGGCGTGCAGCCGCAGTCCGAGACCGTATGGCGGCAGGCCGAGAAGTATCACGTTCCAAAGATCGTCTTTGTAAACAAGATGGATCGAACAGGCGCCGACTTTATGCACGTGATCGAGAAGATTCGCGAACGGTTGGGCGCCAATGTCGTGCCGCTGCAGTTGCCGATTGGCGCCGAAGATACCTTCCGTGGCGTCATCGACGTTGTGAAGCTGAAGGCTATTCTCTATCTTGATGACAAGGGCCTTGACTACGAGGAAACCGATATTCCCGAGGATATGCGCGAAGCCGCTGTCGCGGCGAGAGAGTATCTGATTGAGAAGGTCGCTGAAGTTGATGACCATCTGATGGTCAAGTACATCGAGGGCGGCAAGATCACTCCGGACGAGATTAGGGCTGGCATCAGATGGGCAACCACTCGGAACAAACTGGTGCCCGCGATGTGCGGGTCTGCATTCAAGAATAAGGGAATTCAGCTTCTGCTTGACGGAATCGTGGACTACCTGCCGTCTCCTCTGGACGTGAAGCCTGTCGAGGGAATCAGCGTTGGCAAACACGACGATGAGGTGCTCACCCGGTCGGCGTCGGACACTGAACCGTTTGCAGCTCTTGCCTTCAAGATCATGAGCGACCCTTATGTTGGCAAGCTTACGTTTTTCCGTGTATATAGCGGAGTTCTGGATCGTGGTACCGCCGTTTTCAACACGACTACCGGCAAACGGCAGCGTTTGAACCGTATACTCCGTATGCACGCCAATCATCGCGAGGAAGTCGAGCGCGTTTTTGCGGGGGACATCGTGGCGGCCGTCGGCCTGGATGAGACGACGACAGGGGATACCCTATGCGCTGAGCACGCGAAGATCAAGCTCGAGGCGATAACTTTCCCGGAGCCGGTTATTTCCGTGGCCATCGAACCTAAGACCAAGGCTGACGACGAGAAGATGTCGCTCGCCCTTGGGAGACTGGCAAACGAGGATCCGACTTTCCGGACTCATACTGACGTCGAGACGGGTCAGACGATCATCTCAGGAATGGGAGAGCTGCACCTGGAAATCATCCTGGACAGACTCTATCGTGAGTTCAAGGTCGAAGCCAATCACGGCAAGCCTCAGGTTGCGTATCGCGAGGCTGTAACCCGGAACGCACGCGGTGAGTGTCGGTATGTCAAGCAGACTGGTGGACGCGGCCAGTACGGCCACGTTGTTCTCGAGGTCGAGCCGCTGGAGTCCGGTCTGGGTAATGAGATAGTGAGCAGAGTAGTAGGCGGGGACATTCCAAAGGAATACCTGCCTGCCTGCAAGGCTGGCGTGACAGAGGCGCTGGAGTCGGGTGTGCTGGCGGGCTATCAGATCGTAGACTGCAAGGTCAGCATTCTCACCGGTTCATTCCACGAGGTGGATTCGTCTGAGATGGCGTTCAAGATGGCGGCGTCGATGGCTCTGCGTGACGCAGTTGAAAAGGCCCAGGCCAGCTTGAAAGAACCGATTATGGCGGTGGATGTAGTTGTGCCTGAGGACTACCTGGGCGACGTAATCTCCGACCTGAATGGACGGCGGGGAAGTATTACGCACATGGAAATGACTGCCGGCAACGCGCAGCTAATCAACGCACACGTGCCGCTTTCTGAAATGTTTGGGTACGCGACCGCTCTGCGGTCAATGAGTCAGGGCAGGGCTTCCTACACCATGGAGCCCTCGCATTACGAGCAGGTTCCGGCTCAGCTTGCTGAGGAACTAATCACAAAAATCACAGGACGAGTGCGGGCTAGATAGCCTGCGCGCGAATCACCAGTTACGGAGGGCAACAAAATGGCTAAACAGCGGTTCGAGCGAACAAAGCCGCATGTAAAC
>CAYSLA010000099.1:8871-12677 GCA_964431685.1 uncultured bacterium | reverse complement strand
TCACGCCCGAGGTCGGCTTCGGGCCGGTATGAACGCGCACTTCCTGCCATTCGTTTGCCCGGCACTTCATGGGCAGAGCCACGGTCCTCGGCTGGCCGGGCGCCACCGTGTCCTCATAGGTGATGATGTGCCTACGGATACTTGCCGTTGGCGCCGGTCAGAATCAGGTACGACCAAGTGCCATCGCACTTGACCAGCCATCCCCTGCCATCAGGCTCACAGGCGACCTCGCCAAGAGGCTGATCGCCGGCGGCATACGCCATGATCTTCCCCGGTTTCTGTTTCAAGGTGAACTCGCTGCTATTGCCAACGGGAATCACCTTGGTACCCCGTGGGTCATCGTAACGCATAACCAAAGGCATGCTGCTAAAGACGCTCCCGAACTCCTGGGACTGCCCGTACGGGACTACGATCTCCCAATCCTTGCAGACGGTTGTGGCCAGCCAGGCACCAGCCCTTTTGATAGCATAGGACTCAAGCTGATCTCCCTTCCTTGCTGCCCAGCCTCCGGGAGGCAGGTCGTAATCGTGGCCTCCCAGCCGAACCAGCCAGTTCTTCGTCAGATTGCCGTTAAACGCCAGTTCCAAGCCATTGCGGTAGCTGACGATAACCTGGTTATCGTTCACTGCGCCATTGGCTATGGCCTCGCTGGTATCGAAAAGTTCACCGTTCTTTCCATACCGTATCTTGTCGACAACTTCCATCACATAGTGCTTCTGAAGCGGAACGCAAAGATAGTACATCAGTTCGGCGGGCCCATCGATCGCTGAAGCAATATTGCCCCACAGTATAGTGCCGGCAACAGCGGGAAGTGGTGCAGGAGCATCGGACCTGGGCACTGGCCCCGCAGCCATGCCGCTCATCAGAGGGTTGATTCTTCGTAGTCTGAAATCGACTAACAGCACATCGTCATACGGTTGAGCATGCCAACCATAGCTGCCTTCGTGCAGACCCGCGTACATCCAATGAAACGTCCCTTCGGAGAAGATGGGGCCGTTGATGTACTTGCGGCTCTTCAGAGCGAAGCTGCAGTAGTTCCTGTAATTCGTTGACAGTTGACTGGCGCCTTCGAGACGAGAATCGCTGTCCACCCATTTCCACGGCGCCCACGCGGTAAGGCAGTCCATGTAGGCGTTGTTCAGATTGAAGTCGCGCACGATTGCCGGCAGGAACCAGTCGGCGAGAACACTGGCCTGGCTCGGCTTTATGCCCCAGCACGGAGGCCAAGACGCCATCGGTTGCATCTGGGCTGTGCGGCTAAGTCTGCGTTCGTCGAAACTGCTCCCCAGCGGACTGAGGTCACCAGAGTTATAGTAGGGACCCATGTGATAGCCCATCTTCCGAATCTCGCTGGTGATCTCGATGAACCGATTTCGGTCAATTTCCTCAGACAAGTCGGTAGTAAATGAGAACGCCTGCGGTCCCTGGCAGACAGTGTCATACTCCGTCCACATGGCTTCGTGTAGACTGAAGAACACGCTGTCCACACCCAGAGACTTCCATCCGCGGAGCATCTTGATATAGTCTTCCATATACTTCGCGCCGCCTCCGTGCCAGTAGATGCCCTGGCTCAGAGTATCCTTGAATGGCGATGGAGGGTTAGGTATACTTGGGAGTACCTCCTCGAAGTCACGAGAAATCGTTATGAACTGCCTCTCTCTCAAAGGGGCCGTCTTACGTGAACTGTCTGGGAAGTAGGACGCATCGCCGTTGCACACAGCCCAGTCTCTCCCGGCAGCGCTGTAAGCAGAAAACGCGGAGGCATTCGTGTTGTGAAGGTCTAGATGTGTGAACATGAACTCGCCATCTGCGAATACGACCTTGCTGGGAGTCTGTATAGGATGTCCCCAGGTCATATGAGGGACGCTTATCAGGCGTGGCAATTCCAGCCCACGGATTGTGCCGACAATGAACGCTGACGTGTCGCCCTTGTGAGATGTCCAGTCGACCACGAGTGTCTTGCCTTTGAGGCGTAGAGTCATTGTGAACTCGTAGACGTGTTTGCCCTCCGACCAGCGCCAGCGGGTGGATACACCGCTATCGTCCTGAGTGTGCTTCAGCAGCGATACTCTGACCCCGCTACTCTGTGGTCCAACGCGTTGCTCACCAAACCAGGCACCCGGTCCGGCGCCGTCACACGGTTTGATGGTCCTGCCACTGGGCAGCACAGCGGTCAGATCGCTCAGCCCCGAGGATTTTGGGCAGTACCTGTATGTTATAGTCTCGTCCTCGCCAAGAGCAATGAACTCGGTCGTCTTGCCCTCGTGCCGCAGCGAGTTCAGGACGGGCCTTGTCACAGCGGGAAGGAAAGTGTCCGGAGTCGTTGGCACCGGCAGATCCAGTGTTGTCTCGGCCGGTTCTGGCAGAGCGGCCTGATCTTTGCAGACGGTGAGCGAGTCGAGATAGAGGCTTCTGGGCTCGGACGGGGCGTCACCGTAGACGATCAGAGCGGTGAGCCTTGCGGGTAGAGTCAGCTTCCTGGTTCCGTCGCCTCCGACCACCCTGTGCCGGCCAGGTATTATCCGTGCCATCAGCAGGTTCCAGAACTTGGCCATGTAGCGATTCATATCTATGTAGTGCCGAGCGCCCGACGAATCAGTTATTTCCGCAAGAAAACCCGCGAATGGCGTGGAGGCATCGTCGACCCAGGCCCATCTCTGGCCGTATACCCACAGTTTCACCGCATCAACCTCAGACCTGATGATCGGCGGGCGGGCGGGGCGAATTTCGACCCACCCGCTTCCGTTTCCAGAGTAGGTGAGCTTGCCGACCAACGGAGTGTCCTCGAATAGCGGCTCTTCGCGACTGGAACAGATACTAGCCTTCCACCCGCCTCCTGCACGGAGAGCCCATCCTGTCAGGTCACTGAACAGCAGCGTCGGCTTCTGACTGCGCTGTCTGCCCCGAAACCCCACCAGGATCGGTCTGGGCTCACGTGAATCCACTTCAGTGCTAATCTCGACAGGCGTCGGCGCGGTCGGAAGACAGTTGCTGATCTCAAAGTCATCGATATGGAAATGCCGAGCGGATCTTGCGCCTGTAAAGCGAACAACCAGTTCAGTTGCACCCGCTGCGTCCGCGCCAAGTGGTTTGCTGACGAACTGCGTCCAGTGCTGCCCACTGATTGTCGCATCGCCCAGCGAGTGCAAGACCTGTTTGCCGTCCTCTTTCCAGGAAGCCAGCAGTTCCAGCTTCGCGTCTGAAGACTTGCCATCTCCTCGAAACCAGAACCTGATTCGGCTTTCCGGGCGCATGTTCAGCCAGAAGAGGGTGTTCTTGAGGCTCACCGTTACGTTGGCACCAGCGCCGCCTTCGGGGAGGTCGAGCGATCGGACCTGCAGTGACCATTGCCCGGAGTGGGCCACGCGCTTGGTTCGCATGATGTTGTCATCGAATCGATACTCGACACTCTGTTTGTAGAACCGCAGGGGTTCATCTTCATAGGCCGCGACAGGTCGGGCAAGATCCGTGGTTGCTACCCTGTCACCGTTCCATGCATCCAGCGCCGGGCCGTAGTCCCACCAGGACTGCAGGAGCCGTGTCTCGAAGTCATCGAACATCAGCCATTCGCCTGAGGAATCGCTGCAAACGTCCGCGAGTTCCCAGCCTCTGGCAAAGGACACGGTGGGAGCGGTGAATAGACACAACGTTACTGCAATGGCGCCAAGAGATGGCAATAGCTTCTTCATATCAGGCTGATACTCCGCTTGTGAGGATGTGCAAGAATGCAAGTTATGTCGAGATGGGTCGGAAGTCACTCCAGGGTTGCCGGGCAGACACACAGGTCTGCCCCTACGGCCGAGCAG
>CAYSLA010000099.1:0-8771 GCA_964431685.1 uncultured bacterium | reverse complement strand
GCCGGGCAGACACACAGGTCTGCCCCTACGGCCGAGCAGTAAAGGCGGGGCTGAGGCTCCGCCTCCCCTTGCTCAGAAATGCGCATTCGTAGCCGAAACGGCGAAGTACGGGAAGATATAGATTGCTTTGTTGGATGTCCAGGCACCGACGAAGCCCGACTGCAAATAGGCTACCTTTCTTCCGTCGGTGTTAAGGACGCGTTTTATCAACTCCTTCTGGGGGACAGCTTTGGCGTGGCCGTCCGCGAATGCGCAGTTGACTATGCCGTTATGACGGTCAAGAGGAGGTCGGCAGACGTAGCCTGGCCCATAGTATTGTGGATAATCGTCGTAGTTCCAGTAGCTGCCTCCTGGCAGCGATATCCAGTTCGCCCCGCCACTATCACAGGCAAATACAGTTTCGGACGCGTATTCGATATCGCTCATACTGACCACGAAGTTGTAGGGCGGATACGGATAGTTGAATACGGTGGCGTTCCATCCGTAGCTCATCTTGCCATACATGGTTACACCACTGATATCGGCCGGTGTCTTCGGCACCCAGCTTGACGGGCAGCCGAACACCTGCACACCCTTGGTATAGGGCATGAGTATCTCAGCCCAGCTCTCGACTACTCCCGAACTGCTGTATGGGGGTTGCATGACCAGCGCGGGGCATGTGTCGTCGTAGTCCTGTGTATACAGCATCCAAGCCTTGGAAATCTGACTAAGATTCGACAGGCAGGCGGTCTGTCGCGCCTTTTCCCTCGCCTGCGCAAATACGGGAAAAAGAATCGCGGCAAGGATCGCAATAATCGCGATTACAACCAGCAGTTCTATCAGCGTAAAGCCACGGTCGTTTCGTTCCAACATCGTCAAAGTCCTCCTGACTCGGCACCACACGTGGTGACCAGTTCATGTCCCAATGCCGGATTGGCAGCAACAGCCTTATTCTCACCGGGTACCGGGCAATTCACAACAATCTTTGGAGCAAGACTCATCAACAGCGGCTCGGTCGCTCCGTTTGTCTGACTGATAAGCGCCTGAACAGCACCGCGGCCGATCTGTTCCAACGGCTGAATGGCCTTCACCAGAAAGACGTCGTCGGGAATCAGCATAGGCAGTTCGTCGAAGCAACCCAACGCCACCCGACGATGATCCATCGGGAGGTTATCAACTGCTCGCCATAGACCGACCGTAATGGACGAAGACACCGCGAACAACGCCACTGGCTTGTCCATTCCGGGCAACACCCTGGTTGCGTATTCATAGGCTATCTGCTCAGTCTCGACCTGCAGAACGCCGGCCCCGATTGGGAGACAGACAGTCTCAAGAGAAACCCCTCGCTGACGGCAGGAAGCTTCGCACCCCGCGTGTCGATCGATCACCGAAGAGCAATCTGTATGCGCAGTGTTCAAGTAGACGATCCTGTCGAACCCCGCGTCTATCAGCTCCTCCGTCACTCGTTTCGCTCCAGCGAAGTTGTCCGTGCCAACGTAGGACGCGTTCGTGCCCGGCAGATTTGTGTCTATCAATACCACGGGCACGTCCGCCTTGATAAGACGTTCCACACAGTCGACGTTGCTCCTGAGACCCAGGGAAAAGAAGACCACCCCGTCTACGCCCGCGTCGAGAGCACTCAAGAGGTTTTCTCGTTCCCGCTCAACGCTATCGTTGCTCAGGCAGAGCATCAAGTTGGCGGAGTTCTGCTTGGCTTCGTCTTCTATGCAGTGAACCAGCGTTGTAGCGACATCGTAGCCCATGGAGTAACGCATATCGTGATTGGAGTACAGATGCGGAATGACCACTGCAATGGTGCGCCGATTGCGTTTCGTTGGTGCAACGAACGTTCCCTTTCCTTGTATCCTGTAGAGGAGGCTTTCGCTTACCAACAAACCGACGGCCTCTCTCGCCGTGGCCGAGCTGACCCCATACGTCTTGCTGAGCTCATTCTGAGAGGGTAATCGCTCTCCCTCTTTGAACTCTCCAGAGACTATCGAGTTACGTATGATCTCGCTGAGTCTCTTGTGCTTATGGGTGCTGTCAAACCTGAGATCTTCCATAATCCTCCACGATTTCCGTGCAACCTCCATGGGTGTGATGGCCGAGTCTTAACAGTTATTCCAGGAAGACCTCTCCGCAGACTGCGAGAGGTCTTCCTGTGACAGTCTGTGACTACTTCCTTCGTCTCAGGGCGATCCCCAGCAGACCGCCGCACCCGGACAGCAAAGCGAGAATGCTGCTCGGTTCAGGAACAAACGCCGCTGACACGGCAGTTATGGCACAACTGCCGCCAGAGTACTGCTCCGTGATCCAGTCACCAGCGTTCACAACTCCGTAGCGGATTCCCAGAGCCTGAACGCCTGAACCGACCGCGATACTCCCGGCAATATGCGTATTGCCATAGGAGTCAAAAGCGCCGGATGCCAGTCGCATCCAGGCGCCGCCATCAAGGCTGTAGTCGATGTAGCCGGTGTTATGCATTCTGTGCCAGCCGTGCCCGTCCATTGCCAGGTTAACGACGTAAGTCTTTGTGTCGGTTCCCAGCCTCGTCCAGTCCTTTTCGAGTACTGCATCGGGTAGTTGCCAACCGTACCAACATACGCCAAGCCATCCCATGTCAAGATTCCATGAGCCGCCAGTAGTCGCCGAATCGAAATCGCTCTCCCAACCGGTTGCCCAAGTGTTCTTCAGAAAATCCTGGCCCATGGGCCCAGCGGCGAGCAGCACACCCGAGAACGCGAGCAGCAGAACTGTCGCTGCAAGTACAACCTGAATCATTCTAGTCTTCATCTGATTTTCTCCTTGAAGTAATCGAGTCTTAGTACGTTTCATTGTCTGCATTCCTCCATCGTACCTGTGAGGAAGTTCCTGTTGTCATCAACTTTCAGTCGCATCACCACCTTTCGATGCCTTCTGGTTGGTGCGGCGGAGGTCTCAGCTCTGCCGACCCAGGACCTCGCGTTGGGCCGGTCGAGACCTCGCTTCCGCGTGTGCTACTGGATGCCCTGCAAGTCCGCCAGTGTCTCTCTTACCGTCAACAGCGGGTACATGTTGCCGGCTTCATCCACATGGTCCACTGAGACAACACCAGTAACCGCGACATATAGCCATCCCTCTGCTCCCCAGGCATTGTTCATGGGGTCGTAACACGGAATAACGTTGCCACTTCCGTCGTCGATGGTGAAGACGCTGTAGCTACCCGTATAGGTCGGGATGCCCCATATCTTGACCAGCAGGCCTTGATTGTTTGCCCCGCCACTGTTGGCGTAACCTCTGACCCCGGCCTTAGTATCCGGATCGTAGAAGCACGGGCCGCCGCCCACGTTCTTGTTGATCATGCCTGTGGGCTCAATGGCGCCTGTGCCGAGGTGCACGACGCCGGTGGCTTCGACATACTTCTCACCGTATGGCTTCGTTCGCATATACCCGGTCACCGAGACCTTCTCGTTCAGCACCCGTCCGTGTGCGATCTTCTCGACACGGATGCCAGATCGCTCCGTTTCGGACTGAGCATAGAAGAAGTCAGCGAACCCGCCGTGAGTTACCACGAGTGAGTTGATTGCCACAGGAGTGCCATCCGCCAAGTTCTTCGCTCCGCCGAGCCCTATCGGGGGAGTGCCGAAGCTGGCACTTACTCGATCTATGTAGCCCATCCAAGCGGGTCCACCTGCGGCAGTTGGGCCGCCAACAGCTACGTAGAGCGAGTTCTTGGCTCCGTCCATGGTCACGGATCCGGCAAGTGTGGTCCACACAACCCCGACGTCCGCAGCCGTCGCTTTGTCCAGTTGTGTCCAAGTTGTCCCATCCCAACTGTACCACAGGGCAAACGTCTCATTGTCGAAATCGATGGATTCGACGTAGACGTTCGTCGACAGGTCGACCTTTATGCCGCCCGTGGTACCAGCGGATCTGTCAAATCGGTAGCCGACGTAGTTCCATCCGCCGTCGCTGTACAGTCCTGCTCTGTCGCTGCCGCCAAGTGCGGTCCATGGCGTGACGTCACCAGCATTACTCCAAAGATTGCGCCGGCTACTGAGCTCGTCCGTGTACGAGCTGAACACCACGATGGGATGTATGGCCTTGAAATCATCGCCTACCCAGCTAATCCGCTGCGCGTCCGAAGCCCAGTCGGTACTTTGCGGCGGATCAAAGTACGTGATCTCTCTTCTCACGCCCAGGAAGGGGGCGCTGCTGTCAATAGTGGTGGTTCCGGCAACCAACTCGTTCGTGGGCCACCAGGTATCGATGGTCTGCCTGTCGAGCACATTCCATGTCGCGCCATCCGTTGTCAGCGAGGTCATGTTGTCGCGTACGCGATCCCACCGGCCGGCGCTCGTGGTCGAGTTCAAAACGTAGATATTGTTATCGCCCTCCGCGCGAACGTAGTATTTGGCCATCCCAAGGTTCTCAAGGGCCGGTTGTCCGCCCTCGTTGTAGGACAGATATGAGCCATTTCCTGTCCACGAGCCACTTCCGCCCTGCTGGCCTTCGCCAAGAATGCGCTGGAAATCACTCCGCCATGTTGGTTCCGTCCAATCAGACTTGTAGAAATCATCGCCCATCGTCGACGCGACGCAAAAGTCCGCAGCCACACTTATTATATGGCTTCCACCTCCATCTCCCAGAAGACCAAAAGACCAGTCGCCGTTGTCTACAACTCCATTCTGAACGATCAGCATGCCTGCTGATGAGGGAACGTAAGCCTCCGCCGAGATCGTCACGGCTGGCCAGTCAGATGAAGTAGTGGGACCGACAGTCTTCCAAGTCGTGCCACCATCCATGCTGTACTTGATGTAGTTCTGGTGGTATCTGTTCGCTCGCTCAAACTTCTGAGAAAGCTTGACCACGTAAGGATTTGTGTCGCCACTTGGGCGCAGATATACCCTCTCCAAAACCGCATCAATCGGACCAGGAGGAATGCCGCCGAAGCCAACTCTCAGTACACCGGCAGGGAGAAAACCACCATTGATCTGGGTCGAGCTGAAATCAGATTCCCATCCAGTCTGGAAGTCCGTCTTCGAGAAGTCTGTACCCATCTGGAAACCGGCTCCGAACTTGACGGACACCTGCGTGATCGCACTTCCGCCGCCGTAGAATCCGCTAGCCGGCAGGGTGGCTGTCCAGTCACCGCAGTCGACGGCACAGTATCTCACCCAAAGTGACGCATCCGGCGGTACTATCACTGCTCCCCCGATAGTCTCGGTGGTGTAGGAGTCCCTGGTGTCACTGCCGACCCTTATCCACGTCGCTCCGTTATCCAGGCTATAGGCGAGGTAGTGTACATGGTACATCTTGTGCCAGCCGTGTCCCGACATGGCCAACTGGGCAACGTAGGATGTGGTGTCACCGCTTGCCCGCGGAAAGTGCTTTTCCAGTATCGCATCGGTCGTCGCCGGTAGGCCATAGAATCCGACTCCCAACCAACCTTTGGTCGTCTCCCAGGCGCCGTCAATGACCTGAGAGTCAAAGTTCGCCTCCCATCCCGCTGGAAAGCTCGAGACAGTGAAGTTCTGACCAAGATAGGTGGTCGCTTGAATCGGTGCGGTGGCGAGCACAAGCACCGCAAGAGCTGCAAGGACTGCTACGTTTGGTTTCATCTTAGGTTCCTTTCATCATCGTGCATTACGTGGTGCGATTTACTTAGTCGTTGCCCATTGACAGTGCGATCATCTGTCCAACTTCTGGTTCAACTAGCCCCTCAACTTACCAGTTACCTAATAAGCTGCAATAATGGAGTATACCATGGAAAAACCGGGGTGTCAAGACCTCATGACGTATTTTTTTCTGTTGTATATCTACAGCATTCGGTACAAAACAAGCGAGTCTATCGTAGCGTTGAATCCTCCACTTGGCAGACTGAATTGGATCGTCCGCACCCCAGAGCCGCTGATCGCGAAGTAGAGATCGAAACTGCTGTTGGATTGTGCGGCCACAATTTGAGTGCTTAGTCCCAGAATATTCATAAGCGCATACGTCGCAGGGTTGGGCTGAAGCGTTCCATATCGTAGCTTGACTCCATAGAAACCCGGGACCAGGTTTCCGGACCAGATCGTGGCCGTCGACGAATACGTATGTGGCGAGGGAACCGGCGTAGCCAACACATTCTCATTCCCAAACACGACAAGCGGATCGCCATCAGGATTGGCCCATTCTGACGTCCTTGGCGAACCAACTAGTGCACCATCATTCATATTGAACGTGTTTGTGCGATTGGGGATCACATAATTGCCGTTGTGCCCGTATCCTCCAATGATGACAGCCTTGCCGTTACCGGTAAAACTGTTGTCCTCAATGGTCAGCGTAAGGTCTGGCCCAGTGTCGCGAGTAACATAGGACCATGACATGATCCCCGTCGATACGATCTCAATCCGGTTGTTCTTGATGATCGTGTCCATCTCGTAGTTCGGATACTCGGCGCTGATGGTGTGAACCAGCTTGATAGCACAAGCAGGATTCCCATTTGGATTATCTTTCTGGCCTCGGAACGTGTTACCATCGACCGTGAATCGGTTGATTGGATAGTTCCCATTGTGAGAGTCCATAACCCTGACACCGATCTGCCCGCCGATGAATGTGTTGTGGTCAACTAGGCAGTCGTGAGCACCGTCATTGTCCACACCGACCGCATTCGGATCGGCATCAACCGGGCCACGGAACACGTTATGGCATATCCGTGTATTCTGCGCACCCGTCCATAGACCGATCCCAGTGTCGAAATACATACTCACTAAGTTGCGGGCAAAGTAGCCGTTGGTAGCAAGCGTGGGTTCCCAGGCAGCGCCGTTCATTCCGGTGCCGGCGAGGCAGTTCTTGAAAACGTTGTGTGTGACAACGACTCCGTCACAGAGAGTGAAGTCTACCTGGTGGAACATCCCGAATGGGCCTGCCTGGCTAAGGGAGTCAAAGCTGCAGTTCGAAACAAAGGCGTTGCGGCAGTGATCGAAGTTCGCGAATGACCAACATACATTCGAAGCCCCGCCTTGCATCTTGAATGTAAGAAACCTTATAGAAGGGTTCTCACAAGGCGTGCTTACCGATCCCTTTGCCGAGATCATATTCGCCATCGTATCACCCTGAATGATCACGCTTTGGGAGCCCAGACCTGCGAGCCCGACATTCGCTCTCAACGAGATCTGCGACCCGGACACGAAGTAGTTGCCAGGAGGGAAATAGACAATGCCTCCACCGGATGATGCGGCGTTGATCGCGGATTGAATGGCAGTTCGGTCGTTGGTGACCCCGTCCCCTTTCGCGTTATAGGGTGCGGATTTGACATTCTTTACGTTTGCCGCTGTGAAGCTGACTTCCATCTTGTCAATCGTGGCGTACCACGCAGTCCCCCCGGCGACAGTCTGTCCTCCAAGGCGCACGTACAGTGTCCGATCCAACGGAGCAACCACTGCCGAGCCGGACAGTTGCGTCCAAGATGGGCCCGGCGAGCTCAGAGTCGCAGAAGTGAACCAGTATTCGCCGTCGTAGCTGTATGTGAGGGCGAGCGGGGACTCTCCCGGATCGTACCCGCCGGAGTAAACGGTGGCGGTGAAGGAGAGCTTTACAAAACTAGTATTGCCGGCAGGCACGTCAAATCGATAGGTGAGGTGGCTGTAGCCTCCATCGCTGAACAGTCCTGCAACATCGGTCTTGCCGAATGTGGAAGGCTCTCCCATTACCGCGCCGGAATACGCCCACACACCGCTGAGCCCGCCAGCGGACAGATCGTCTGCGAACGAACCCGCGGTCTGCACTTTCTGGACTAGCTGGTCGGGCACTACAACACTAATGTCGTCCGTACTGCGCACACGTAGCACGCGTTCCATCTGCCCGCCGGTCCAGCCGCACGCTGAGATTCCCGAAACACTCGCAAACGACCATCGCGGATCGGCAACGATTCCAGGTGGCATCAGACACTTAACGGGTGTACCGCCGTCATCAATGACGAACGAGCCGGCATCCACAAAACCGACCGTGCCCGAGAGCTTGACCAGGAGCCCCACGGTATTGAGCCCGGCGGCGTTGGCAATCCCTGCCTGGCCGCGCCCGGTGGCAGCTTCGTAGTCCAGATGCCCGCCCACTACCGCACTGCAACCCATTGCTACTGGGCTCACTACGCATGAACTCCCAGTGTCGTCTACACTGGTGGCTGCGATGTATCGTTCGAGGTCGGGGTTGGTATATATCTTCCCGCTCAGGTCGACAAGCATTCCCTGGAGAACGCCGTGGCCAGCTCTTTCCACCCTGATGCCGCAAGCCCCGGCGTCTGACTGGACATAGAACGCATCGTCAAACACAGCAGTCACTGGAACCGAAGTGAGAGTGACACTTCCGCCATCGTTCAACTGCTTTGCGTCCCAGACGGTCGCCCCGCAGACGGCAGTAGCGCCAACTGCTAGCCACAAAATGAGCTGGAGACTCTTTATGATCGAGAAACGGCGCATTCCAAGTCCTCCCAGTTATCAGTTATCTGGTAAGTCAAAGGCCATCATACTGGCCAGGGTCGAAACCATGCTATATGGAGTATACCATGATAAATGGTCGCTGTCAACAGAAAGATAGTTCCGTTTGACATCATCCCCGGATTGGAACGCATGCTCGCCGAAAACCTGGATGTTTTACAGGGTCGCAGTGCCTCCAGGTTACGTCGCCTACACACGTAGCCGTTTTCTACTATTGGATTCATACTAAGATAGTTCTCCTTGGAGTTTCCGGAAATTCTGACCGCCTTGTTTCCGGAAACTATGGCCGCATAGGGTCTGGTGGGAGTAAAGTACTAACCATCAATGATTAGGAGT
>CAYSLA010000098.1:0-12795 GCA_964431685.1 uncultured bacterium | reverse complement strand
CACTTGGTAGCCCCGAAGGGATTCGAACCCTCGATCTCGTGGCTGAGAACCACGCATCCTAACCGCTAGACGACGGGGCCATATTCGACTGCCGCTATTATAGCAGCAACTTACACGGCGTGTCAAGACTTTTCTGCGCGCGATCCATTCAACTGGTGGACATCTGCTCTGAGACGTGGTAAGGTTATGGAGTGATACGCAGCTGGTGGTGCGCCGGCGACTGCCTGCGGCTGTGGCTAATCTGTGCGCTTCTCAGCTATCCACGGCAGTATCGGATCCACAATTCTCTGGATTGGTACAGCGACCCCTAGGAGGACTAATCTTAGACTATGCGTCTTACGTTTCTTGGCACAGGCACTTCTCACGGTGTCCCTGTGATCGGCTGTGATTGCGACGTCTGCAAATCTGACAACCCGAAGAACCACCGTACAAGGTGCTCTGTCCACTTGAGCGTCGGTGGATCAAGTCTGATGATCGACACTGCTCCAGAGATGCGCCTGCAAGCGCTGAGGGAGGGTATCATGTCTGTTGATGCAGTGTTGTTTACGCACGCACACGCCGACCATCTGTTTGGATTGGATGACACACGCCGGTTCAGCGACGTGCTCCAACGGTCTCTGCCGTGCTACGGAATGGAGGAAACCCTCGATACCGTTCGCAGGGTGTTTGGCTATGCTTTCAGACCGGTGCAGTCGGGTGGGGGACTGCCTTCTCTGGATTTGCGGGCCACAAATGGACGGTTTGATATTGGCGGTGTTACGGTCACCCCAATCCCGGTTCTGCACGGCGCCGTCAACGTTCTGGGCTACAGAATTCGCGATCTTGCCTACATTACGGACTGCAGCAAGATACCTGATGACTCGTGGGACCTGCTGAGCGATCTTGACCTGCTTGTGCTTGGTGTGCTGCGACCCAAGCCACACGTTACGCATTTCTGCCTTGAACAGGGTTTGGAGGTCGTGGAGAGACTGCGACCCAAGCAGACTCTGTTCACCCACATAAGCCACAGGATGGAGCACGAGTCGACGAACGCGGGGCTGCCAGACAGCGTCAGGCTCGCCTACGATGGACTGACAGTCGACGTATGAGTGCGCCAGGTTTCCGGGAACACTTGATGCTCAGTTTTCGTAATCTCTACAGGTAACAAGTTCGGGGGACAGAGAGATGAACCAACTCAAGACCGTTATGCTGATGGGAGTGATAACCGTTCTGCTTGTGCTTGCCGGCGGTTCAATCGGTGGGCAAAGCGGGATGATTATGGCCCTTCTGATCGCCTTTGCTCTTAATGTGGGGAGCTACTGGTTCAGCGACAAGATCGTGCTCTCTATGTATCACGCTAGAGAGGTGGATGAATCCAGCGCGCCGTGGCTATACTCAGCAGTTCGAAAGCTTGTTGCCAATGCTGGTCTTCCGATGCCCAAGGTATATGTGATCCCTGACGCACAGCCCAATGCGTTCGCCACTGGCCGTGATCCCCAGCACGCCGCAGTTGCCGTGACCGAGGGTATTACGCAGATGCTAAATGAAGACGAACTGGAGGGAGTTCTCGCTCACGAACTGGCTCACGTGAAGCACCGCGACATCCTGATTGGCACGATTGCGGCTACTCTGGCAGGAGCAATCACGATGATCAGTCGTCTTGGGTTCTTCTTCGGAGGCAGCAGAGACGACAACGGCGGCAGCCCGGCCGGAATGCTGCTTATGATGATACTTGGTCCCATCGCCGCAATGTTGATACAACTGGGTATTTCTCGGACTCGCGAGTATGCGGCCGATGAGGGTGGGGCGGTGATATCCGGCAAGCCCTGGGCGCTTGCGAGTGCGCTGCGAAAGATGGAAAGAGGCGTCCAGGCCAGGCCAATGAACGCCGAGCCGACTACCGCCCACATGTTCATTGTGAGTCCGTTCTCCGGCGGAGCGATAGCGAGTCTCTTCAGCACCCACCCGC
This sequence comes from uncultured bacterium, assembly GCA_964431685.1. Taxonomy (GTDB): domain Bacteria; phylum Armatimonadota; class UBA5829; order UBA5829; family UBA5829; genus CAYSLA01. The sequence continues at coordinate 10,847 of CAYSLA010000098.1, read as the reverse complement.
CTATTGCCAAGCGCGTCGAAAAACTCGAAGCCATGGTTCCCGGCTCCGGTTCGGCCTCGGTCCGCCGGTAGCGCACTGAGCCTGAACATCGACGCCTTCTGTGGGACTTGTCCGACCCGTCTGATCTGTCATATCTGTCGGACTCGTGTTGTTTCGGGATTGTTGGTGTGTCGGGAATCTTGTTCCCGACACTATCAGTACCCCCGCTGGCTGCGCCGCTGATTGTAGAGCCGCTCAGTGAATCCGCCCTCTTTGAGAAACGACTTCTCCAGATTCTCAAGCTGGCGACCCAGGAGGAAACTCGCCTGGTTGATGAGGCAGATGATGGTGTTGGCGGCTTCTTCCGCCGAACCGGTGCGTATGCCGTAGACTTGGAGAAGGTCTGACCCGTCCGACCCGTCTGACTTGTCTGACCGATACTTCCCTCTCACTGCGAGGGCTTCCGGTGAATCTTTCGCCCAGAGGCGATGGCCGTTTTGCCGGAGGTAGTCCTCGTAGTCAAGAAGGAGCTCTTCGAGGCTGGCGCGAGCCACCCCCGTGAGTTTCAGCTCAGTCTTTTTCGACGTGGCAGATGCCATGCTTCCTTCGGCGATGTTCTGAACCCCGCTTCGGGCGGCCTGGACCATCTGATCGTGCGTTCGGGAGCGCTTGTCGATGAACCTCGCGCAGAACACCACAGTCGCATCGTAGGCCAACTGCGCGCACTGAAAGCTGCGGAGTCTCCGGTAGCCCCCATGCCGCGGAATCAGGGATCCATCACCAACCATTATTCTCCTCCTACGCGTTCCGTCGGACTTGTCCGACCTGTCGGACTAGTCGGACCCGTCTGATCTGTCAGACCCGTCAGACCCGCAGCGTACCAATCACAGACCATACAGCTTCGCCACCCGCTCGTCGATCTCCTTCTCCCATTTGCGTTGTGGCGGTGCATCGGGATTTGAGGGTTGGGCCGCCGATGTGCGGATTGTGCACGAAGCCCGCAACCCAACCCGGAAATCCCGATACTGTCGGGCGTCGCGTTTCGGGAACAAGTTTCCGAAACATCGAAGGTAGCCGTGTAGTGATTCTAGTTTGATTCCGTCTATACGCGGATCACGGCGACTCTCCCTTGGTGCTGTTTCCGGTCAAAGCAGCGAGGTATGTGCAGTCAGTTCAGTGGACAGGCCGACGTTTCTAGTAGTATGATAGGCGAACAATGCTCCGTGCCAAGAAGCTGAGGAGTGAGCGCTGTTGTTCAGGTGCAGACTGGCAGGCCGCTCACACGGTTGCTCCAAGGATTCTGGCTGTTATATATGAATCACTGTGGCGACCTGCAAACACATGGCTGAAAAAAGGAAATCACAATGCTAGCCCCGGCTCCTTATCTGAAACGGTCTTGGTATAGAGACACCATACCTGCCTTTCACAAATCTTCTGAGAACGAAGTACTCGCTCAACTCGCAAGGGGAAGCTCGTTCAACGTTATTCAGGCGCAAGGGGATGCGTGGCTTGCGGAAATATCCATTCTTCGCAAATCGCTGGCCGGACACACGGGTGTGTTGCACCTCGAATTCGCGATTCCTCGTATGGGTCATCGTGTAGATGCTGTGGTCCTGGCGAACGGAATTGTGCTCACCATCGAGTTCAAGATTGGCGCCGCGGAGTATTCCGGGGCTGATATGGATCAGGCATACGACTACGCAATTGACCTGAAGTACTTCCACGAAGCCAGCCACGATCTGACGGTCGTTCCGATTCTCGTAGCCTCAGAGGCTAGAGGGAGACCTTTTGAGCTTGTCGCGCACGCGAGAGAGGCTGGACTCTATCAGACGGTGTGCGCTAACGCAGAGAACCTGGGCACAATCATCACCAACATACTGGACAAGTTGCCAACAAGCACCATCGATCCACTCATATGGGAGGAATCGCGTTATTGCCCAACTCCGACTATCATCGAGGCGGCAAGGGCGCTCTATGCCGGTCACGGAGTAGGAGACATCTCACGCAACGACGCAGGGGCGACAAATCTCGGCAAGACTTCTGACCAGATCGAGGCTATCATCGAGACATCCAGGTCTTCGGGTCACAAGTCCCTATGTTTCGTTACGGGAGTGCCGGGTGCCGGCAAGACGCTAGTCGGACTTAACATCGCGACTAAATACAATGATGTACAGAGCGAGCTTCACAGTGTGTTCCTGTCCGGCAATGGGCCGCTTGTCGCGATCTTGCGTGAAGCTCTGGCACGAGACACCGTAGGGCGGGAGCGCGCGCAAGGTAGGAAGATCCGAAAAGGCGATGCGGTAACACAGGTAAAGGCATTCATCCAGAACGTCCATCATTTCAGAGATGAATGCCTGCGAAGCGACAAGCCTCCTGTCGATCACGTGGCATTGTTTGACGAGGCACAGCGCGCCTGGGACCGAGAACAAACCGCTTCTTTCATGAGTCGCAAGAAGGGGCTGCGTGGCTTCAACGCGTCGGAGCCAGAATTCCTGATTTCCTGCATGAATAGGCGCAAGGATTGGGCGGTGATTGTCTGCCTCGTGGGCGGAGGTCAGGAGATAAACACGGGCGAAGCTGGCATCAGTGAGTGGATTGATGCTTTGCGACGCGAATGTGACGATTGGCACGTATACATTTCACCTGCCTTGAAAGATAGTGAATACGCCGCTGGACAAGTGCTTGGCCAAATCAGCGGTCGTGCCAAGGTGCATTACGTGGAGGAGCTGCACCTAAGTGTGTCGATGCGGTCATTCCGCGCCGAAAAGGTTTCGGAATTCGTCAAGACGGTACTCGATTGCGAGTGTGACCAAGCGCGTGGTCTACTGCAGGAACTTGGAGATCGCTATCCAATCGCTCTGACTCGCGAGCTGGATAAGGCAAAACAGTGGCTCAAAGACCACGCTAGCGGAAGCGAGAGGTACGGAATCATCGTGTCATCACAGGCAGAAAGGCTGAAACCGTACGCCATGGATGTTCGAACGCCGGTGAATCCCGTGAAGTGGTTCCTGGACGGGAAAGATGACGTGCGCTCATCGTATTATCTTGAGGATGTTGCTACCGAATTCCACGTGCAGGGACTGGAGCTTGATTGGGCATGCGTTTCGTGGGACGGCGATTTTTCCTACACCATAAATGGTTGGCGACACCTCTCGTTTCGAGGAAGCAAGTGGCAGCGGATAAAGAGTGTTTCTAGACAGAACTATCTCAAGAACGCCTATCGTGTCCTCCTTACGCGTGCACGCCAGGGGATGGTCATCTTCGTTCCTCCCGGTTGCACAAGCGACCCAACAAGGGATGCAAGCTATTACGACTCGACCTACAGCTACTTGAGGTCAATTGGGTTGACTGAGTTGTAGCCCTGCGTGCACCGAATGGAACCGGGAGCCCGCTGTGTTTCCGCCAACACTCTTCTCCCCATTGTCGCATTACATTGCTGTTGTCTTCTAGTTATCACGCTCTGTTCCAGCATGACTTGGCTTCCGTGGAGCCTTAGCTCCGGACGCCCTGCAACGGCCCGCCTCCGCGCTTGTGGAAAGCTGTGGTGGGAGCGACGAAGCTAGTTACAGGATATACTCTCTTTCCGTCCCACGCGGAGAGAATTCGCTTTGTGATATTGAACCCTCTGATTATGTGATCAAGGCTGAAAACTATGGCATACCCCAGGCGAGGCACAGAGTCATTGTGCTTGGGGTCCGATCTACAAATGAAGCATTGCCACGTGTACTGCCTCAAGGGTCCTCCGCTGTAAGAATTGAAGATGTTATCGGCGACCTCCCGAGACTTCGCAGCAGGCTTTCGAGAGAAGACGATTCTGAAGAGGCCTGGAAATGCGCGGTGAACTCTCTGGTGGATAAAGACTGGTTCGTCAGTCTTGACGATGATCATCTGAGGCAGAAGATACTCCAGGCGCTTGCGTCTCTCCTGGCGAACGACTGACGCGAATACGGGGCCAAGTTCATCTCTGGTGCGATGACAGGCGACAACCCTCTTGCCGGTTGGTATCACGACCCGCGGATGAGCGGGGTCTGCAATCACAGCACCCGCGGCCATATACGGGAGGACTTGCACCGCTATATCTATGCAGCGTGCTATGCTGACCTCTATAAGAGATCGCCAACCGTGCGCGATTCTCCAAGAGGGCTGTGGCCGGCCCACAAGAATGTTCAGTCTGCCGTCAATGGAAACATGTTTCCGGATCGGTTTCGCGTCCAATTCGCCGGTGTCCCGTCAACAACAATAACGTCGCATATATCGAAAGACGGCCACTACTACATCCACTACGACGCGTCGCAGTGCAGAAGCTTGACCGTCCGAGAGGCAGCCCGTATTCAGACGTTTCCTGACAACTACTTCTTTGAGGGCGACCGAACGCCCCAATACAAGCAAGTCGGCAATGCTGTACCTCCGCTCCTGGCCCGCGAGATCGCGCGAATCGTTTGTGACTTAGTCAGATCAGAAGATGCGGTGCTCATAGAAAATGGACAGTCTGGACAAGCAGAGACGGAGTTGGAATATGTCCCGGATCCGGTCAACGAATACGCGGCCGGAGATAGCGGTAAGGTCGTTGCTTCATCGGATGGGCTACAGATTTCGGCTGCACTCGGCGCAACTGCCGGGAAAGCCTGATATTGTCCTTCCGAAGTATAAGACCGCTATATTCGTGCACGGCTGCTTCTGGCAGAGACACCCATCGTGCAAGTATGCATACAGCCCGAAGAGTCGACAAGGCTTCTGGGAGAGGAAATTCGCACAGAATATCGAGCGTCATCGCGTGGTGACGGCCCAGCTGGAAAGGCTCGGCTGGCACGTCCTGGTTATCTGGGAATGTGAGATCAAGGACATCGTAAGGCTCGCTGGCTGTTTGCGTGACAGTCCGACTATGGAGAGCGCTCGGTAGGTTGGTGAAGTATCGGGATTTTCGGGTTGGGTTTGCATGTTTGTGCATAGTTTGCGGCGCGGTGTCCCAACCCTCAAATCCCGATACACCTGTGACACGTTGGGTGGTTGCCGGATCAAGTCCGGCATGACGGGATGGGTGGTTGCCGGATCACGTCCGGCATGACGGGACGTTCGGTAAGTACGACGGCTGCCACCTCAATTCTGGACAAGCATCAACCTCGGCGATACAATAGGATGGCTTCGCAGTCGTAGAGGGGGCAGACAAACGTAATGAACGTACACGAGCGGTGTAAGAAGATACTATTCTTTGACTGGCGGAACATTAAGTGCGGCGCCCTGGTATGGCAAGACCCTGGTGGGAGCTCCTACGCATGGTCAGATTTGCCGAAAAGGCAGGTTGAGCTTCACGCCAAGCCAATCTACATTCCGCACGGCATCCGGCTGGCAGCGCAGCCAGCCAGGAAGACGGACCCGATTAGTGCGTGGAGAGGTTGGGGTCGCACTGTTTTCCACGAAGGAATGTACCGGTCGTGGTTCTTCGAGATCAACGGCAACTCCAAGCTTGGCAGCGGCTCGAGCGCCAACGCCATCAACCCAGATTCCGTGGTGGTGTGCTCGGTTGAGTCGGAGGACGGTTTCATTTGGAGCGAACCGCAGCGATGCCGGATAGAAGTCCCAGGTCAGCACGGGTTTGACGGGGTGACGTTTTTCGTCGACCCCGCCGCCCCGGACCACGAACGGTACAAGTTTGTTTACTGCGTGAATCCGCCTGGAGACGTCGGGGAGCGGCTCTTCGCTGAGTACATCCAGCGCCACCCGCGTTACCAGGATGAACGGATACTGGCAGGAGGGAGATACTGTCTATATGCTCTCACGTCACCGGACGGCCGGACGTGGACTCCGGTTTCCGAACCGCTGATGATGCACCCAAGTGACACGGACACCACCGTCTACTTCGATTCTGCGCTCGGCAAGTATGTCATGTTCACACGGATGTACCGCAACGAGCGAAGGTGGATCGGGCGGGCTGAGTCCGACGATTTCTTCCATTGGGGTCCGGTCGAGCCCGTTATATGGCCGAGACTTGACGATCCACCTGACTATGACTTCTACCTGAACAGCCGTACGGACTACCCTGGTCTTCCGGATTACCATCTCATGTTTCCGATGGTGTGGCACAGGTTTACGGAACGATCTGAGATAAGGCTATACTCGAGCGCGGACGGTATCGCGTGGAACCAGGTGCCGGGCGGTCCGGTCATAGTTCCGGGCGAACCGGGCACGTGGGACTGTGAGTTCATAGGATGCGGAAAGGATCTGTTGCAGTTTGGTAAAGATCGCGTGGCTATCCCATACACTGGCACTGAGTATCCGCACAAGTATCCGCGGTGGCCCGCGGTGTGGGACGCGTGGCAGATGGCCTGGGCCTGGTGGCCGCAAGACCGGCTCTGCGCGGTGAAAGCAGACGTGGAGGGAGAGTTTTGGACAACCGAGATGATCCCCGCAGGCAGAAATCTAAAGCTGAACTTCCGAGCCCCGCGAGCGGGAGAGATCAGGGTTGGCGTTGTCGGGAAGGAAGGGATGTCCGTTGAGGACTGCGACCCACTCCATGGAGATTCTATGGGAACGATCGTCACGTGGCGAGGCTACCCGAACGCAAACATAGCTGAAGGGGAAGCCGTGGTCCTTCACTTCAGCCTGCGATGCGCGGAGGTTTTCTCTGTGGAATGGGTCTAGATTGCGTGACGAACGAGTGGTCGACATTTCGTGTGGGCGCATTTCATCCCCGAAAGGTAAATCTGTGAGATCATATAAGATTGCTCTGTATCCCGGAGATGGCATCGGGATCGACGTGACTATCGAAGCGGCAAAGACTCTCCACACCGCGGCGGAACGGACTGGTTTTTGCATTGAGACCACAGAGTTTGATTGGGGCCACCGCTACTGGAAGAAGACCGGCATAACTGCTCCGGAGGATTTCCTGAGCGTCCTGATGGGTTTCGACGCGGTGTTTCTGGGGGCTGTGGGCGATCCCGCCAACCTGCCTGATCACATCACACTTGCACCCCTCATCCGCATGCGTCAGCAGTTCGACCAGTATGCGTGCGTGAGACCAGCCAAGTTATTGCCTGGAGTCGACAGCCCCCTGGCAGGGAGAAACTCCGGGGAGATAGATCTGGTGGTAGTCCGCGAGAACTCAGAGGGCGAGTATGCGGACGCCGGAGGAATCCTCAAGACAGGGACTCCTGACGAGGTTGCCGCTCAGACCGCACTGCATACTCGCAAGGGTGTCGAGCGCATTCTTCGCTACGGATTCGAGCTTGCCAGGAAGCGAAGGAAGAATCTGGCGATGGCCACAAAGTCGAACGCTATGAAGTATGGTATGGTCATGTGGGATAGAGTTCTCGAGGAGATACAGGGAGATTACCCGGACGTAACTGCCGAGAAGTTCCATATTGATGCGCTTTGCATGCATTTTGTGCGTTGTCCGGAACGCTTCGACGTTGTGGTAGCGTCCAATCTCTTTGGTGATATTCTGAGCGATCTGGGTGGCGCGATCACGGGCAGCCTTGGCCTGGCTCCAAGTGCAAACATCAACCCGGAGCGCAGGGCTCCGTCTTTGTTCGAGCCGGTTCACGGCGCAGCACCGGACATAGCCGGCCAGGGCATAGCCAACCCCATAGCCGCCATCCGAAGCGCCGCTATGATGTTGGACTTTCTTGGCGAAACGCAGGCCGCCGAGATAATTGACTCGGCGGTTTGCTCCAACCTCAGAGACGGGCGAGTCCGCACTCCTGATCTTGGGGGAACATCAACAACTGTGGAGGTCGGAGATGACATTGCTGCACGGATTGCCACGCAAACGGGATATTGAGGGGAGAGTGCGTATTGGCAGTGCTCACACGAGCTGCTTTTCCCTTCTTTCGTCAATGCGGAGAGAGCGAGAGATGAGAAGAGCGATGGTTTCCGTGGTCCTTGCGCTCGTCCTGGTTGGCTTGTGCTCCATCACAGCCGATGCTGCCAAAGGTCGAGCTCTTTCGATGAGAATGTTGGAGAAGACACTCAGGGAGCGCAGTTCGAAACAGGCTCTCAAGTTGTGCGGGATTACCCGTCTTCAGGGCTTCATCGTCGATTCCGGTGCCAGGGACATCATTCTCGTGGGCAGTGTGGATCCTACCTATCCGACTTTGCACGCTGACGATCTGGTAGTCGCGTTCCGTTCGGCACATATGGTCTATGTGCAGCGCAAGGGTAACGTAAGATACTTCACGCCGCCCGGTTGCTCCATCGATCCGGACCCAAAGGTGCTGCAACAGCTTCGTCAGGTGGGACGAGGGGCGGGCAGTGGTGATGACCGGCGGCAGGCTGTCAACCGCGAGTGGGAAGCCGTAGGCAAACAACCACAGAAAGTCAGAGTGTTGGGCGTACCTTTTGATTCCCGGTTTGCCAAGGTGATGGTTGACGCTGACTACTTTATGAAGAGCCTGTCCAACGGTTCCGTCGATCTGGAGATTCCGGGGTTTGTGAGCCTTATGTCGCTGGGCGCGGACCAACTGAAAGAGGCACTTGCGACGGGCGTGCAGCCAAACGATATGGACCACGCTCTCAACAGGTTCTGGTTTTCCCCCGGTGAAGCGACCTACGAAGAGAATGATGGTCTGGTTCGCCTGAGAGAATGTCAGGTTAGACTACTGACCGAAGAAGAGTTCCTCACCAGTATGAGTGAGGTCAAGGGTAAAGGAAAGTCCTCCAAACTTGCACAACAGTTTGCTGATGCTTTCACAGCCAAGTACTCGGAGATATCCGAGGCCAGACCCGTATACAAGGAACTGCAGGCGCTGTTTCGTTTCGTGGCCATTGCCAACCTTGTCAAAGAGCAGAAAGCCATCTCGCGCTCTGGCCACCAGTTCTCATATCTGCTGACTAATCATAAGGTCCAGAACGTACCAGTAAGTCGCACACTCCCGGGTCAGACACGCATAGTGGAAATCACCGAAGAGAGCCAGAGGCAATCTGGTGCGGCGATCAGGTCTCTTACACTGATGAGCTGCGGCGGGGTGAGCATGGATGTCCGTGCCAGGAAGGTCGCTCCGGCTCGTCAAGCCAGCGCTGTTGTCACCGCCAAACCCAGCGGTGGCGGCACTGTGAAAGCAGACGCACCAGGAACGAAGAAGCCAGCACAAGATGGAGCCAAAAGCGTTACCAGACCTGCTCAGTCGCTAAGGAAGTCCGTGCTGACCAGCCGGACCTCACGAAGCGCCTTGTCCTGGGACTTCCCGGAGATGGACTAGTGTCCTGTTCTTCAGAAGGGTATCTCCGCGCAGGCGCTGACTCCCGCTCGCCAAGAGATTAAGAAAAAACAGAAAAACCGGTTGACTTCCCCGCGAAATGTAGTATACTTATATTAGTGGTGCAAGTCCTGCTAGTTGTGCATCACACTGTGCTCGCCTGTCATCACAGGAGGTGGTTAAGATGTGCAGGAGATCATTATCGGTTTTGCTGTGTGCGGTTGTTCTGGTTGCGTTGAGCCTGTCGGTCTGTGTCGCCCAGATTACGTCCTATCCCAGTCCGGATTCTGGAGTCAAGGGTTCGGGTGCAATAAGGTTTGGGGTCGACGGCAAGATTGGGGCATTCGACATCAACGTTGCCAGAGCAGGCAACCTGCTGCTCGGTGGATTCAAGTTCAGCGAGATCAGCCCTACTTCTGTTTCCAGAGGCAATGTCATCTACTCGAGAACGATCGAGTCTCTCGAGGTGCGGGGCAACTTCGCCACGGTGAAGGCAGTTGGCTACTGGAACAACATGCTCTGCAACATTCAGGTTGAGGCTCTGGACGACAACCCGTGCGGGGACTGGTTCAGAATCGTTGCACGGCCGTTCTTTCTCGACATAATCTACGAGGCGGCCGGCGGTGTCATCAGAGGAGACATAGTCGTCTTCAGCAACCCGGTTCCAGACTGCTTCGCGAAAGGCATTGGCGCCATTGCTGCAAGTTCGGGCGTTGGCAGGTTCGATTTCAACGCAGTGAAGACAGGTGGAGTGGTCAAGGGAAGACTGTTCTATTCGGAGTATCTATTCACTGCCAACTCCATTCGCCCGCGGGTTTCCATATATCTGCCCGCGGTTGCGGAACTAAGAGTCTCGGGATTGGTGGGTACTTTCTCCGGTATAGGCAGACTGAACGGGGTGCCTGCGAGAATCGAGGTGAGGGTCGTCGACTGGAGCCCGACGTATCGCCGGGCGGACGAGTTCTACATCAAGGCGATGCCCTTAGCAGTGGACGTTCTGTCTGCGGCCGGCTATCAGGCGGGTGGTCCGCTTGTGGCTGGTGAGCTGACGGTGGGCACGTCTAGTCCGGTCGAACCCGCCGCTCCGTAGTCTGGCTGCGTACAGTCCATCTGGTCGGGCCGGCGCTAAGGGGAACGCGAGATGGCAGCGTTCGGCGTCGGCCCGTCCGCATCTTGGTAGGGCCGTGGGAGAGGCATTGTGATGCAGTTGAAAGTCATAGCGGTGCTCTGTCTAGGCATTCTTGCAGTGCCTGGTATGGCGGCTTACTGGAGTGTGGAGCCGGTTCCGAGTGCGGGGTTTGTGGCAGGTGACGCGTCGATTGCCGTTGGTCCGTCAAACACTCCCTGCGTCAGCTACACTACTGGCGGCGTGCTGGTATATGCTTCCAGAGTGAACCAACAGTGGAACGCCGAGCCAGTGGCTAGTGTTGGGTTTTGGGGAGGACTGTCGAGCCTGAATGTCAATCCTGCCGGTCAGGCGCGGATCGCCTTCATCGATGCCTCAAGCTACGACCAGAACATTCTCAAACTCGCGGTCAGGCAGGGTGCGACCTGGGGCATTCAGACCGTGGACGATGTCGGGTGGCTTCCCGAGCGTGTATCCCTTGCTGTCACGCAATCGGGCCAGGAAGTCATCGCCTACTGCCGGTCGAGAAGCGACGAATCCGGAATCACCTA